>JADLCF010000182.1 GCA_020847315.1 Bryobacterales bacterium | reverse complement strand
CCGGCTCGGCGTGATCGCCTATGGCGGGCATCCGAATACCACGTCCAAGAACAGTTGGGGGATCTACAAACACACATCCACCAGCCTCACCGCCTCGGATGCGGCCATCTCCTATCTGAACGGCTGCAACATGGCGTCGAATTTGAGCAACATGAGCGATGACATCGCCCGAATCCCTTACAAAGACACGTTTCAGAATCGGACTGCGGGTTTCCTCGCTGCAAAATCCGTTAACTACACAAATTTGACCAGCCCGCGCAATCTGGCCAACGCTTCTATGAATACGGTCCTGGATCAGGCGGGTAAGATTCGCGCCAATTCCACGCTCCAACCGGTGATCTATTCGATCGGCCTCGCTCCGGAAACGGGCGACTACGCCATCGAAGACGAGTTCATGAAGCAAGTGGCAAACACTGGCGACTCCGCAAATTACAACTCCAGCCAGCAGACAGGGATGTACATTTACGTACCGCTCAATCAGCAGAACGACGGATTGCAGGAAGCGTTCGATCGCATCGCCGCAGAGATCCTTCGGCTTTCCTTGTAGACTGGCCTTTCACGAACATCGCTTGAACGCAGCGCAATGAAGATCCGGTTAAGAATCGACCCCCAGCAACGGGAGGAAGCATCGCCGCTTCCTCCCGATGCCATTTTCCGGCGGGCGTTGATCCCCAAGCGCAATCTCGTCACGGAGTTTGTGCATCCGGTCGCTCTCTATTTTTTCTGCCTGGTGATGCATTCGCAGGGCGGCAGGGAGTTGTGGGAGTCGTATCGCCGCCAGGCCGACGACCCTCTCGCGAAGGAAACCCATAAAGCCACCGGTCGGATGTCGCTCAGCTTTATGAGCAGCGCGGCCATCCACGTGGTGGGCCTCACGCTGCTCATCCCCCTCTTCGACATGCTGGCCACCATGCAGCCGCGCACTGCCCGGCTGCATGCTCCGCTCATTACGCCCGTCATGATCAAGGTGCCGACGCGGATCATTGTGCCAAAGGGCTCGGGCGAGAACGAGATCGATGAAAAAGGCGCCGGCAAGGGCATCGACAAGAAGCCCGACGCGGGCAGCGATTCCCGGTTGATGGCGAAATCGAAGGGCGTGGAGCAACCCAAGCCATCCCTGAAAGCCCCCGGCGACCGCCGTGATGTCGGCAAGCCGAAGCCGCCGGTAATCTCAGACCTCCAGGTATCCGCGGAGAACCTCGATCTGCCGAAGATCCTCTTCTGGTCAAACGACACCAAGGTCCCCAAGATGCCGGATTCCGTAGCCGCCACCGCCATCAAGCCGCCCAATCTGCCGCCGCCCCCGCCCGATACGCCAGAGGCGCTGCTGCGTATGCAACCGAAGCGGCTCGATTTCAAACCACGGCTGACCCTGGATCTCGGGGCGAAAAAGACGAAAGACGACCCCAAAGCGATCTTGAAGAAGGATTCCGTGGAATCTCCCGAGGATGCCGTGCGCCGCCAGGAGATCATGCGCGCCTCCGTGGGCACCGGGGAACAGGCTGCGGAAGGCATCCGGCTCTTCGGCGGAGCCAACAACCAGCAGATAAAGCGATTTCTGGAACTGCTGCCATCCGGGCAGCTAGCCTCCCTCACCGGCGAATCCGGCACGACGGGTGGAACTATCTACTCCATGAGCGCTGCGGCCGCTCCCGGCTCCGAACTGCTCCGCTTCCTTCCCGGTTCCGCGGGAGGCCGTGGCCAGGGAACGGGCGGCGGTGGAACAGGCGCCGGAGATGGAGTGGGGCCCGGCTCCAAGGGCGGCAGCAGCGCGGGCGGGAAGGCCACCATCGCGGATTTGCTCGCGGTTCTCGAACTCTCCGAGCCGGTTCGGGATCGCACGATCATCCACGCGGAAGATGGCCAGTTTGATTTGATGGTCACGCAAACCGCGCTCTCCGATGTCTTCGCCGACGCCAAGGGGCTCTTACGCGGCGCGCGCATCGAGACCGTGTATATCCAGGTAGGCTCCACCAAGGAATGGATCTTGCAATACTGCGAAGCCGCGCCGCCGGATGCGGAGAAAGCCAAGGACCGGCAACGGGGCGTGTTCGTGCTCGATGAATCGCCCGCCGACGTGGCCGCTCCCTTCCCCGCCATCACCGTGCGTCCGCCCGCCCCGGTGATGCCGAAGGCATCCTATGTGGTGGTGCATGGGTTCATCGATCTCAAGGGCGAATTCCAGGATCTCGAAGTGGTGGGGAACCGGTTCGCCAGCCTACTGCCGATGCTGAAGCCTTCGCTCAACAAATGGCGCTTCCGGCCGGCATCGCGCAACGGAAAGCCCGTTCAAGTGGAAGTGCTGCTGCTGATCCCGCCGGTTACGATATAACTGGTTGAACCACCGATGCGCCACTAGCCCCGCACCTCCACGCAAGCTTATTCTCTATAGGAATCACGAACAAAATCATCATGCCCGAAACGCCCCACTCGATATTGCTCGCCGCCGTCACGATCCTCTGCGTCCTGGGCGCGATCACGGACTTGCGCAGCCGCAAGATTCCCAACTGGCTCACTCTCGGCGCGCTGCCCATCGGGCTCATCGCCAGCGGCATTCTGGGAGGGTGGATGGGTCTGTTTCTCTCATTCGTGGCCGTGCTCCTCGCGCTACTGATTTACTTCCCGCTGTATCTGCTCCGGGCCATGGGCGCGGGCGACGCGAAACTAATGGCGGCCATCGCCTCCTTCATCGGCCCACTCATGTGGATTCACCTCTTCATCTTCGCCTCCATTCTGGGCGGGGTGGCCGCCGTGCTGTTTACGCTCGCCAAAGGCCAGTTCAAGATCATGCTCGGCAAGTCCATGGATATCCTGCGAAGCCTCTCTTACTTTCAGGCGCCGTATGCCGCGAATCCGGAACTCGACATCCGCAGCGCGAAAAGCCTCAGCCTGCCGCACGGGGCGGTCATTGCCCTTGCCTGGTTTGTGTTGTTGTTCTTGTGGACGAGCTTCGATTTCCGCATCATCCGGTTTTAGCGTTGCTCATTGCCGCTCCCGTTAGGCTCAATTGCTCGCGGATAAAGGACGAATCGATGGCGCTCTACGTCGTAAGGAACGAAACCAGAGAACGAGTATTGGCTGATCGCGCGCTGCTCGCGGACGACAGCAAGACGCGGCGCGAGGGCCTGCTGAAGCGGACGGAGTTTCCCGCGGGCGAGGGCTTGCTGATCTCGCCGTGCGAGGCCATCCACATGTTCGGCATGAAGTTCGCCATCGATGTCGTGTTCTACGACCGCAAGAAGGTCGTCCGCAAGGTGGTTCATTCCATCCCCAGAAACCGCATCGCGTTCTGTTTCACGGCTGCCACGGCGCTGGAATTGCCTGCGGGAACCGCATTGGCCACCGGTACCGTCGCCGGCGATCAGCTTTCCGTGGAACCCAAGACGGCGCGAGCGGAGTGTGGCTCCCGGGTCCCGAGCGGATCCGCGGTCTCATGAAACTCCGGCCGCCGCATCGCCGGTCTCGCTTCCTTGGCGCCACCGAGGCGTGGCGACAAAGAACTTGTCGGCCCGTGGCCGCCTCTGTTACGCTTGGCTCTAGATGGAGTTCCGCGGAGCTATAATCACCAGTTCCCCATGAGATCCACTCACTCGAATCATTCCCGGCGGGCGTTCCCTTCGATCCTGGCGCCATACTCCGCCACTCCCGGCTTCAAACTGTTCGATTGGGCGAGACCTCTTCCCGCATCCGAGGGATGCGTCTCGCCATCGCTTACGGCCGCGCATGCAAGGAGCGTTCCCCATCGGATCTGACGTGAAGGCAACCGTGCTGCTCGATAGCGGCGTGCAGCCGCTATTCGGAACTCGCGACGAAAATCTGCGCCTGCTCGAAGAGAGTTTCCACGTGGAGCTTCATCTCGGCGACGAGGGGATCGGCATCTCCGGCGGCGACGACCGCGTGGCGCGCGCCCGCCGCTTCATCCAGAATTACGCGGATTTCGTCCATGGCGGGCGGCAGTTCAACGCCGACGAGCTCAAGAGCTTCATCCAGGTGATTCAGCGCGACCCCTCCATCACCCTCAAGGAACTCGTCGAGGTAACCAACCGCTGCACGGTCGGCAAGAAATCCATCCGGCCCCGCTCGACGAACCAGTGGCGCTACATGGCCGCGCTGGAACGTGACGATCTGGTCTTCGGCCTCGGGCCGGCGGGAACCGGCAAGACCTACCTCGCCGTGGCGATGGCCGTCTATTACAAGCTCTCCGAGCGCGTCAAGCGAATCATCCTCACCCGGCCCGCGGTGGAAGCGGGGGAGCGGCTTGGTTTTCTGCCGGGAACTCTCCAGGAAAAGATCGACCCCTACCTGCGCCCTCTCTACGACGCCCTCCACGATATGCTCGATGGAGAGCGAGTAAAGCGCATGATGGAAAAAGGAGAAATTGAAGTCGCACCCGTCGCCTTCATGCGCGGACGCACGCTGAATGATAGCTACATCATTCTCGATGAAGCGCAAAACTGCACCCCGGAACAGATCAAGATGGTGCTTACCCGCCAGGGTTTCAACTCCAAGATGGTCGTGACGGGCGATCTCACCCAGACCGATCTGCCGCATTCCCGCGCGTCTGGTTTGCGGAACGCGCTCGACGTGCTTGAGGGCGTCGAAGGCATCGGCTTTGTCGAGTTTGACGAAAAGGATGTCGTGCGGCATCCTCTGGTGCAGAAAATTATCATGGCGTATGACCGCTATCAGAATCGCGCCAACCCTCAGTTGGATCTCCGTCTGCATGAACCGCCCGCGGAGGAGATTCCATAGCGCGTGGGCATCCACCGCCCGGCTGTGCCGCACGCGGACGACCATAACCAACGGAACGGGAGCAGCCCGACAGATCAACCATGCCAGATTCGAGTGACGATCAACCTCCGAAACGCGTCGTCTTCCGAAAGCGCTTTCAGGATGTCGCCAGCCGGCCTCTTCAGGCTTTCGCGGAGAGGTTGTCGCGGGACGTTGCCCAAGGGCGCGACTTCGTTTGCCTCATCACCACGGCCGAGGAACTCGCCGAACTCAATGCGCGTTTCCGGCAAAAATCGGAAAGCACGGATGTGCTCTCTTTCCCCGCCGCGGGCGACCCCGGCTATCTTGGCGACCTCGCGATTTCCCTGCCCCACGCCCGCGCGCAGGCCCGGGAGCACGGCCACAGCACGGAGGATGAGATTCGCGTGCTGATACTGCACGGGCTGCTTCACCTGATGGGCTTCGACCACGAAACGGACCAGGGCCGGATGCGCCGCGCGGAATCCCGCTGGCGCAAGCGGCTTGACTTGCCCACGGGCTTGATTGCGAGGTCCGGCGAATGACCATCCTCTGGTTCGGCATCGTCATCCCGCTCACTTTTTTTATCGTGCTGGTCTCGCTGATGCAGCGCGTCTACCAGGAACTGATGCGCCTGCGCCTGCGGGAGTCTGCCTTTCTCGAATACTTCCGGCTTCACCTCGAAGAGCGTATCGCGGTGAAAGCGGAGCAAGGCGCGCTGGCCTTTTCCCTCGCAAAGCACATCGCTCTCGTCCTGCTGGTGAGCGGGCTAACGATCTTTGCCTTTGCGTCTGAACCGGATTTCCGTGTTGCCGCCGGCGAAGCGGTGGGCACGGCAATGGCCGCGATGTTCACCGCGCTCTATCTCATCCCGCCGGTGTTGATCCAGCGCACCTCAGGCCGCTGGCTCACCCCGTTTCTGCCTTTGCTGGTGGCCGTGGTATGGCTGATGCGCCCCATCGAGTTTCTGCTCGGCTTTATCGAGTCGCTCGCGCAGATCGGCAGGCCCCTCGAAGAAGATGACGATGCCCAAACCCAGGAGGAGCACCTCGAAGCGTTCATGGAGGCCGGCGAGGAAGAAGGCATCATTGAAGAGGAGGATCGCAAGCTGATCCGGTCCGTCGTCGAGTTCGGCGACAAGACCGCGCGCGAAGTGATGACCCCACGCATCGATATGGTGGTGGCGCACGCGGAAAGCAGCTTGGCCGCGCTCCGCCAGCTTGTCATTTCCGCGCATTTTTCCCGCTTCCCTGTCTTCGAGCGGGATCTCGACGATATCATCGGCTTTGTCCACGTCCGGGATATGTTCGAAGTGGGTGACAAAGACCTCGAAACCCGCACCGTCCGCGAACTTGTCAGGCCCATCCGCGCCGTGCCGGAATCCAAGCTGGTGAGCCGCCTCCTCAAAGAGATGCAGGCTGAGACCACCCACATGGCGATCGTCGTCAACGAATATGGCAACACCGCCGGCCTCGTCACGCTCGAAGACGTGATGGAGGAAGTCTTCGGCGAGATTCGCGATGAGCACGAACCCGAACACGATATTGAGGACGATTCGAACGGCGGCTTCATCGTTCCCGGCTCGCTTGACCTGGACCGGCTGGATGAGTTGTTCGGCTATCAACCGGAACCGGAGACCGAATCCACCACGGTGGGCGGCTTGATCGCCGAATGGGTGGGGCACGTCCCGCGCGTGGGCGAGGTCGTTGAGCATGACGGCTTGCTGATGGAAGTGCTGGCCGGCAATGAGCTTCGCGTGGATAAGATCCGCGTCACCCGGCAGGCGGAGGAGACGCCAGATGACGGAAACTAAGATTGAGCATGGCTAAGCAACCGAAGAGCAAGTACAAATCCGGATTCGTGAGTTTACTGGGGAGACCGAATGCGGGGAAATCCACGCTCCTGAATGCATTCGTGGGAGAGAAGATCGCCATCGTCAGCGACAAGCCGCAAACCACCCGCACCACCGTGCAGGGCGTGATCAGCGAGCCGCGCGGGCAGGTAGTGTTTCTCGATACGCCGGGCATTCACCGCACCGACACCCAGTTGAACAAGCGCATGATGGATGCCGTGCGCGGCGCGCTCGATGCCAGGGATCTCTTGCTCTATTTGATTGACGCCGCCCGACCGGAACTGGAGCAGCAGCGCCAGGCTCTCGAGTTCCTGCAGCGCACGGAAACGCCGGTGGTGCTGGTTCTCAACAAGGTGGATCGCATCGCGGACAAGCGGGAACTTCTGCCTCTCATCGAAAAGTCCATGGAGCTTTACCCCTTCCGGGAAACGGTTCCCGTCAGCGCCCTCACCGGAGACAATCTCGACGAACTGCGCAAAGTCGTATTCTCGTATTTGCCCAATGGTCCACGATATTTCCCGGAAGACCACCTCACGGATCAGCCGGAGCGCTTTCTCGCCTCGGAACTGATCCGCGAGAAGATCCTGCAGGCCACCCGCGCGGAGGTGCCCCATTCCGTTGCGGTCGCCATCGAGCAATGGCTGGAAGAGCCCAAGCTCACCCGCATCTCCGCCAACATCCTGGTGGAACGCGCCGGCCAGAAGGGGATCCTCATCGGGGCCAAGGGCGAGATGCTAAAACGGATCGGAAGCGAAGCCCGCCCGGAGCTGGAGAAGATGCTCGGCACGAAGGTCTACCTGGAGCTCTTCGTGAAAGTGAGCACGGGTTGGCGCGACAAGACGAATGTGCTGAACGAACTTGATTGGCGCGCGCAATTCTCCCAGGCTTCGCCGGTGGAGCCGGTAATTGGCGAATAGCCACGTTCGCCTGGCCTCCGCGGGCAAAGAAAGGGTAAGAAAAAATGTCGGAAAAGTTGTTCCGGATGCACATGATCATCCCGGGTTCCGAGGTGATCCAGGCGCGGGATTTCGAGTTGTCGCCCACCAATCCGCAGGCGGAGGATGTCTGCGAGCTGTTTCATCGCTTCCTCGTGGATAAGCCGGCGGAATTCCGGTTGCGCCTCCCGTTCCTGAAGCGCGACGAAATCGAAATGGAATGGGCCGCGGCTCCGGGCGGAACGGCTCTTTGCACCTTCTATGAAGACGACTCCCCGCTGGCCAGCGCGGTGCTGCTCTCCGGCCTCGATCCGAATTCCGACAGCCAGATGGCCGCGCTCTATGAAGCCGCGATCCTGGACCCGATCTTCGGAGAAGAATCGAAAAAGGTGCTGGAGTTTGAGGGTTATCCCAGTATCGCCGTGGCGATGCTCGGCGCGGCTCCGGAGCGCGCCCGCACGATGCAGTTATTCTACGCGGCCCTCGCGAGCGTCTTCTTCCGCCAGATGAAACAATTGCGCGGCGTAAACTAACGGCACAGCCCAATTCCCCAGCCATGAACACCGGACGATTGCAGTTGCTCGGCGCCGCCCTGCTTTTCTCCACGGGTGGCGTGGCCATCAAAGCCCTTTCCCTGAACAGTTGGCAGGTGGCTTCGTTCCGTTCCGTGCTGGCTGCTGCTGCGCTCTATCTTCTGCTCCCGAATGCGCGGAAGGGTTTCAAACTCTCCTACCTCGCTCCGGCCTTTGCGTACGCGGGCATGCTCATCACGTTCGTGAGCGCCACCAAGCTCACCACCTCCGCCAACGCCATCTTCCTCCAATCCACCGCGCCGCTCTATCTTGTCTTTCTGGGGCCGCTCATCCTCAAGGAGCGGGCGCGGCGCGCGGATTGGCTCACCCTGGTGATTCTTGGCGCGGGGCTCTCGCTCTTTTTCCTAGACGGAGATGCTCCCCTGCAAACGGCGCCTCACCCGTTCGCCGGCAATCTCGTGGGCGCGCTCAGCGGCGTGATGTGGGCGTTCGTCGTCGTGAGTATGCGGTGGTTGGGCACGCGCTCCGCGGACTCGCAAGCGGGCATGAAGGTGGTGATTCTCGGCAACCTGCTCGCCTTCGCGGCTTGCCTGCCGCTGGCGCTCCCCGTCGTCCGTTCCGCACCCGCGGATTGGGCCATCCTCGCATATCTGGGACCCGTCCAGGTCGGGCTGGCCTATGTGCTGATGACTAAGGGGCTCCAGCAGGTGCCCGCGCTCGAATCGTCGATGATCCTCTTGGCCGAACCCGCCATCAACCCGATTTGGACCGGCCTTCTACTGCGGGAGGTCCCCGCGCCGCTCGCCATCCTCGGGGGCGCGCTCATCCTGGGAGGGACGCTGCTGCGAATGGCCGTGGGCTCCCGCCGAGAGCGCCCCGCGCCAGCGCGGGAGGCCGCTCTCGATCCGGACCCTCCCTCGAACTCCTAAACCGTCACCTGCATCTGTTTCTGCTTGGCTTCCGCGAGGATCTCGAGCATCCGCGCGGTCTCTTCGAGATCCACGCACCCGTCGGTCACGCTCACCCCATACTCGAGATGGCCCGGCGTGAGCGGCTGGCTGCCCGCCTTGATGTTGCTCTCCACCATCAGCCCAAGGATGCTGCTCGATCCGTTGGCAATCTGCCGCGCGACATCCTCGACAACGATTCCCTGCTTCCGGTAATCCTTGGAGCTATTCGAATGGCTGGCATCCACCATCACCTTCGAGGGCAGTTTCTGTGCCGAGAGTGCTTCCGCAGCTGCCTGCACATGCTCCGCGGAGTAGTTCGGCTCTTTGCCGCCGCGAAGGATGACGTGCCCATCGAGGTTGCCCTTCGTATGGACGATCGCCGAACGCCCTAGTTTCGTCACGGAGAGGAAATAGTGGGGAATCCGCGCGGCTCGAACGGCATCCACTGCGATTCGCATATTTCCCTCGGTTCCGTTCTTGAAACCGACGGGACAGGAAAGGCCGGATGCCAGTTCGCGATGCACTTGGCTCTCGGTGGTCCGCGCCCCGATCGCTCCCCAGGAAATGAGATCGGCGAAATACTGCGGGACAATCATGTCGAGGAACTCGGTGCCCGCGGGCAGCCCCATTCCATTCACTTCCACCAGCAGCTTTCGCGCCATGCGAAGGCCATCATTGATACGGAAGGTGCCATCGAGATACGGATCGTTGATCAGCCCCTTCCACCCGACGGTCGTCCGCGGCTTCTCGAAGTAGACCCGCATCACCATCAGAATCTCGTTCGCGAGCGGCCGGGCGAGTTCGAGCAGGCGCCCCGCGTAATCGAGCGCCGCCGCCGGTTCATGAATAGAGCATGGCCCCGCAATCACCAGCAGGCGGGAATCGTTGCCATAGAGGATGTTGCTGATCGCTCTTCGCGTGTCGTAGATCAGCTCCGCGTTCTCACGCGAGACCGGGAGTTCCCGGATGATTTCCGTGGGAGCGGCGAGTTCCTTAATTTCCTGAATGCGTATATCGTCAGTGTCGTGGTACATGGTCGAGGGGAGGCCGCCACGATGAACGCAGCGCAAAAGAATCCATCTTTATTAAACCACTACCAGGCTCCGGGACACATCTTTCCGCCAATCCGGCGATCCCGGAGGGTTCATTAACGGGCCAACGCGGCCCGGTTCTTCCTCGTCGCCTTCTCCATCTGCGCTTCCGATACATACGGCAGATAGGCCGCGCGCATCACGAACCGGTACACCCGGTTCACCTGGGCGTTCTCAACGAAATACTGAAAATCCCAGGCCGGGTTCCCCGTGCCTCCGCCGGAAGGAGATTGCGTGAAACGCACGCGATCCTTGGGCCGGAACATCTGGGCAAAAGCCATGCCGTGGCTGACGCCGAAATACCAGGGCTCGGTGTACCGATAGTTGGAAAGGTTGAAGACGAGCGTCAGCGGGAACGGGTCGTCGTGCTGGAAGACGCGTGCGTCTCCCACCGCGGGATGTGTCGAAAGCACGCCATGCGAGGGTGTGGCTGCCTGGATCCAAATCGGCTTCGCACCCCGGTCCGCACCGGCCGGAACACCGCGAAAATGGATATCGAGCGATTCCGGCTGCTGGATGTAGCTTGCCCAGAAAAGGTTGATGTAGCCATTCGGGAAACTGGGTTTGCGCGCGGCTGCTTCAATGGTGAGTTGCATCGTGCCATCGGCGAGAAGTTCATAACGCTGGCAACTCTCTAGGGCATGAAGAAACGTGGGCGTCTGGCAGAGTTCTACCGCATGGGCGTGAATGGAGCGCAACTCCATCGGATGCCGCCGCGGTTCAAACTGCTCCCGGCTCTCGCGCGGCGAAACACCGCTCAATATGTGCTCAAAATTGAGGCCGGCATAGTTATCCACGAAGAGGTTTCGTGCTTGCCCTT
>JADLCF010000181.1 GCA_020847315.1 Bryobacterales bacterium | reverse complement strand
CGAAAGCCGTTCCTTGATTGCCGCTTCCCGTTCCGCGAGAGACTTGGTAAGGCCGTCCTCGCGTGGATCGTTGAAATTTACCGCTGCCGTACTCATTGCTCTTCTACCTTTCCCCTCGCTCACTGCCCGAGTTGTTTGCCTAAACCGGAAGCGGAACTGTCGATCCGGTGTTTTCCACCCAGCCCGAAGCTTCAGCCGAAGCGTCGGACGCACGGCCGGAACCCGGAATTACAAAGTCGCCGCCTCAGTCTTACTTACCACTAGTTTGCTCCCGTTCCAAACAGGCTTATCGGCAGATTTATCTCGTGTTCCTGCCCTGTTCGCGGATCTTCCAGCAGGCACCGGTAGGTCGTACCATTACCTCTTTCGCAGCTACCGAGATAGATCTCGCTCCCGGACCGGAACTCCACACACTGCGCGCAGATCGTTGGGCCTTCCACCCCCGGCAACCACCTTAGAGAGACGCGGGTCACAGAACCCGCGGGCCACTCCGCGCTGCCCATCCGCCGCCACGCGATCTCCGACCGTCCCTCACTCCGGCTCAAGATGCTATCGAGACTACCGGTTGCGGTGAAATCTTCCCTCAGTTCCACTTCTCCGGAACGCCAGGGCAGGTTCTGCCCGATCGCCGTCCAGTTCCAGACGGGCGGCGAGACTTCCAGATGCGGCCGAATTTGGGCCTGCAAAGCACCAAAACGGGACTGCAATGTTATGTTCCGGACATCAAGGCTCGCCCCATCCCAGTAAAGATCTCCACGGACATCATAGTACTTAGAATTTTCGATAAGTACTTTCTTGATGTAAATTTTTGCCAACAGAGAACGGTTTCTCAACCACGCTGGAGGAGCGGGCGCTCCCGGAGAAAACGTCCGGCTCAAGAATCCTCGGGAGTCAGCCTGCTGCAGAATCACCTCCCGCTGCAATTGCGCGAGGCTCAGTTCCTCGAATGTGAGATGAAGCGCCAACTCGCGGCTTGCGTGATCGCTAGCATGCGCGGGTGGGCTTTCGAGCGCCGCATCCACCTTCACCGGAATGTCCCCCACCTTCGCCTTCGCACCGCTCAACTTCCACGTATCGTCGCGCAGTTGCAGCGGTGCTACGCTGAACACGACCGGCGACGCGAATCCATTCACGGGGATCGACAGCCCGCGAACGAGAAGTTGCCCATGCCAGCCGCCGCGATCCCGGTAGCCGGCGCGCCTCCACACCGCGCTCCCCGACGCCGCCCAGCGCTCACCTTCGAGCAGCGGGGGTGGCGACGTGATGGGAGCCAGCCGCTCCAGGGCGCGGAAATGCGCGGGAGCAAGTTCGCGGCCTTCCAAGGAGACCTGCATGCGCCCATCCTGCCGGTCGATCGCGAAGCCGAACAAGGGGTTTTCCCCGGTACCGTCCACTGGCTTGGCGCCCTCGGCCCCCGCCCCGTCCGCGGCATCCCCCCGCGCCGGTTCCAGATCGAGAGCCCCGCGGCCCTCCATGCGCTCCCCTTCCAGGCTCAGGTATAGAGATCGGAGTGCGAACGCAGGGTCCGGGAGCCAGATCAGGCGATCGGAGGTCACTGCGCCCTTCAGCCCGCCGGCGCTGCGATAATCCACCTCGCCTTTGAGATTGCCTTCAAGCTGAGGATAGTCGGGAAACGAATCGTCCAGATACCGGAGCAGGCCGACAACTTGGGCGACAGGCTTTTCCGCGAACTCGACGCGAGCCACCCATTCCCCGGGTGCGGCTTCGGGATTGAAATCCACGCTAGCCGCGAAGCCGCCAACCGCCGTGGTTGCGGGCGTTTCGGCGCGTCCCTCCGCCTCCGGCGCCGGGCTTGGGGCAGCATCGCCCGGGGCTGCTGCGCTCCCACCGGAAGCGCTCGCCGTTTCCGCCGCGGGGCTCGCCTCCAGGTGAATCCGTCTCGCGGGCAGATCCAGCAATCCCTTCAGCGGCACCCTGGCGGTGTCGCCTGCCAGGGCAAAGATGCCCCAATCGCCGCGCTGGCTCAGTTCCAGATTCCCGCGAATCGCCAGCGCTTCCACCGGCCCGCTCAGGTGCGTCCGCGCGGAAAGAAACCCGCTCAGTCCTCCGCTCGGAGCGCGAAAGAGCGACGCAACCTCGGCGAGCGGGCTGCGCTCCATTTCCAGGTCCGCTTCCAACTCGCCATTCCTTCCCGCTGCCGGCAGCCATCGGCCCCGGCCTCTCACCGTGCCGAAGCGCGGCGCGAAACTATCCGTGCGGGCCGGCTCCGCCCGAAACTCCAGCAGCCAGGCGCCGGTGCCCCGTTCCTCCTGCGCCAGCCGCAGATCCGCGCTTCGGAAGTAGTAGATCGATTTCTTGAGGCCGCTTCGAAAATTGATGCGGCCGTCGCGCACGCGCAATTCGGGTAGCGCGTCCTCGCTGCGCTTCCCAGCCCCGACGCCTCTCCGCAGCATCTGCTCGAAGTTCCACGCGCCGTCGGCCCCCTGGGCCACATTCACGCTGGGCTGGGTGAGCGTGATGCTGGCGAAGGTCATCTCCCCGCGCCAAAGGGTGGCCGGCGCAATCCCCACTCGCGCTTCGCCCACGTAGGCGAACGGTTCGGCGGAAATCTCCGGCAAATCCGCGATCACCACCTCGCTCACCGTGAAGCCCGGCCTGCCCCAGAGGGAAAACCGCAGTTCCCCGATCTTCACGTCCCTTTGCAGCGCCCGCTCGAGCCCCTCTTCCACCCGCCCGCGAAATCGGTCGGCCGGCAGATAGGGCGCCGCGATCAGCGCCAGCAGCACCAGCGCCACAAGGGCGGCGCACATCCGCGCTACGGTTTGCCTGGAGAGCACAAGATTCCTTTCCGGGTTCAGACTTGGTTCGCTCCGGGGAAAGCGGCCGGCTCGTCATCGGCCGTCAACGAAGAGAAGCCGTGGCCGCGCCGTGCAAATGCCTCCGGCGTATCGTAATCGAGAAGCGCCCCCGCTCCCCGAACGGGCACGTACAAGGTGCGGTTCCGGTAGCGCCGCACCACGGTCCTTGCATTATCCGCTGGCGAGAGAGCGAGAAACGCTTCCGCCGTCGCCCAGCGCGCCGCTACGGGATGGCCGTGATTTCCCTGGTATTCGGGAATGCAGAAGAGCGTCTCCGGGGCCGCGCTCCGCCGCGCCCGATGCAAATCCGCCAGCACATCCGCCGTCACATCAAAACAATCCACCGGTGCGAACAGGAACCACTCGGGCCTGGGAGACGCGGCCTCGAGCGCGCGCAATCCGCACTGCAAGCTCGAAAGCTGTCCCCGCTCCGGCTCCGGATTCCGCGCTACCCTGCCGCTCCCGAACCGCTTCACCGCAGCTTCGACGGCCTCCGCGTGGTAGCCCGTCACCACCAGGCACTCTCCGCCCTGGGATTCGTAGAGCCGGGCGAGCGAACACACCGCCGGGATGCCATCGTCGAGGGGCAGCAGCGCCTTCACCGCGCCCATTCGCAGGGATGCTCCGGCGGCAAGCAGAATGGCCGGGCACGCGCCGTCCGCGCCAACCGGGGCCGCCCTCTCTCCTCGCATCCGCATCGATTCGGTTTCCCTGCCTCCGCTACTTGAGCAGCGCCTTCATCTCTTCCTGCGCGAAGATCGACATTGAGAGACGGCTCCACTCCGCATTCGGATTCCGGCGGGCGGCAATCATTTCCGCCACCACGGAAACGGCGATCTCTTCGGGCGTGATCGCGCCGATCTCCAGCCCCATCGGCGCATGCAGCCTTTCGAACAGGCTCCGCTCCATCCCTTCTTTTTCGAGTTCCTTCACCGTGGAGATCACCTTGCGCTTGCTGCCCACCATGGCCACGTAGCGGGCGTCCGTGGTAACGGCCCAGCGGAGGATGCGCATATCGTCCCGATGGCCTCGCGTGACAATCACGATATAGGTATTCCCGTTCGTATTCAGTTCCGGGAACAGCGCTTCATATTCCCCGCTCAGCGTGGCTTCGGCAT
>JADLCF010000180.1 GCA_020847315.1 Bryobacterales bacterium | reverse complement strand
GTAATCGAACGGAGGCAAGTCAGGCGGCTCACCCGGCCGTTCAGGCAGCAGAGCAAGCCTCTCAGCCATGGTCGGAGTCGACTCTTCTCCAGCCCGGGTATTCCGCGCTTAGGTCCAAAACATGCTCAATGTCAGGGAGGATGGGGTTGGTGCTGGAGCCGCGGTGAAAGGCGACGATCTCTGCTCCCGCGTCATGGAGGCGTCGTGTTACATGCGCTCCGATGAAGCGTGTGCCGCCGATCATCAGAATATGCATTCCTCTTCTCTCTCGATGATAGAGCGCGCCGGCTTACTGACGATTAGTGTTCGCCCGGAACCGGAATCGCACATCCGAGCCGCTGGCCGAATCGGGTGCAATCCACGCCTGAAACTCGCCCGGCTCCGTCACAAGCTCCATCGATTCGTTATAAAAGCTCAGGTCGCGCGGGGTGAGGGTGAAGGAGACCGTGCGCTTTTCTCCGGGATTCAAGCGAATGCGGCTGAACCCTTTCAATTCGCGGACGGGCCGGGCAACGCTTGCTACCAGATCGCGAATATACAATTGCGCGACTTCTTCTCCGGCCCGTTTTCCTGTATTCGCGATCTCCGCCGACACCGTGATGCTGGAACCGGGTGTCAGCTCCGCGGTTGAAGCGCGCGGCTTCGAGTATTCGAACGTCGTGTAAGAAAGGCCGAAGCCGAAGGGATATTCCGGTGTAAAGTCCACGTCGAGATACTTCGAAGTGAAGCCCTCCGGATTGACGGGACTACCCAGAGGAATGCCGAGCTCTCCCGGACTCGCGGGCCTGCCGGTGTTCAGGTGGCTGTAATAGATCGGAATCTGTCCAACCGCGCGAGGAAAGGAGATCGGGAGTTTGCCGGAGGGACTCACACCGCCGGTCAATACGTCGAGCAACGCCGGCCCACCCATCGTTCCGGGATGCCATGCGTAAAGCACACCCGCCGATTTCGCCGCCACGTTCTGAAACGTCAAGGGGCGCCCCGCGAGGATAATGGTCACCATTGGCGTTCCGGTCGCGGCGATCTCCGCGGCCAGTTCCTCCTGCGCACCCGGAAGATTGAGGAAGGCGCGGGAATGCGCTTCTCCCGAGAGGATCTGCTCCTCGCCCAGCAGCAGCAGAACGACATCGCTCGCCTTGGCCGCCTCGATGGCAGCGTTAAACTGCTCGCGGCTGGTGTCCCTGCTGTTCCGGAGAGCGGCGACATACCGGATCCGGCCTGCGCCGAACTTTCGTTGGAGACTGGTGAGGGGCGTTTCGACCTCTTCCGGCCTGGCATCCATGACCCACGAGCCCATCTGATCCACGGGGCTGTTAGCAAGCGGGCCGATCACCGCGATGCGCTTCACCGAGGGCGAAAGCGGAAGCACGCCATTATCATTCTTCAAAAGCACCAGGCTCTGGGTGGCGAGCTCTTTGGCGATGCCACGCGCATCGTTGGCGGTCTGGACGGAGGCCGCCGGACGCACAGGAGCGTCGAACAACCCGAGCTGATACTTCAAGCGCAGAATGCGGCGGACGGCGGCATCGATGGAGGCTATGGAAACGTTCTGCTTTTCGACAAGCCGGCGTAAGTTGTCGAAGTAGGTAGTGCTGACCATCTCCATATCCACACCGGCTGTTACCGCCTTCTGCGCGGCCTCGGCGGGCCCGGCGGCGAATCCATGCTGCACCATCTCCAGCACCGATTCGTAATCGCTGACCACGACGCCGGTGAACCCCCATTCCTTGCGCAAAATACGATCGAGTAAAAACCGGGTTCCGCTCGCCGGCACGCCATTCAGAGCGTTGAACGCCGTCATGAAGGGTGCCACGCCCGCGGCGACGGCGTCCTGGAATGGAGGCAGATAGACCTCGCGCAGCTGGTTTTCGGGAATGACGGTGGAATTGTAGTCGCGTCCTGCTTCGGCGGCGCCATATCCGGCAAAATGCTTCGCACAAGCCGCGATGCGTCCGGCTTCCCGCAACGAGCCGCCTTGAAATCCGCGGATCATCGCCGACCCAAGCCGGCCCGTCAGGTAGGGATCTTCGCCCAACGATTCCGCGACGCGTCCCCATCGTGGATCCCGGGTGACGTCGAGCATCGGCGCGAAGGTCCAATGGACGCCCTCCGTGCTCGCCTCCCGCGCGGCGATTGCGGCCGCGCGTTCGATCAGGCCGGGATTCCAGGCGGCGGCCTGTCCGAGAGGGATCGGGAACACGGTGCGGTATCCATGAATCACGTCGCGGCCAAACAGGAGCGGGATTCCCAGCCGGCTCTCCTGGATGGCAATCCGCTGCGCTTCCGCCCGATCTTCCGGCAGCCCGGCATTCAGGAAAGATCCCCAGCGCCCCTGCCGAATCTGCTGTTTGATCTCTTCTGCGATCGGGTTGCGCATCGAGGTCGCCTGCGACATCTGCCCGAGCTTTTCCTCGAGCGTCATGCGAGCAAGAAGGGCATCGATGCGCTTTTCGATGTCCGCCGGAAGACTTGTCTGGAGAGCCAAAGTCATGGAGAGTGTAAGAAAGAGTTGCCCGAACATGCCAGCGCCCCTTCTGCTTTCATCGTACCCGCCCCGGAACACCCGCGTTGCGGGTTAGCGCTCGACGCCGCGCAGGCGGCGGTGCATAGCGGCAAATTGTTCGAGCGTGAGTTGCTCCGCACGCAATGCCGCCTCCGGCCAGGCATCGACCTGATGGCCATAGCCGGGAAGGAGGTTATTCCGGATCGTCTTCCGCTTCTGCCGGAAGCATTGTCCGACGAATGCGAGAAGCTCTTCCGGGTGTTCGACCGGCGGCGGATGCGGCGTTAACCGCACGACGGCCGATTCCACTTTGGGCGGCGGGTGAAAGGCGGCGGGCGG
>JADLCF010000179.1 GCA_020847315.1 Bryobacterales bacterium | reverse complement strand
TGAACGCCGCGAGCGTGCTGATGGCCTCCGATGAAGGCGTGGACATCGCCGACGCCGCGATCTCCTCGATGAGCGGCACGACGAGCCAGCCCAATCTGAACTCGATCGCGGCCGCGCTGAGACATACCCGCCGGGATACGGGGTTGAGCCAGGTAGCGCTCGATGCCTCCGCGGACTATTGGGAAGCGGTGCGGGAATGGTATTCGCCCTTCGATACCGGTCTGAAGACGGGCACAGCCGAAGTGTATTTCCACGAGATGCCGGGTGGGCAGTTCACGAATCTCAAGGAGCAGGCAAAATCCATGGGGCTCGGCGATCAATGGCCGGAGATTGCCCGGACGTACGCCGAGGTGAACATGCTCTTCGGCGACATCGTGAAGGTGACGCCGTCGAGCAAAGTGGTGGGCGACATGGCGCTGTTCCTGGTGGGACACGGCATGAAGGTGCGCGAGTTCGCGCGGCTGGAGCCGGACCACAATCTGACGCTGCCGAACTCCGTAGTGGATATGTTCAAGGGCTCTCTGGGAGAGCCGCAAGGCGGATGGCCGAAGAAGATCCAGAAAGTGATTCTGAAGGGCGAGAAGCCGATGCGAGGCCGGCCGGGAGCGAATCTGCCCCCTGCGGATTTCGAAGAAACGCGCACGCTTCTCGAAAAGAAGACCGGGCAGAAAGTGCCGAGGACCGATGTTCTCAGCTATCTGCTCTACCCCGATGTGTACTTGAAGTTCATTAAGGCGCGGCAACAATACTCGACGCTCGAAGTGCTGCCGACGCCCCAGTTCTTCTATGGGATGAAGCCGGGCGAGGAAGTGGCCATCGATCTTGAAGAAGGCAAGATGCTCATCGTGAAACTGCTCACGGTGGGCGAGCCGCATCCTGACGGGCTGCGCACGATCTTCTTCGAATTGAATGGATTGCCGCGGGAAGTGGACGTTCGCGACTCCAGCCTGGAAGTGAAGGAGGAGGCGCGGCCGAAGGCGGACCCCAACAACGAGGGGCACGTCGGCGCGCCGATTCCCGGGATGGTCTCCGCGATTACCGTGGAGTTGAACCAGACGGTGGCGAAGGGCGAGAAGCTGCTGGTGATGGAAGCGATGAAAATGCAGACGACGGTCTACGCCCCAAGGGCCGGGCGCATCACCGCCCGCTATGTGAGCAACGGCAGCCAGGTGGAGGCGAAGGACCTGATGATGGTGATCGAGTAGCGCGGGTTAGTTCGCGCCGAGATCCGCCAGCCGCAACTCGACGAGGCTGTCGATCAGCAGATGCGGGCGATGGGCTTCCAATTCCTCCCGAGTGCTGATTCCGGTGCAAACCGCAATGCTTCGGATGCGGTTGCCGCGCGCGGCCAGGATGTCGGCGGGGGCATCGCCAATCAAAACGACGCTACCTGCGTTGGCGGGCGCGCCATTGAGCCATCCGCGCTCGCGGGCATGGCGAATCGCGATGCGGGCCAACCCACCTCGAGTGGCGCTCATGCCGGCGAACGCCCCGTGCGTGAAATAGTGCCGGAGGCCGGCGAGCTCGAGCTTACGCCATCCGATGCGGGGAAAATTCCCGGTCACGAGCAGCATCGGTACGCCGCGGAGTTGGAGTTGCGCAAGCAAATCGGGCACGCCGGGGCAGACTTTTCCGGTGAGGGAATCCGGCCCGCTCCGGACGTAGCGGCGTTCCGCGCTGCGGATTATTTCCGGCATCGCGCGACGAATCCGGGCCTGTGCAACCCCCTCCCGCTTTAGCATCTCGGTAACGATGCCGGTATCGAGCATCCCGTGGACGGGAATGCCCTCCGTGGTGGCGCTCACCCCCAACACGCGCGCCGCCGCGTACTCAAGGGCCTCCCGATGCTGCGGCCCGGCCCCGCGCAGCAGGGTGCCATCGATATCGAACAGGAAGAGGGAAGGGAAACTGTTAGGGGGCGCAAGAGCGGGCGAAGCCATTTGTTTCCAGTCTGTCACAGTCAGGAGGTTCAAGCAGGAGATGAGGTTGCAATTCGCAAAGCTCCGGTTCCTCACGCATACAAACCCCGATGGGGCTGACTCGAAGTTGCATTGCGGCCATTGCCTTACAGCCAGTGCCTTACAATAGAAGAATTCTATGCAAGTTGTGCGCGCGGGTAGCGAAGAGTTGGTGGTGCTGGAGTTAGACCTCGAGTTCCTCGAGAATGTGGCGCGGCAGGCGGGCTTTGTTTGCGAGCTGCATGAGGAGCGCCGCTATGTGCGGATGGATCTTTCAGCCGTGGACCGCCCTTCTCCGCTGCTTCTGTTCGATGCCGCAAGCCCGACGAATACGGGCTGGTTCTCACGATGCCAATTCTACATCGACGGCAGCAACGGCAAGGTGCTGCAGACGCCGCTCGTGGTGGCGAACCGCCGGGATGGCGATGGCGATGTGGACCCGCTGGCGATCTCGCTGCAGATTGTCAAGGAACTCCCCGTGAACTACAAGCTCCCTGGGCAAACCCAGTTGAACGAGCAGACGATTTACGCGCTGGTGTTTAACTTTCTGCTGAGCGTCGTGAACAATGGCGTGGGTGTCTGCGGTGGGAAGAGCGTCGTGCCGCTTTCGATCTAAGCAACTTCTTCCCCTTCCCCACGGACGGAAAAGCCCGCGCTGCGCGCGGGCCGTTTTCAATGTTTTCTTGTGGCTGCCGGGCCGGAGGCGTTGGCCTGTAGCGCTTAAGCGGCGGATGTCACCGCCCTCTCTCTGAAGAATTAGGCGACGCTGCGGACCAATTCCCGCTCCACTTCGACGCTCATCGGAGCCGGCACATACTCGAAGAGGTAGTTCAGCGCATCGAAGGAATCTTTGTAATCGCGCGGGTTGAGATCCACGATGAAGTCTGAGGGGATGCTGAAGCATTCGGCCACTTCTTCATGGCTCCAAACCAGGCCTTCGTCGGCCTTGGTGAGGCAGATGAGCACCGGAACATCCAGTTTCCGCTCGACCATATCGAGGGATTCCTGGGCTT
>JADLCF010000178.1 GCA_020847315.1 Bryobacterales bacterium | reverse complement strand
TATCCAGAAGGCGTCACAATTTCGTACCCTAAACGATTGGGGTGCGTTTTGCGCGCCGCTTGGCCCACGCGATCCCCCCGCCCTCTCTCATGAATATTCTAGGCATTGGCGGTATCCTCCACGACGCATCCGCGGCGCTTCTTTCCGGCGGCAAACTGGTTTCAGCGATTGAAGAACGAAAGCTCACGCACACCGAGCATCCTGGAGACCTCCCCACCGCTGCCTGGCGGCAATGTCTTCTCATCGCCGGCATCTCTCCGGAGAACGTCGATGTCGTGTCCATCGCCCGGCCCTGGCTCACCGGCACCGAGGAGCGGATCCACCTGGAACTCACGGAGCGCTTCCCCAACGCGCGTGTGATGGTGGTGGACCATCAACTGGCCCACGCCGCTTCCACCTACTATGCCTCCCCGTTCGAGGAGGCCACCGTGCTGACGCTCGACCGGCTGGGCGACTTCCGCTGCGGCAGCCGTTGGTGGGGCTCCGGAAACACGCTGACCGTCGATCAGGAACTGTATTACCCGGATTCCCTGGGCGATCTCTACGGCCGCGTGGCCCGCCTGATCGGGTTCCGCTACAACGCCGATGAACACAAGGTACAGTGGCTGAGCGCCTCCGGCAAGCCCCGCTTCGTCGAGTATTTCAACGCATTGATGCACGCCCGGCAAGGCGATTGGCCGGCGCTTCAGCGGGATCTTCTGAACACGGAATCCGCGAATGGCGCGTTTCGCCCCCGCTTCTTCAAGGATCTTGGCCTGGATGCGAGTTCCCTTTCCGATGAGGATAACGCCGATCTTGCCCGCTCCTTGCAGGATGCGCTCGCCCAGACGGTCATTCGCATGGCGCCGGAAGGAAAGCCGCTATGTCTCGCGGGCGGCGTCGCCTACAACACCCTGCTGATCGAAGCCGCGGAGCGAAGCGGGCGCTTCCCTGGGGTCTTCGTGCAGCCTGCCGCGGGGAACGGCGGTTCGTCGCTCGGCGCCGCTTACCACGCCTGGCATTCGATGAACCCCTCCGCGCCGCGCATCGCCTTTGACTCGATGTTTCTTGGGCCGGAGTACTCTTCGGAAGAGATCAAGCAGGTGCTCGAAAATTGCAAGCTCCGGTTTCGCTACCTGCTCACCACGGAGAACCTCATCCAAGCCTCGATCGAGGAACTTCGCGACTTCCGCATCGTCGCCTGGATGCAGGGGCGCATGGAGTTTGGCCCCCGCGCTCTTGGCAACCGCAGCATCCTGGCCTCACCGCTCAACCCGTATTCGTCGGAGAACCTGAATACCTACATCAAACACCGGGAGTCTTTCCGCAAGTTCGCTGCCTCGGTGCCGGAAGAAGATGCCGCGAAATACTTCGAGGTGGGTGGCAATGCCCGCTTCCTGGCCACCGTCGGGCGAGTGAAGCCGGAACACCGCGAGACCTTCTCGCACGCGATCTTGGGTGACGATATCGTACGCATCCACACGGTGAGGGAAGGCGATAACCCGCTATTCCACCGCCTGCTGAAGGCGCAGGGGGCCGCCACCGGCCTGCCCGTGCTTTACAACACCTCGTTCAATCTGTTCCAGGATCCGCTGGTGTGCACGCCCCGCGATGCCGTGAGGAGCTTCTACTCCTCCGGAATCGATTCCCTCTTCGCCGGGCCGTTCCTGCTTACGAAGTAATCGGTGAGCCCGCCGGGCCGCCATCCAGAAACGCGGCGCTCTTCACCAGCGCGTCGATGGCTCGCAGCCGCCGGATCAGCGGCCCGGCATCCTCCAGCCGCACAGAGTTCGCGCCATCCGAAAGCGCGCGCTCCGGCGCTTCATGCGCTTCGAGAAACACACCCTCGATGCCCGTGGCCACCGCGGCCCGCGCCAGCGTTTCGATGTATTCCGGCTGGCCTTCGGAGCGGTCTCCGCCCGCGCCGGGGAGCTGCACGCTGTGGGTGGCGTCGAAGATCACCGGGAACCCGGATTCCCGCATCATCCGCAGGCCGCGCATATCCACAACCAGGTTGTTATAGCCGAAGCACGAACCCCGCTCCGTGAGCAGAATCCGCGTGTTGCCGGTGGATGCCACCTTCTCCGCCGCCCACAAAATATCCTTGGGCGCGACGAACTGGCCCTTCTTGATGTTCACCACCCGGCCCGTGCGCCCCGCTTCCACTAACAGATCGGTCTGGCGGCACAGAAACGCGGGAATTTGCAGGATGTCCACCGCTTCGGCGGCAGGTTCCGCCTGCGCCGGTTCGTGGATATCGGTGAGCACCGGAAATCCCCGCCGCCGTACCCCGGAAAGAATCCGCAACCCCTCGTGCAACCCCGGCCCGCGATAGGAGTGGATGCTGCTGCGATTCGCTTTGTCGAAGGACGCTTTGAAGACGAAGCGGCCGATGCTTTCCTTGAGCGCGTCCGCCAGAAAATGAACGTGCCGCTCGCTCTCAATCACGCAAGGCCCGGCGATGAAGGCCAGGGGTAGCCCCTCGCCAAACGCCACCTGGGCGTCGCTGGAGCCAACCTTGATTGCCGCGGCCACGGCGCTAGTCGTCCTGCCCGCCCACGCCCACCGGGCTGGGGCTCATTGCCGGATTTTCCGCCGCCTCCGCCTCGCTGGTGAGCGGTGCGACGCGCCGCCGCCGGTATCGGTACGCGGCATCCACAAAGCTCGCGAACAGAGGGTGCGGCTCCATCGGCTTGGACTTAAACTCCGGATGGAATTGGCAGCCGAGAAACCAGTGATTGCCGGGAATCTCGCAGATCTCCACATACGTCCGGTCGCCGGGAGATTCGCCCGTGATCCGCAGCCCATTCGCGGTCAGCAGCGGTTCGAACTTCCGGTTGAACTCGAAGCGATGCCGGTGGCGTTCGCTGATCTCGCTCTGGCCGTAAGCGGCGTGCGCCAGGCTTCCCTCCGCCAGCGCGCAGGGGTATGCGCCCAACCGCATCGTGCCGCCGAGTTCATCCACGCCCTTCAGCTCGCGCAATTTGTAGATCACCCGATTCAGCGTCGCGGGCTCGAACTCCGTGGAATCCGCATCCGCCAAGCCGCAGACGTTGCGCGCGAACTCGATCACCATCGTCTGCATCCCGAGGCAAATGCCGAAGTAGGGAACATCGTTTTCTCTCGCGTACCGGATGGCTTCGATCATCCCGTCCACGCCGCGCTTGCCGAACCCGCCCGGCACGAGGATTGCATCGAAGTTGCGCAAGGCCTTCGCAGCCTCCTCCTGGCTCGTCAGAACCTCCGCGTCGATCCAATGGATGCGCACCTTCAGATTGTGCGCCAACCCCCCGTGCAGCAGTGCTTCCTTGAGGCTCTTGTACGAGTCTTCGTATTCGACATACTTGCCCACCAGCCCGATATCCACCTCGTCGATGGGAGACTTGATGCGCTCCACCATCGCGGACCAGCGTCCCATGTCCGCCTCCGGCACGTCCAGCCTCAGCAGCCGCAGGATGGTGTCGTCCACATTCTGGGCGGCGAAGCTCAGCGGCACTTCGTAGACCGATGCCACGTCGTTGGCGGTGATCACGGCCTCCTGATCCACGTCGCAGAACAGGGCGATCTTGGAGCGGACGTCCTCGGAGAGGAATCGCTCAGACCGGCACAGCAGAATGTCCGGCTGAATACCGATCGCCCGCAGTTCCTTCACGCTGTGCTGCGTGGGCTTCGTCTTCAGCTCATGCGCGGCGGCGATCCACGGCACCAGCGTCACATGCACGAAGATCGTGTTCTCCCGGCCCAATTCATGCCGCAGTTGCCGGATCGCTTCGAGGAAGGGCAACGATTCGATGTCGCCCACCGTCCCGCCGATCTCCACGATCACGACGTCACTATCCTTCGCGAGGCGCCGCGCCGCCATCTTGATTTCGTCCGTCACGTGCGGAATTACCTGCACGGTCTTGCCCAGGTAATCGCCGCGCCGCTCTTTCTGGATGATCGATTCGTAAATTCGCCCGCTTGTGAGGTTGTTGAGTTGCGTCAGATGCGCGTGCGTGAAGCGTTCGTAGTGGCCCAGGTCGAGATCCGTCTCCGCGCCGTCGTCGGTCACGAAGACTTCACCATGCTGGAACGGGCTCATTGTGCCGGGATCGACGTTCAGATAGGGGTCGAATTTCTGCAGGTTCACCTTCAGGCCCCGCGCCTCGAGCAGGCATCCGATCGATGCCGCCGCGATCCCTTTTCCAAGGGAGGAAACCACGCCACCCGTCACAAAGATGAATTTCGCCATTCCCTTGCTTTCGCTCAACTCTCCGCCTCCAAGGTTCTGCCCGCGCCTCCAGCTCCGAAGCCAACCAGCGTATCAAGACCCTTCGCCGGCAAGGGGCGCGGCCGTCTCCATGCGCGCCTCCAGCCACTGGCGAATCTCCATCAGATCCTCAGGCGTGTCCACGCCCAGGGAGTCATAGGCCGTTTCCGCCACCGCGATCCGGTGGCCGTTCTCGAGGGCCCGCAATTGCTCCAGGCATTCCGCCTTCTCAAGGGGGCCCACTGGCATCGACGAATACTGCAATAGAAAATCCCGCCGGTACGCGTAAAGCCCAATATGCTTATATAGGGCCGCCGGCCCGCCCCGCTGATACGGGATCGGATACCGGGAAAAATAGATCGCGTTGCCGCCGAGGTCTTTCACCACTTTGACGACATTGGGATTCTCCACCTCCCCTGGGCTCGTAATCCGCTTCCCGAGCGTGGCCATCTTCGCGCCTGGCGCGGATTCCAATGCAACGATTACCGCCTCGATTGCGTTGAAATCAATAAGGGGCTCATCTCCCTGGATATTGACAACCAACTCTCCGGCGAACCCCGCCGCCACTTCGGCCACCCGGTCCGTCCCGGATAGGTGATCCGGCCGGGTCATCTGGCATTCCGCGCCGAAGGAGCGGGCGGCTTCGGCAATTCGCTCGTCGTCCGTGGCGATCACTAGGCGGGCGAAACGCAAGCATTGCGAAGCACGTTCATACACGTGCTGAATCATCGGCTTGCCGGCGATGACAGCGAGAGATTTTCCAGGGAACCGAGTGGAGGCGTATCGAGCGGGGATCACCCCCAAAACATCGGTAGGCACGTTCGATCATACCATGAAGGGCCGCATGCTATACTCTGAGCAAATTCCAGTCCGGACGCGGGCTGGCCGCCGGTTTTTCATGCTTTGCATCAGATGGGCTGGCGTCACCTTGGCGCTCTTGATCGCATGCGTTTGGGCATGGCCCCAGAACGTCAATACGAACATCCGTCCGGAGCGTCTCCCCCCTTCCGCCGATTCCACCGGGCGCGAAAGCAATATCCGCGTCGATACCCAGGTCGTGCTCATCCCGGTCACCGTCAAAGATCCCTTGAATCGCTCCGTCACGGGCCTTGAAAGCGAGCATTTCAAGATCGTCGAGGAAGGCACGGAACAGGCGATCACCTATTTCGCCAGCGAGGATGCCCCGCTCTCCGTGGGCCTCGTCTTCGACGCCAGCGGCAGCATGAGCAACAAGTTGCAAAAGTCCCGGGAGGCCGCCGCGCAGTTCTTCAAGACCGCCGGGCCCGAAGACGAGTTCTTCCTCATCCAGTTCAATGACCGGCCCGTGCTCGCGCAAGCCTTCACGAACGAGCCCGGAGAAATCCAGAACCGTCTCACCTTTTCCCAGGCAAAAGGCCGTACGGCTCTACTCGACGCCATTTACCTCGCCCTCAACGAAATGAAAAAGGCGAAAAACCCGCGCAAGGCGCTGCTCGTCATTTCCGATGGCGCGGATAACTCCAGCCGCTATACCACCAGCGAGATCCGCAATCTGGTGCGGGAAGCCGACGTGCAAATCTATACCATTGGTATCTTTGACGCCTATAGTTCCACTCCGGAAGAAATGCGCGGCCCCGGCCTGCTTCGCGAAATCAGTGACCAGACCGGCGGGCGCCCGTTCATCATTACGTCCGTCAATGAATTACCGGACGTCAGCGCCAAGATCGGCATCGAATTGCGGAATCAGTACGTCCTTGGATACACTCCGAGCAATTCCATGCGCGACGGCAAGTATCGCAAGGTAAAGGTGGAACTCGTTCAGCCGCGCGGCCTTCCAAGATTGAAAGCCTACTGGCGGCCAGGTTACTACGCCCCCACGCAATAGTTCGCCGGGAGAGACGATTCTATGAAATTCCCGCTGTATTTCGCCCTGCTCCCGCTCCTCGCGGTATCGTTTTCCGTTCCCGCTCCTCTGGCAGCGCAGGACCCCACCTTCAGCACGGATACCCGGCTGGTTGTACTGCACGCGAGCGTAGTGGACCGGAAGGGCGACCTCGTAACCACACTGAAGAAGGACGACTTTACCGTTTTCGAGAATAAGGACGAGCAGCCCATCCGCACCTTCCTTCGGGAGGATGTCCCCGTTTCGATGGGGCTTGTCGTCGATAACAGCGGCAGCATGCGGGACAAGCGCAAGCAGGTGGAGGCTGCCGCCGTCTCCCTGGTGAAAAGTTCGAATCGGGACGACGAAGTGTTTGTCGTGAATTTCAATGACGACCTCTACCTGGATGTCACCATGACCAGTGACATCAAGAAGATGGAGGAGGGGATCACCCAGATCGATTCGCGGGGCGGCACGGCGATGCGCGACGCCCTCAGCGCCTCGATCGATTACCTTCGAGAGAAGGGCAAGAAAGATAAGAAGGTGCTCGTTGTCATCACCGACGGCAACGATAACGCCAGCGCCATGACCCTGGAGAAGCTGGTCCAGCGCGCCCAGCAGGCCGAAGTGCTCGTTTACGCCATCGGGATTCTGAACGACGAAGAACGGCGGGAGGCCAAGCGCGCGGAGCGGGCGCTCGAAGCGCTCACGAAGGCGACGGGCGGGCAATCCTACTTCCCGGATTCCGTCAACGAAGTCAACGATATCGCAGACCGGGTGGCGCACGATATCCGCAATCAGTACGTGATTGCCTACTCCCCCACCAACGAATCCATGGACGGCAGTTTCCGCCGCATTGAAGTGAAGGTCAAGGGCCGCGGGCTTTCCGTCCGCACGCGAACCGGATACTACGCCACGAATCGCGGCAGTGAGCTTCCGGAGATGCCCTCCTCGCCGCCGCTGACGGTGCCGGAGAAGCAGGAAGGCCAGGCTTCGTTCCGGAAGGCCAACTAGCACGGGGGCGGCGAAGGCAGGTGCGATGATCCGTTTTCTCTGGTTGGCCACGAAAGGCTATCGCTTCCATCCCTGGGATAGCCCCTATCTCCGCTGGCGCGTCGAAACCTACTCGGGCCGGAAGGCGGAAACGCTCACCTTTCGCGAATTCTGGCGGTTCCTCTGGAGCAACCGCGCCAATCTTGGGAGCTACCTTCGCTGGACCTCGCGGATGGCCCGCCACGGTTAAACGCCACGGCTGGATCCGTACTCCGCTCAGGCTTCCTTCAGCCCCAAGCCGGCCACGATCTTCCGCATGCCCGCGATCGAATCGTCGGATTCTTCCAACTGCGCGCGCACCGTTTCTTCTTTCGAACGCTTGGGTGCGTCGGGCGCCGGGTTCGCCTTCTCCGCAAGGCCGTAGAGCCCCATCAGATCCTGGGCGGCGATATCCTCATACCCTTTCCAGAACGTCGCGTCTTTCACGGGAAACGGCCGGGTTCCGATGCAGATCGTTTCCAGATTGAACACCAGTTCCGGGTTCGCGGCGTGCAGCCGCTTCACCACTTCAGCCATCCGCATGTTGCCCCGCCCGAAACGAACCCACTGCACTTGCAACCCCTTCTCATCCGCCCACACCTGGGAATCCCGCAGGTGGACGGTCGCGACGTAGGGGGCGAGCGTCTCCGCCGCCGCCAGCGGATCCTCCATCGTCCAGCAGGGATTGCCGGAATCGTAGGTAGCGCCCACCCAGTCTTTCCCCGCCTGCTCGATCACCGTGCGCAGACGCCGGGCCTGGAAGTCGCCCGCATGGTTCTCGATCGATACCTTCACGCCCGCATCCACGAACTGCGGTTTCACCCCTTTGAGAACGCCCAGCATCGCTTCGATATGCTTGTCGAACGGCACTTCCGTTTTCCGGTCCGCCATCGTCCCCAGGTAACAGCGCACGATCTTCGAGCCCACGATCTTCGCCGTCGCCAACTGGTCGAGTAATTGTTTCTCGCCCTTGCCCAACTCTTTAGCAAAGCGCGTGGAGGTAGGGCAGATGGAATCCATCCCGGTCTCGAGTTGGATTCCCAGCGAATCGGCGCGCTCCCGCACTTTACGCAGATGTTCCGGCGCGAGGGAGCTGTAAAAACGGGTGACGGAAAACTGCGCGTGCTTCAGCTTCTGGCGCCCCGCGTACGCGAGCATCTCGAAATCGCTCCAGCCCTGGTCCCGCACGCTGAACAGATCCACCCCAATCTTCACCGGGGCCGGGCTCGCAGCAGCGCTCGCGGCAGCCCCTGGTTGGGCTTTGCCGCTTCCCGTGGCGGTTAGCGTCGTGGCGGCCGCGAGTGTGGTGGCGGAGAGGGTGAGAAGATCTCGGCGTTCCATGATCGTGATCATATTCTATGCCCGGCGGCCATGAGTTGACGCGCCTTCACCTCCCCTCGAAACTAGAGGTAGCGAGGCCACGACCTCCGCCCCGCCTTGGGGAGCAATGTCCGGGACGGCCCGGCCTTGGAATCGGAGGGTCACTGTGGCTTGGTCCGCGCTTTTCCTCGCCGGCCTCTTGGAGGTCGTCTGGGCTTACTACATGAAGCAGTCCCAGGGCTTCACGAAAGTGGCCCCCACCGCGCTCACGCTCGTTTCGATGTTTGCCAGCTTCGGCCTGCTCTCCTATGCGATGAGAACCCTTCCGCTTGGCACGGCCTACACCGTCTGGACGGGCATTGGCGCCGTGGGGGCCTTCGCCGTCGGGGTCGCCATCCTCGGCGAGCAGCTAAGCCCCCTCCGGGCCGCGGCCTTCCTCCTGATCGTCCTGGGCCTGCTCCTCATGAAACTCTCGGATGCGCGCTAAGGCAGCCGTCCGCCCTACCGCGCCCGCGCCACGAAGAATTCATAGCCGTAATACTCCCCGTACACGCGGTGCATGGCAGGTTCCCGGGCGAGTTCGTCCAACACGGCAAGCGCTTCCCCGTCGTTCGCGTACTTCTCGCGCATTTCAACGATTCGCGCCTCCATCGGCGTGTAGTAGTCGTCCCACCACGCTTCATCCGGCAGCGGGAAATGGCCGGTGAGCGAGAACAGGCCGCTTCGTTCGATCGTGGCCACGATGTCCTGAACACGCCCCATGGCCGGGTAATCCGCCTCGAACCCCGCCCTGAGATCCACCGGAGGATCCCCCGTGCGCCAGACCGCGTCCGTGAACGCAAGATACCCGCCGGGCCGCAGCAGCCCGTGGCAAACGCGCAGCGCCCGCTCGATACCGATGTTGTAGAGCGCCCCTTCCGACCAGATGAGGTCAAAGCTCGCGGGCGGCAGCCCCGGTTCCGCCATGTCGCCCGCCACCGCCCGAATCCGGCCCTCAAGCCCTAGCGCAGCAATGAGGCCGCGCAGCCGCTCGATGCTCGGCACATGGCGATCCAGAGCCGCAATCAAGCCCCCCGTGAGTTCGGCGAGATGGAAAGTCTGCCCTCCCACGCCACAACCCAAATCGAGCACATCCGGCATTGTCGGCAGGCCGGTGCACAAAGCAAGCGCCCTCACGGCGCAAGCCCGGCTCCCCGGCCCCTGTCGCGGGAGAGATTCATACAGCTCAAAAAACATCCGCCAAAAGCGTGGCGGCGCCTCCGTCGCCTTCTCCATTCCCCGAACCGCCCTGCCTCCCATCGGAAACGCCGTGAGCGGCGCGAACCACCACCCACGATACCAGCATAGGCGCCACTGCCAAGCCGGCGAATGAGGGATTGCTTCCCCGGCATCTCCCACCCCGCCCCCCGCGCCCCGCATCTTGAGGATACAATTGCCGCCATGGTCACCCGACGCGCTTTCCTTGCCGCCACGGCGCCGCTCGTTTTTGCCCGCAATACTCCCGCGGCAAACCGGCGGAATGTGCTCTTCATTTCCATCGACGATCTGAATGATTGGGTCGGCTGCCTCGGCGGACATCCGCAGACGCGCACGCCCAATCTCGACCGGCTTGCATCGACGGGCGTGCTGTTCAGTAACGCGCATTGCGCCGCGCCGCTGTGCAATCCCTCGCGCGCCGCGCTGATGTTCGGCGTCCGGCCCTCAACCTCGGGCGTCTATTCAAACGATGAGCCGTATCGCAAATCTCCCGTGCTCGAAAATGCCCTCTCCATTCCGCAAACGTTGCGTGGCGTGGGCTACAAGGTGATGGGGGCCGGCAAGATCTATCACGGCAACTATCCCGATCCGCAAAGCTGGGACGACTATTGGCCTTCGCAGCAGCGGAACCAGCCGCCATCTCCCGAACCCGCCGTGAAGCCAGCCAACGGTATCCAAGGCTCGGGCAATGTGGATTGGGCGCCTCTCGATAACGGCGATGAGGAGATGGGTGATCACGGCGTGGCCGATTGGACGATCCAACAACTCGCCCGCAAGACCAACGACCCACGCTTCATCGCCTGCGGCATCTATAAGCCGCATCTGCCCTGGTATGTCCCGAAGAAGTACTTCGACCTCTTCCCGCTCGACACCATCGAGTTGCCTGCCGTGAATCCCAACGATCTCGACGACATTCCTCCGGCTGGCGTGAAGATCGCCAGCTCCAACAAGGACCATCAGCGAATCACGGGAGCGCATGCCTGGAAGGCTGCTGTCCGCGCCTATCTGGCGGCAATCGCCTTCGCCGATGCGCAGGTGGGGCGGGTGCTCCGTGCGCTCGAAACCGGCCCGAACGCGGGCGCATTCGACGTCGTGCTCTGGAGCGACCATGGCTGGCACCTGGGCGAGAAGCTGCATTGGCGGAAGTTCACGCTCTGGGAGGAAGCCACCCGGAACGTCCTCATGATGACCGTTCCGGGCATGACGAAACCGGGCGGCCGGTGTACCCGAGCCGTGAATCTGCTCGACATTTACCCCACGCTCACGGAACTCGCGGGCGCCCCGAAGCCGAAGATCGTGGAGGGCGAGAGCCTGGTGCGCTTCCTCAAGAACCCACACGCGCCCAAGGACACCCCGACGCTCACCACCTTCCGGCGTGGCAACCACGCGCTGCGCGATGAACGATGGCGCTACATCCGTTACGCGGACGGCACGGAGGAACTCTACGATCACGACAACGATCCGAACGAGTGGGTGAATCTAGCCGCCAAGCCGGAACACACGGCATTAAAGCAACGGCTGGCGAAGTTCCTCCCGGCAAGCAACGCCCCCGCCTCCCCAGCCGGCAAAGGAACCGGCAACGAAGGCGGCCGCGCGCCCAGCAACGGCTAGCATCGATCTCGGGGATATAGAGATCGGGATCTGTCCAGGGAGACGAAGTTTTCCGCGGACGGAATAGCCCAAAGGCGCAGCGGCAACCGGATGGGAGCGCAGCGGTCGCAGGTCGGCAGGCTTCTTCCACCCCAAGGCCCCGCGAATCCTACGTTGCGCATTTCAAAGCGCATCCGGATCTTGTTGTTAGGACAAGCGAGACGATGCATGCGAGAGCCGCAACCCTTTCTAAACGGATTGCCGCGGGCAATATAGCTCTTGGAGAAAATGCAGTGAACAGCCGCTTCGCAATGCAGCCGGAAAACCGGGAAGGGTGGCGGAGAGAGAGGGATTCGAACCCTCGATAGAGTTTCCCCTATACACGCTTTCCAAGCGTGCGCCTTCAACCACTCGGCCATCTCTCCATGAAGGCGGAACCGGGCCGCCTGGAATAGCGGCCCAATTCATGATGGTATCACGCGAAGCGCATGCACCCCGTAATCGCTCAAATCTGCCCGCCCGGGACCCCGTTATTTCGCCGCCGGAGCCTCGAAGTTCTCCGGGTAGAGCGTCACATCGATCAGCCGCTTCGTGTTCAGATATTCGATCGCGGCCTTCCGGATCTCCGGCGTGTTGATCTGCTCCACCAGTTCGGGTAACTTCATCAGTTGCGTCGGATCTTCGCCCGGCCGTTCCGCGTAGAACTGGATGGTGGAAAGCCAGAAGCCGTTTTCACGAAGACTGGTTTCGAAGCTGCGCCGTTCCTGTTCCTTCACCTTGGGAAGGTATTTCTCCAGGTCCTCCGCATTCTTGAGCCAGGTAATTTGCTCCATGACGGCGGTCTTGAGTTCGGCCACCCGCGCCGGGTCGCATCCAAAGCCGATCCTCAGTTGGTAGAGCGGCTCCGGCCGGTCCATCGGGCTCGCGCCCACGCTCACGCCATACACGCCCCCGCGGTCTTCGCGCAGTTCCTCGCGAAGTTTGATGTTGAGCACGGCGGCCATCATGCGAATCGCGAAGCGGTTCCGCCTCGTGTAATCGAATGCCCCGTGGAAAGTGAGGGAAACGCGGCTCTGGGGGTCCGTTCCCTTCTTCACCGTGCGGGCGACGACGCCACCGGGCAAATCCGGGATCACATCTTTCCAGGATTCCGTCCCTTCCTTCACCGGGAGGTTTCCCAGATAGCGTTCGCACAGCTCGATCACCTTCGCTTCGTCGAAGCTGCCGACGAAAAGGAAAGTGAAATCGTTCGCATCGGCGAACCGCTCGCGGTAGATGGAGATGGCATCCGTCAGGTTGGTCGATTGTACTTCCGCCAGCGTCGGTATGCGGCGGCGCAGAAAGTCTCCGTACATCGCTTCCATCATGGCCTTCTGGAAGGCGCCCTGTGGAGTTGAAAGAAGATTCTGCAACATCGCGGATCTCTGCTGCACATACACTGCCAGCGCGGAGGGGTCCGCTCTCGGCGCGGTGAAATAGAGATACGTGAGCTGCAGGAGTGTCTCAAGGTCTTTCGTGGCGGCCGTGCCGGACATCCCCTCGGAGAGATCCCCGATGCTCGGCGACACTTGAGCGGACTTGCCGGCAAGCTTCTTCTGGAGGGCGATCAGGTCGAATGCTCCCACGCCGCTCATGTTGACCAGGGTATCCGCCGCCACCGCGTCGAAGTATTCCTTATCCGCGACGAGTGACATTCCCCCGGGGCTAAAGGCGCTGAACAACACTTCTTCTTTCTTGAAGTCCGTTGGCTTCAACAGAACCCGCACGCCATTCGCCAGCGTGATATCCGTGACGCCCAATGCCTCAATGCGCTTCCGGCTCAAGACGCCGGATTTCGGCGGAATCTGGCTCACGAGGGGAGCATCGACGGTCTTGTCTTCATACGGCGCCAGATCGGTGGCTTCCACCTTGCCGAGAACGGCTGCCAGTTGTTCATTCGTGGGTGGAGTGAGCCCGGGCTTATCCGGCATCGCCACCACGACCACGCGGTTCTCCTTGGTAATCAGCTTGTTCGCGACCGCATCCACGTCCTCAAGCGTGATGCCGGGCACAAGCTGATGCGCCAGGTGATACTCCGTGACCACGCCCGGCGCGGGTTCACCTTCGAGAAAGTTGCGGATCAACTCCGCCGCGAAACCGGCCGAATCCGTGTTTTGCCGTTCCTCATACATCCGGTCGTAACTGCGCAGCAGATCGGCCTTCTGCCGCTCCAACTCCGAAGCGGTGAACCCGTGCAGCCTCACCCGCGCTACCTCGGTGAGGAGCGATTGTAGCGATTCGAGAACCTTCCCCTCTTTCGCAACCGCGCTGGCGGCGTAAGTCTGCCCGGCCCTCACGAGATTCGCCGAACCGATCTCCCCCGCCAGGAACGGGGACGACGGCTGCTGCGCAATCTCGCCCAGCCGGCTGTTGATGATGCCCTCGAACAGTCCTCGCACCAGAATCCGGCGGTAGTCTTTCACGGTCTTGAAATCTTCCTCCTGCTCCTGCTTGAAGAAGACCTGCACCTGGGTCACTGGCAGTTCCTTGTCTGTCACCACCGCGAAAATGGTGTCCTTGTTTCCGGGGAGTTTGTATTCCGGAAGAACCCTCTCATTCGCGGGATTCTTCATGCCGGAAAACCGCTCGCGAATCTGCGTCTCCACCTGCGCCACGTCAAAGTCTCCCACCGCCACGACAGCCATCAGATCGGGCCGGTACCAATCCTTGTAAAACCGCGCAAGCGCTTCCCGGGGTGCGTGCCGGATGATCTCCGGATCTCCGATTGGCAGGCGGTCCTTGTAGCGGGAACCGGCAAAAATCGCCGGGATCAACTTGTCGCGCAAGCGTCCCTGCGCGCCTTGGCCCAACCGCCATTCCTCAATCACGACGCCGCGTTCCTTATTGATTTCGTCTTCGCTCAAGGTGGCGCCATCGGCCCAATCCTCTAGAATTTCAAATGCCTTGTCGAAGGTTTGCTGCTTATCCGTAGGCACCTTCAACATGTAGACCGTTTCGTCAAACGAGGTGTAGGCATTCAGATCCGGCCCGAAACGAAGACCGATGCTTTCGAGAAAGTCGACAAGTTCATGCTTCTGAAAATGCTTCGTGCCGTTAAAAAGCATGTGCTCCAGGAAGTGCGCCAACCCACGCTGATCATCGTCTTCGAGATTAGACCCGGCATTCACGACCAGCCGCAGTTCCGCCCGGTCTCGCGGATCGGTGTTCCGCTTGACGTAGTAGGTCAGGCCATTCTCGAGTTTGCCCGTGCGGATATTCGGATCGAGCGGCAGCGTCTCATCGAGCTTCCACTGCTTCGCCGCGGAAGCGTCGGCAGGCGCGGCGGCTCCCTGCTGCGCGGGATTCAACCAGGTCAGGCTCAGGACGAGCGTCAGCAGGGCGAGGAATCGTAGATGGTGCATGAGACGTACTTCCTTCGTTCGCGAAATTTGTATCCAGGTTGAGCGGAAAAGACAGAATGAGGCATGCCCGTCCTTCGGGCGCGCCGGCCAATCTCGTTTTCCTCAGTTTCCCATGAAGCGCATCCGCCGGGGATGCTACGCCTACTAGACGATGACGCGTGCTTGTTTGTTGCTATCGTTACGCTTAGCACGAAGGATTTGGCGGGTCCGGAGCGGCGATCCGTAGGTTTGCGTATCCCGCCGCCCGGCTCCGGCGTCTCTCGATATATCTATCTTTGTGGGAGGGGGAACCCGTGAACCTTCGAGCCTGGCTATTTGCGGCATTGATTGCGGCATTCATGACACCCGCATTCGCGGAGGTCACCTACCGCGGCCCCGCTCCCCCGCAACCGGATGTGCCCTACCTGGTGCATGGGGATCATCTCGTCGCTACCGATCAGGCAGAGGCCCGGCAATCGGAAGAGAAGAACCGAACCGTCTATAGTACGGCCGGCGCCTCAGCCACCGCGCGCACCCCGCTGCCCGAGCCGATCTTTCTGATCCGGCCCCAGAAGACCAAGGCGGAGCAACTCAGCCTGTACCGCATGAAGGTCGAGAAGGGCAACCGGCAGGTCTCCTTCCATGCGAAGCCCGATAAAGACGATTCGCAGCCGATTCCCCTCTTGCTCCATCCGCGAAAGGATGGCTCCGTGATCGTGGAAGCCAATCAATATCTCGAGAACGGGGAATACTGTCTCTCTCCCTCCGGAGCAAACACGGTATTCTGTTTTCAGGTCTACTGATTCCCGAAGCTCTCCTCGTGGCCCCTCCCCG
>JADLCF010000177.1 GCA_020847315.1 Bryobacterales bacterium | reverse complement strand
GAATCTCCTCATCGCGGCAGGTTTTTTCGACAAAGGTCTGGGCCAGCAGAGGGACATCGCTCATGCGCTCGCGCAGCGGTGGAATGGAGATAGGGACGACGTTCAGGCGATAGAAGAGGTCTTCCCGGAACTTGCCCTCCCGCACCCGTTCGGCGAGATCGACGTTTGTGGCCGCCACCACGCGCGCATCCACCGGGATGGTCTGCGATGAGCCGATCCGTTGAATCTCCCGTTCCTGCAAGACGCGCAGCAGCTTGGCTTGGAGATCGAGCGGCATATCGCCGATTTCGTCGAGGAAGATGGTGCCCTGGTGCGCTTCTTCGAATCGACCGGCGCGGGCGCCGATCGCTCCCGTGAATGCCCCCTTGGTGTGGCCGAAGAGTTCCGCTTCGAGCAGCGTATCCGGAAGCGCGGAGCAGTTTACCGCTACCCACGGCTTTTGCGAACGATGGCCCGCCTGGTGAATCGCCCGCGCCACCATTTCTTTCCCGGTGCCGGTTTCTCCGGTCACGAGCACCGTGCAGCGGCGGCGCCCCACAAGCTCGATTCGGTTGCAGACGGAATACATTGCCCGGCTGCGGCCCACTAGCGCCTTTCGCCAAGGGCTGCCCGCGGCCTTGGCGGACTCGTGCGCGCTCCGCGCGATGCCCGATTGCACGGCCGCGCGTTCCAGCGATTCCATCACGTTCACCGGTGACGAATCCGGAGCATGCACCGCGAACGCTCCGGCTCTTGCCAGCACCGCGCATTCCTCCACGGATGTTTCGTTGAGCCAGATGGAGAAGGGCAGGCGCGCCTGTTCAAACTGCCACAAGGCCGCGAGCAACTGCTCCTGGCTCCAGGCGCCGGAAGCCAGCGCCGCATCGAAACCGCCGTGCAAGAGCAGGGCCGGGACCTCGCCGGGATGATGCGCATACTCCGTCATGAACTCAGGAGCCGCTTCGAGCAGGGCGCGCTCCGCGCTTGTGAAGTCACCGTTTCTAAGCCAAATCAGTCGCATCGCGGAAGAGAGCCGCAGTGGCGGACAAGTACCGCCCAACTGCCGCTCTCCCGCAATCATCGGCAGGACGCTCAAAAAGGTTATACGCACTTTGCCTTAGGTTGCGGCCTATCAGTTCCATGGCGCGCCGCGAGCCCACCTGCGAACACCTTAGAGCGGAAGGCGCATTCCCTTAGCGCACTTCACCCATCAGACGGCGGGTCCACGGCACCAACAGCGCCATAACGAGGGCGCTCCCGATGGCAAAAGCCGTGACGAAGCCGAATAGCTCCCAGAGCGGCATCGATTCATAGAAACCGGCCAGCCGCCCACTGACGTAGTTCGCGATGGAGGGGCCGAGAAACCACACGCCCATCACCAATCCGGTGACGCGCTCCGGGGCAAGCTTCGTCATCGCGCTCAGCCCCACCGGACTGAGGCACAATTCGCCGATGGTGTGCAGTAGGTAGGTGACCACCAGCCACATCGGGCTCACCAGGGCTCCGTTGGAGGAGGCCATCGCCGCGAAGATCATCACGGCGAAGCCAAGGCCGACAAACAGAAGACCGAACGCGAACTTGGTGGGGCTCGATGGCTCCTTCGACCCGAGGTGGACCCATAGCCAGGCGAATACCGGCGCGAGGGCGATGATAAAGAGCGCGTTCAGGCTCTGATACCAGCTTGCCGGGAAGCTCTCCCCGAAGAGGAAATTATTCGAACTGCGCTCGGCGAACAGGTTCAGCGTGGAGCCGGCTTGTTCGAATGCACTGAAAAAGAAAATGGTGGCCACGAAAAAGATTGCCACCACGATGAGCTTATTGCGTTCGCTGGAAGTCCAGGAGTTAAAGCCGAACAGCCACGTGAAGAACACAACGGTCACCACCAGCAGCAGCAGCCCGAAAAGGTTCGAGATGCCTTCTGGAGTGACGTCGATCATGCCCGCGTTGGCCATGAGCACCACCGCGGCGGCAATGCCCGCTGTCACCAACCCGGCAATGAGCCCCCGCTTCTTGGCCGCGGCCAGCGCCTCCGGCGTACTTGCTCCCGGAGGCTGAAGACCGGCGCTACCCAGAAAACTGCCGCCCAACGCGAATTGAACGAGGCCGAGCACCATTCCGATGCCGCCCACCATGAAGCCCATGTGCCAATCCACGCGCTGGCCCACGTAGCCGCAAATCAAGGGAGACATGAACGCGCCGATATTGATGCCCATGTAGTAAATGGAGAAGCCCGCGTCGCGCCGGGCGTCGTTCTTCTGGTAGAGCTGCCCCACCATGGCGCTAATGTTCGGCTTGAGCAAGCCCACGCCGGGCGCCAGCACCATCAATCCGTAATAGAAGTACTCCTGCGATGGCACGGAGAGAATGAAATGCCCGCTGGCGATCAGAAGCCCTCCCAGGAACACCGCCTTCCGCTGGCCGAGAATGTTGTCGGCGATCCATCCTCCGGGCAGGGCAAGCAGATAGACCATCCCCGTATAAAGCCCATAGATGGCGCCCGCCTTCACGACGTCGAACCCCATGCCGCCAGTCTCGAGCGAGGCCGTCATGAAGAGGATCAGAATCGCCCGCATCCCGTAGTAGCTGAATCGCTCCCACATCTCGGTGAAGAAGAGAGTGGAGAGGCCGCGCGGATGGCCGAAGAACGCCTTATCCCACTTGGGATCGCCAAGACCGGCGCCGCTGGAGCTTGTCGTTTCACTCATGGAGTCTGGTTTCCTTTGGAGAGAAGGGATGGCGCGCGGGCTACTTCAGTTTCGAGAAATCCGTGCCTTCCAGGAAGACGGATTCCACTTTTTCGTTGATCTTTCCGTTGGCCTCGCTGGCATCGCGCACCTTGATCCAATCCGGGTCTGAGCGGAACGCCTCCCACGATTTCGCGGCGGCCTCGCGGCTCTTGTGCTCAAGCAGGTAGATGAGGGTATTCTTTGACCGGGGCTCGCCTGTGGGCACCCAGTATCCGACGTTTTTCATGCCGTGCTTCTCAAAAAGCCGGATCGTGTGATCCCGGAAGCGCGCGAGCAAGGCAGGAAGCTTTCCTTCGTAGGTGGTGTACGTGCGCAATTCGAAGACCTTGGTTTCCGCGGCGGCGCCGCTCCCAGGGAATGCGGCGGCCGCGAAGGCCATCAGACACATTGTGGTGGCTAGGCGCAACATCATCGTCTCCTTGAGCCAATGGACATTCCGGAGCGCATCCGCCCGATTGCATACGAACCTGCGCCCAGCTAAACGAACTATCCTACCGGAAATCGCGCCGGGAAACGAAGATGCCCGCCAAGCGGGGAGGAGAACCGCTTGCTCACGCTTTCCAAGATCAATATAATCAGGCAATCAAATTGGGTCATTTGCTGGCCTGCTGGGTTTATTGCTGGAATTCCGGCTCTGGGGAACCATGTCCAAAATTCTTGTGAGCTGCTTCGCCCTTGGCGTTTTCCTTTTCGCGGGGAAGGGGCTTCTCCCGTTGGCAAATTCCGCCCCCGCACCGGAGGGGAAGCCGGTTGATTTCCAGAGGGAAATCCGCCCGCTGCTTTCCGACAACTGTTTCGCCTGCCATGGACCGGATATCAGCTCCCGCATGGTCAAGCTGCGGTTCGACCTCAAGGAAGAGGCTTTCGCCACGCGCAAGAACGGGCCGCTTATCGTGCCGGGCAATGCCGCCGCGAGCCTGCTCTATAAGCGAATTGCGGAGCCGGTGGCCGCCAAGCGGATGCCACCCCCCGCCGCGCACAAGGAACTGAAGCCGGAACAGATCGATGCCGTCAAGCGATGGATTGACCAGGGCGCGAAATGGGAAGAGCATTGGGCCTGGAAAGCGCCGGTGAAACAAACGCCGCCCCCGGTGAAGAACGAAGCCTGGGTTTACAACGCGATTGACCGCTTTGTGCTGGCGCGGCTGGAGGCTGAAGGGCTTGCTCCCGCCCCGCGAGCGGACCGGCGCACGCTAATCCGGCGCGTGGCTCTGGATCTCACCGGACTGCCTCCCAAGCTGATCGAGGTGAGTGCGTACCTGAACGACAAGTCTCCGAATGCTTACGAGAAGATGGTGGACCGCTATTTCGCCTCTCCCCACTATGGCGAGCATCGCGCGCGCTATTGGCTGGATGCGGCCCGGTACGCGGATACGCACGGGATTCATATCGACAACTACCGCGAGATTTGGCCGTACCGGGATTGGGTGATTGCGGCGTTCAACCGCAACATGCCCTATGACCGGTTCACCCTCGAACAACTGGCCGGAGACATGCTGCCAAACCCCACGCTCGATCAGCAGATTGCCACCGGTTTTCAACGGTGCAACGTCACCACCAACGAAGCGGGCATCATCGAGGACGAGTACGAAGAGATTTACGCCAAGGATCGCGCCGATACCGTGGGCGCCGTCTGGCTCGGCATGACGGTGGGCTGCGCGACGTGCCACGATCACAAATTCGACCCCATCAAGGCCTCGGATTTCTATGCGCTGGGCGCGTTCTTCCGCAATACCACCCAGCACGTCTACGACGAGAACGTCTATGACACGCAGCCCACCATTGTCGTGCCCAGCGAAAAGGACCGGGAGCGTTGGATCGCCCTGACGGCGCGGCGCGGCGAATTGCTTAAGGCGATGGAAGCCATTCGCGCCACGCCTCCGGCGGGTTTCGACGCCTGGCTCGCGGGGTATTCTCCGCGGAAGGAGGTTCACCCGCTGGCGAAGGAAGACGAAGCCTACACGGCCGACTTCGCGGAGTTACTCACAGGCCAGCCGGCGCTCAAGCTGGGGGAATCTCCGGTGGCCGGTCGACAGGCGGTCTGGTTCCCGGAGGAAGGCAATGCCGGCCTCACGGTGGAGAAGTTTCCCGATTTCGAGGCGGAGAAACCGTTTTCGATGAGCGTGCAGTTTTTCCTGCCGGAGAAGGCGGCGAATTACACCATCGCTTCCCGCCGGGATACGAACGTGGCGGGGAGGGGCTGGAATCTCTCCGTGGGCGAGCGGGCCGTGAACTTTAGCCTTACGGGCGGCGCCAAGGATTCGCTCGAGTTTCGGACGGACCGGCAGGGCCTCTTCAAGAACGCCACCTGGAACCACATCACGGTGAGCTATGACGGCTCCCGCATGCAAGCCGGCCTCCGCATGTACATCAACGGAGCCCCTGTTCCCTTGCATGGCAGGCAGATCAAGCCGGAGGAACTGCGCGGCGATATCGATGCGAAAGCGCCGCTCGTTCTCGGCTCGGGTTTGGCGAAGGGCGCGATAGGAGATTTTCGCGCCTTCAAGCGCGTGGTTACCGAGAGCGAGGCAGCGTTGCTTGCCCAATGGCCGGCTGTCGAAGCGGCTCTGGCAAAAGGCGCGGCGGCGCCCGATGCCGAGGGAAAACAAGCGCTGCTCACCTACTACCTGGCCGAAGAAGATGAGGCATATCGCAAGCTGGCTTCCGCGCTCAACGAATCGAATGGAGAGGCTGCGAAGATCGCTTCCCGCGGCGCGATGACCCTGGTGATGCACGAGCGCGAGGATCAGATGCCCTTCGCCCACGTGCTTCATCGAGGCGCCTACGACCAGCGCCGCGAGAAAGTGGAAGCCCATACGCCCAGCGTTCTACCCCCCATGCCCCAGAGTCTCCCCCGGAATCGTCTGGGGCTGGCCAAGTGGCTGATGAGCGAGATCAATCCGATGACGGCGAGGGTCACGGTGAACCGCATGTGGCAGGAGGTGTTCGGCACGGGAATTGTGCGCACGGCGGACGATTTCGGGAGCCAGGGCGAAGCGCCCGTAAACCAGCCGCTACTCGATTGGATGGCGATCGACATGCGGGAGAACGGTTGGGACGTGAAGCGCTTTTATAAGCAACTGCTGATGTCGAGCACCTACCGGCAGGCGGCCATCGCGACTCCGCGGAAGCTTGAGAAAGACCCGCAGAACCGGCTGCTCAGCCGCGGCCCGCGCTTCCGCATGGATGCCGAAGAGGTGCGGGATTACGCACTTGCCGCAAGCGGCCTGCTGGCGCCCCGCATCGGTGGGCCGAGCGTGCGGCCGTATCAGCCCGAGGGGATTTGGGAAGCCGTGGCGATGGAGAGTTCGAATACCCGTTCTTACAAGCGGGATACGGGTGAGGGGAACTATCGCAGATCCATCTACACCTTCTGGAAGCGCAGCGCTCCGCCGCCCTCGATGGAGATCTTCAACGCGCCGACGAGAGAAAATTGCACGGTCTACCGGGAGCGCACGAATACGCCGCTGCAGGCGCTGGTGACGATGAACGACCCCCAGTATTTCGAGGCGGCCCGCGTACTGGCCGAGCGCAGCCTTCAGGAAGCCTCCACGTTTGACGCACGGGTCAACCGGATGGCGCGGCATCTGCTCGCGCGCCCCCTGAGCGCGAAGGAACAAGCCATCGTGGAAAGTGCATACAGCGACTTTAAGACCTATTACACGGCGCATCCGAAAGATGCGCACGACATGCTCCGGCATGGCGATTCCCCACCGGACCCCTCGCTTCCCGAAGGGGAGTTCGCCGCGTACACCATGCTTGCCAACCAGTTGATGAATCTCGATGAGGTGCTGAATAAATGAGCCGCCGCCACCCCCTTTTGCAGCCCGATGACGAGGGCCATTACGCGGAGCGGGCGCATGCTCTCGATCACGATTCGCATCGCCGCCTCGGCGCCGGCCGCCACCCGATCGATGCCATCGCCCGCGAGATGGCGGCGGAGGAATCCCGCCGCCGCTTCTTTGGTAGAGGCGCGCAGGGGATCGGCGCGCTGGCGCTGGCCCATTTACTGGACGGAAGCGCTTTCGGCCAGGCCGCGACCGCGAACCCATTCGCGGAGCCAAAGCGCGTCGGCGGCCTTGCCGCGCTACCCCACTTCGCCCCCAAGGCGAGGCGCTGCATTTATCTGCATCTGGTAGGGGCTCCGCCGCAGATTGAGACCTTTGACTACAAGCCCAAGTTGCAATCGCTCTTTGACACGGACTTGCCCGAATCCATCCGGCAGGGGCAGCGGCTCACCACGATGACCAGCGGGCAGACGCGCTTCCCGATCGCACCATCCGTATTCAAGTTCGCGCAGTACGGCAAGTCCGGGGCCTGGGTATCGGAACTGCTTCCGTACACCGCGAAGATGGTGGACGACATTGCCATCATTCGCAGCATGCACACGGACGCGATCAACCATGAACCGGCGATCACGTTCTTTCAGACCGGCTTCATGATCGCCGGACGCCCGTGCATCGGGAGCTGGATGAGCTACGGCCTGGGCACGATGAATGCGAATCTGCCAGCCTTTGTTGTCCTGCAGGCGAAGCACAAGCACCCGAAGGCGAACGTGCAGGCAATTTCCGCGCGGCTCTGGAGCGCGGGCTTCCTCTCCGGCGAGTATTCGGGAGTGGGCCTGCGCAGTTCGGGAGACCCCGTGCTCTTCATCAGCAACCCGGAGGGAGTACCGCCGGAGATGCGCCGGCGGATGCTCGACGGGCTCGGCAAGATGAACGAGCTTAATTTTCAGCAGTTCGGCGATCCGGAGACCAGGACGCGAATCGCACAGTATGAGATGGCGTACCGCATGCAGAGTTCGGTTCCGGAACTGACCGATCTCTCGAAGGAACCGGATAGCGTGTGGGAGAGCTATGGTCCGGATTCCCGCGAACCGGGCAGCTTCGCGAACTCCGTCCTGATGGCCCGGCGCCTGGCCGAGCGCGGGGTGCGCTTCATCCAGCTATACCATCGCGGATGGGACGTCCATGGCAATCTGCCGGAAGTGCTCGCGAGCCAGTGCAAGGAAATCGATCAGCCCTGCTATGCGCTGGTGCAGGACCTTAAGCAACGCGGCATGCTCGACGACACGCTGGTGATTCTGGCCGGAGAATTCGGGCGCACGGTTTACTGCCAGGGCCGCCTCACGGCTACCGATTACGGGCGGGATCACCACCCTCGTGCATTCAGCATCTGGATGGCGGGCGGGGGCATCAAGCCGGGCATCGTCCACGGCGAAACCGACGACTTCAGCTACAACATCACCAAGGACCCCGTTCACGTCCGCGACTTCCATGCCACGCTGATGCAATGCTTCGGCATTCAGCATGACCGGTTCACGTACAAGTATCAGGGCCTGGCCATGAAGCTGACCGGCACGGACCCATCGAAGGTGGTGAAAGCGCTGCTCGCGTGAGAGCGGCGCAGCCCGCTTATTGAATCGTGCTCGCGCCCTGGATGCCCATGTCCGAGGTGGCGATGTTCTTGTTCGTGAAATTATCCAGGTTGATGACGGCGGTGTACTTTGATTGCGCGAAGATTTCCGAATGGCTCGCGGCGATAATCTTAAACTTTCGCAGATCGGCCAATTCCAGCATCATCTTCAGCACGCGGCGCTGGTTTGAAGGCGATAGCGCCATTTCCGGCTCATCGAGAAGCAGAATCGTGCCGTCCGGGAAGCTCGGGAAGGTCTGGTTGAACATGGAGAGCATCACCTGCCCGTGGCTGGCCATCTGCAGGAATTCGAGCATCTCGGGCTGGTCTTCAAACAATTCGAGATGCGTGCGGGGGTTGTGCGCTTCGGCGTCGAAAAGGAAGACGTTCCCGGTATCCACGTCCTGCTTGTCGAGTTTGTAGACGAAGCCGTCCGCCTTTTCGCCTTTCAGCGCGAGGTGAATCGAATGCAGCAAGGTGGACTTGCCGCTGCCGTTTTCGCCTTGGATGAGCGTCACGGGCGGGCGCAAATCCACGATGATCGGCATGTGGAAGTTCAAATTCACCAAAATAGGATGAGCGAGGATTTTAAGAAACATGATTCCCGATCCCGGCCCGCGAGACGCCGCGAGCGATGTCTCTGAGCCGCAAAAGTCTATAGATGATCGCCAGGGCGGGGAGTTCCAACTCTTTCCCAACAGCCGCGTTTCCTGGGCGGGCGCATCCAATGCGACACCGAATGCATGGAGCGAACTTGCTACCGCGCGCCGCGCAAGCGGCCTCCCCTTACAGGATCTCACGATCTCGAACCCCACCCTTGCGGGCCTTGGTGACGCGGAACTCCCACTTCACCTCGCGTTCGCCTCGGCGCCATCCTTCGTCTATAGCCCCGATCCCCAGGGAACTCCGGCCGCGCGGGAAGCGATCGCATCCTGGTATGCGGATCGAGCGCCCCGGGCGCCTTCCATCGGCCTCTCGCCGGAGCGAATTCTGCTGACGGCATCGAGCAGTGAATCCTATGCCTTCCTCTTCCAGGCGCTTTGTGAAACCGGGGATGAGGTGCTCGCGCCGCTCCCTTCCTACCCCTTATTTGAGTATCTTGCCGGGCTTAGCGGCATCCGCCTCGCCTCCTTTCGCCTTTGGTATCACGAGGGGTGGGAGATTGACTTCGATTCGCTGAAGCGGGCCATCACCCCGCGGACCCGCGCCATTGTTGTGGTGAACCCGAACAACCCTACCGGCAGTTATCTGAAGGAATCAGAGAAACGCCAACTGCTCGAGATTTGTGCCGCGCATCGCCTGGCGCTCATCGCGGATGAGGTCTTTGAGGAATTCCCGCTGGAGGCGGCGATGGATGAGCGAGTTTCGTTCGCATCGCCCCAGCGGCAAGCGCTCTGCATTTCCCTGGGCGGGCTTTCGAAATCCGCCGGGTTGCCACAAATGAAGATGGGCTGGATGATTCTCAACGGTCCGGATGCGGCGGTCCATGCTCTGCGGGAGCGGCTGCTTCTAGTGGCCGATACGTACCTATCCGTCTCCACGCCGGTTCAGGCCGCGCTCCCGGCCTTGCTCGGTTTCGGTCGCGCCGTGGGGGGCGCGATTCGTTCCCGGTTGGAAGCGAACCTCTCCCTGCTCAAAGAGGCCGCCGCCTCCGCTCCGCATCTCGACCTGCTTCCTGTGGGAGGAGGGTGGAGCGCGGTGCTTCGCCTTCCCGCCATTCTGACGGATACCCAATGGTGCGCCGGTCTGATTCAGGAAGCGGGCGTCCTGGCACACCCCGGCTATCTCTACGATTTCGAAGAAGAGGCGATGCTCGTCGTCAGCCTGCTCACGAACCCCGCGAGCTTCGAGCCAGGCGTGGAGCAACTCCGCGCACACGTGGAAAGCACCGTGCGTGGAATGGTTCCATAACCGGCCAGAGACATCCGTCCACGGCTACCAGCGCTCACCCTCGCGCCTGCCGCCGCCGCGATAGCCAGCGCCGCCGCCACCTTCGGTTCGCGGACGCGCTTCATTGATCACGAGCGCGCGGCCCATCATCTCGCGCCCATTGCATGCGTTGATGGCTTCCTCGGCCACGGCGCGATCCGCAATTTCCGCGAAGCCGAAACCGCGGGATTCCCCGGAAGTCCGGTCCCGCACCACGCTGGCCTGTTCCGCCTGATAGCCAGCCTCGGCAAACCAGTCCAGGATGTCCTCTTCCATCGCACGGAAGGGTAAGTTGCCCACATACAGTCTAACCATTCAATTGCTCCTTCAATGCCGTTCCGTCTTCACGGCGGGAAATGCATCGACAACCTGGATCACATTCGACGCCTCACGCATGGCGCTGCTCTCGAAAAGGTCTCAATTGGGAATCGTGTTCAGGAACTCGATCGAAGCGTCTGGCGCGATCCGGTTGGTAGTAAACCTTTCTAGCGGAAAAACAAGAACCGGCTGGATCAAGAATAGCCTTAACTTGAACAAAACTCAACGAAAAATTGCGATCTTTAGAACGCTCGCGGCGCGAGGAAACCCGGCGGCGAATCGAGGCAAACCGGGGGAGAGGCGGGCGCATTTCTCCCCTCGAAGCGCTGCCCGCCGGTCTTGCTCTAAAACGCCCGGGTTCGGCTATTGGATGTCCCCACGCTGTTTGTGAGCGTGACTGTTACCGAGGAGACGGCGTTGCTGCCGTTCTGAACCGTGAACGGAATCGTCAGCTTGAAGGTGCTCCCATTATCGCGGCCCGGCGAGCTGTCGAACCAGGAGGCGGCGCCCGTTGTCAGCGGAATTGTGAGTTCCGTTGTTTGCAAGGTTGTCCCGGCGGTCGCCACGAACGTCACTCGCGCCGACGTCAAATCCCGGGGCGTCGAGTAGCCCGTCATCACCACCGTAAACCCTCCCGCCGTGTTCTGGACGGCGAGGTTGTCGGCAAGAAACGGGGCGCTTCTGGCAATCGTGAATTCCTGGGATGCCGTAGGCCCTCCCCCTTGAATCGCCACCGTCACCCGCGCGGTTCCCGCCACCGTTCCGGTTTGCACGCGCTGCACCGGCACGCCCTCGAAGACCGCCTGTGTCGAATTCACGGGAATCGTGAAATCCGCCGTGCGGCGGCCGTTGAGGAAAAGCACCTTCGGATCGTCTACGTTGTTGGGAGCGTTCGAGGTGAACGTCAGGGTTGCCGTACCTTTCAGCTCTACCGGATAGGGTTGGGCCAGTTGCACGACGACGTCTTTCTGCTCAGCCGGGACCGGGTTCGTGAAGCTACTGATCGTGACCGCGGGAATGGGCGTCGAGGTTACTGCAATCGTAAACTCGCGCGACGCGGTCTGCCCGAGCGAATCCCTCACTGTCAGGGTGAATGTCTGGGATTGTGAGCCGGAGGTCGGCGTTCCCACGATGCGGGCGCTGCCGGGGTTGCTGAGTGTATCGAAATTGAGCCCCTGGGGAAGCGCCCCCGCGGTCAATTGCCAGGTGTAACCGGGGGTCCCGCCCGCCGCCGTCACCAGTTGCTCGTAGCGTTGCCCCACCTGCGCGGACGGGAGCGAAGGGGTGCTGATTGCCGGTTGCGGGCCGCCAACGGCCAAGGTGTAGGTCCGAGTCACCTCTCGAAGCGCCGTGGATGCCTGGATCGTGAAGGTGCGCGCTCCGGTGGTTGTGAATCTCCCGCTCAGCAAGCCGGTCGATGCGTGCACGGAAAGGCCTGGCACGTTAGGGGTGAGCGTCCACGTCACCGTGGGCTCTTCCGCGCTCCGGCCGGAAAGCGACATTTGCTGGCTGTAATCCGTATTCACGGTTGCGCCCGGCAGGGATTCCGGTTGAATGCTCAGCGCATTGGCCAGGACAAGTACCGTAAAGGTCCTTGAGACCTGGGTATTGCCGGCGTCCCGAAGCGTCACATCAAGGCGAAACGATCCCGCGATGGTGGGTGTGCCGCTGATGCGGACGTTCCAGGTCTGCCGGTTGTCGTCGTTGACCGTATCCACGCGGAAGCCTGCCGCGGCCAATTGCGCGGCCTGGGCGGTGTTCACTTCAAACCGATATGGCGCGGTTCCGTTGAGTGCGGTAAGAGTCACACCCGCGCCTGCGGGGCCATAAGTCTGGTTCACCACGCCGAAGGGGAGCGAACTCGCGGAGATATCCAGCCCTCCGCCGGAAACCGTCAGTTGCAGGGTGCGAACGGGGGTCTCCAGCCCGGAAGGCCCGTGCTTCGCACTCACGCGCACGGTAAAGGTTTGGGAAGCCGCGCTGATCGGCCCGGGAATTCCCGAGAGCGTTCCAGTCGCCGGGTTGAACGCAATGCCATCCGGCAGCGAGGCAGCGCCGCTCACGAGCGTCCACTGGTAGTCCGCGGGAGGGACCGTCGGCCCACCCGCGAGCGCCAGTGGCGCGGAATAGGCAAGCCCCACTCGTGCCTGGGGCAGAGTGGTGGTGCTCACCACGAAGTCCTGTATCGTCAAGGTGAAAGCCTTCTGGCCGGACGATTGGCTTGGCGGGGCCTTGTCGTCCACCACGCGGATCGTGAAGTTGAAGGCGCCCGCCGCGTTGGGCGTCCCGCTCAGAACCCCCGTGGCCGGGTTCAAACTGAGGCCGCCCGGCAGCGTGCTTCCCGTTGCGACGGACCAGGTGAAGTTTCCATTGCCGCCCGTGGCCTCCAGATCCACGCTGAACGGCAATCCCGCCGTGCGCGTGCCTAAATTCGATTCATTGGAAATCGTGAGTGTCGTATCGCCGATCACGGTGAAGGTTGCAGCATTCGACGTGGCGCCGTTCACCGTTACCGTCACCGGCACATCACCGGGCGTCGTCAACGCGGACCCCGGCACGGTCAGCAGCGCCGTGGTTACCGGGCTTCCTGTGACCGCCACGGAACCCGTGGGAATCAGGGTTCCTCCGAACTGCACGGATGTCGCTCCACCCTTGAAGCCCCGGCCGACGATCTGCAGCACCAGATCCGTATTGCCCGCAGCCCGGTTCGATGGGTTCAAGGACGTGATCACGGGCACGATGGTCAGCGAAAATAGCTTGGTCGCAGCCGCGGTATTGCTGTCCCCGTCATCCACCTGCACGGTGAAGGAGAAGACGCCGGCCTCTTGCGGGGTTCCGGAAAGCTCGCCCGTTCCACTCAACGTCAACCCCGCGGGTAGGGAACTGCCCGGCGCCGTGCTCCACGTATAAGGACCATCGTCCCCGCCGCTGGCCGTAAGCGGAGTCGTGTAGGCCGTGCCCGCTGTCCCGCCCGGCAGCGGGGAAAGAGTCACCACCTGGATTGGCGGGTTCGTGATCGTAATCTCGATCGCGCCGGAGGTGGCTGTCTGCTGCGGGGTTCCGCTATCCGTCACCTTCACGGTGACCGAAGCGGTCCCGGCCTGGGTGGGCGTGCCCTCAATCACGCCAGTGGTTGGGTTGGGCTTCAAGCCCGCCGGCAGGGTCCCACTCGCGAGCGTATACGTAAACGAGCCGGTGCCGCCCCCAACAGATGGGTTTCCGCCCGTGATAGCTGTTTTGCGGACGCCGTTGATCGCCGATGGATAGGAGAGCGTCAAGGCGGGCGCCACAGTGAAGGTGGCCGGATTCGAATCCGGGACCCCGGGGTTTCGCACAAGCACGGTCTTCGCGCCGGCCGAGGCGATGCTCCCCGCGGGAATGGTGACGGTGAGTTGCGTGGAAGTCTGCGTGTCCGGAGCCAGTGGGCTCCCGTCGAACACCACACTCGAAGCGCTGACGAAATTCGTGCCGGTCACTGTGAGGGAGAATCCCGGTGAACCAGCCACCGCCGTATCGGGGTTGAGGGCGCTGATCGTGGGGATTCCAACGATGGTGAATATGGACGGAGCCGAGGTTTCGTTCCCCGGCGCGGGGTTCCTGACCGTTACATTCACCGTCCCTGGCGTGCTAAGCAAACTCGTGGGAATGGTTGCCTTGATGGAGGTGGCGGTGTCGAACGTCGTCACGAGGTCCGTGGCGCCGAATACCACCACGGATCCGCTCACGAAGCCCGTGCCGGCCACCGAAATCTCCTGGGGAACGAGCTGATCCTCCACCACGAAGTTCGGGGTCAGCGTACTAATCGTGGGAGTCTGCGCGAGGAGCGGCGTCGCCCATGCTAGCAGCAGCACCGCTGCGATGCTGAATCCGATTCCCGATTGCGCGAATGCGTTCCATCGCGCTGCTGATTGAAATTGTGCCATGCTGTCCCCTCGGGTTCGTCTCTGCTAATCGATTCGTTGGCGTCTTCCGGTTCGGCCCAATTTAGGGCGCACTAAAACCCGGGGCGCCGGCTGTAATCGTGACGGGCGTCGCGGGTGGCGTTACCGGCGGGGTGCCGGGGTTGCCGGGCGACCCTGATGAGCCGCCTCCACTCAGGGCCACGGCCGCGCCGACGCCGCCCGCCACCGCGAGCAGCACGCCAATCAGCACGCCCTTGTTGCTGCCGCCGCTCGACTTGACGGCCGGCGCCGCGTTGGTCTGGGAAATCCGCGCCGTCGCTTTATTCCCGTTGGCCGAGGCGGTCACCCGGATCTCGAAGTTGCCCACCACGTTATTGGGCCGCATGCCCTGGATACGGGCCACGCCCTTGTCGTCCGTGGTCACGCTGGCCTGGTTGCCGCCGTCAACGAAGATGGCGCTCGCCCCCATCGCGGGCGTCGAGAAGCTGACCGCCGCGCCCGCCACCGGTTTCCCGGCGGCATCCACCACGCGAACGACGGGGGACCGCATCGTCAGCTCCCGCACGTTGTTAATGGAGCCCTCGCCTTCCAAGACCACGATGCGCAACGGGTCTCCGGCGGCCTGCTGCGCGAGAACCGCGCCCATCGCCGGACCTGGCGCGAGGATCAGCGTCAATAGCAGGGATATCCACCCCGTAAGACCCATGGAATTCCACTCCCGCTGGAGACTCCGCAGCCGATTCCGATCTGTCATGTGTCCTCCGCTTCTCGAGACGGCGCCACCTCGATCCGATCCCGCACGTGCCGTGCGCGAAATCTCTCGCGTAACATCTCTTTCGATGCGGCAATTATAACGTAGCGCCCCGCGATTCAAATCTTGGCCCGGCAAAGGTTTACACTCGCAAACTGCCCCGCTTTTCACTTGCAAACTCCCAAGTACTCTTTGTAAAGTTGTGGCAGTAGAATCAGGACTGTTTCACCAAATCTATGGCATCCAAGCCAGCTGAGCTACCCCTCTCTTCCTGGGCGCCTCCAGCGAGTCCTCTGCGCATTGAGTACTCGAACGAGGTGATGGAGGAGATGCGCGCCCGCGCGACGGAGGGTTTTTATAAACTCACGCGCGGCGGCGTGGAAATTGCCGGTCTGCTTCTGGGGAGCGTGCATCACGATTCCATTCGGGTGCTTGCGCAACTGCCTTTTGAGATTGAATATGCGTACGGCCCCGTTTTCTCCCTCTCTCCGCGGGATCTCGCTTACGTTCGGAAACTGATCGACGATGTATCCAGCTCCAGTCTTCCCGATTCTCTCCACGGGAAAGGCTATCGGGTTCTGGGTCTGTACATTTCGCACTCTCGCAGCGCGATGACGCTTTCGGAGGAAGAAAGCGGTCTCATTGACCAACTTTTCCCCCATAACTGGCAGACAGTCCTGATCCTGAAGCCCTCGCGCACGTCGGAGACCGCGGCCACTTTTTTTGTCCGGGAGCCCGACGGGGAGATGCGGGCGAACCAGCCTTATGGGCTTTTCGTGGTGACTCCGGCCATGGGCGAACGACGCGCACGCCCCGCTGCTTCGCCGGATGCTTCACTAATTGCACTTGCCGACGCTGCCAGCAACGCTGCCGCCGTTAAGGAAGCGTCTGTTCCGTCCCCCCCGTCCGTGCCTCGCGCGGCGCCGCCATCTGCAGAAGCACCGCCTACGCCGGCGCCGCCCGCGCCGGTGTCTCGAGTGCTGCCACCTCCGGTACCTGAGCAAACGGCTGCGCGAACGCAGGTTTCGGCCCCCTCTCCATCGGAGGAAGATCTCCTCGCGAGGCGGGCATTGCCGGAGGGGAAGCCCGTCCCGCCGCCGGTCCCCTCCCGCGCCGTCACGCCTCCGCCGCAGGCTGCGCCGCGTCCGCCGGAAACGGAAGAGGAGCCGGCTTCGGAGGTGGTTCGACAGCCACAGCCTCCGAAAGCTTCCGACAGTGCCACGCGTGAGATAGAGCGTTTATCGCTGCCGCGGCCGCTGGCCGCTCTGGTGGTGGAGCCGGATCCGCCGATGGCTGCTCCGTCACCTGCGGAAGCCGCGCCGGAATCCCCCCAGGATTTGCCTTCCCAAGCTCTGGATTCTCCGGAATGGCACGAGGAAGAGGCCGTTCCCCGATTCCGGGCTACTCCATGGCTTCATTGGGCTCTCCCTTCGATCGGGCTGGTGCTGTTGCTTGTTCTGGGATATCTCGTTTATCACCTGCTCAATGGGGCGCCACCCACCGTCATGTTCTTTACTCGCGCCGTGGGAGAGAGCCCGGAGGTGATCTGGCAGTTGAAGGGCCTCAGCGATGCCCGCTCTGCCGTCATCACCATCGAAACCGATGGGGAAACCCGCCGGATCGACCTGATCCGCGCCGGGCGGCTCTCGGGCGCCTATAAAGACCCCTTCCTCAAGGGAACATCGAAGGTCATGCTCGATATCGAGCGTGCTTCCGGGGAAGCGATCCACCGGGTCGCCACGCTAGTGCCCGCGGATTCCGTCGTGGATTACCTGAGCGGCGGACTGCTTCCGGAGTCCATCCCAGCCGCTGCCGTTGAAGCCGGGCCGTCCGCCGTGACGAATGATGCCGCATCGGGGGAGCCCCCGCGAGAGACGCCGGACCTATCCCTTTCGGTGCGCGGTCCGGAACCGATTTTGGCTACTCCGGTTGAGCAGGCTGCGGGGCCGTCTTCGTCTATTGCTACCGTACAGCCCAATGCCGCCGCTACTCCGGCAATCGGAGCGGCTCCCCTGGAACCACCCGCGGCGAGGCAGGAAGCGAGGCAGCGGGAGGGCGTAACGTCCGCCGGCCTAAGCCGCCCACAAACGGCCCTCTCTACTCCGCCGCCTCCCAGCCCCGAAGCTCCGGTGCGGGCGAGAGTCACGGAGGCGCCAGTGAACGCGCGGCAGGAAATGCCGCGCCCCGCGACTGTAGCGCAATCGAACGCAATGCTTCGCCCTGAGGTGCGAACGAACGCCGGTATCGCACCGGCCCCGCCCGACCCGGCAAGCCCGACGGCCCCCACCAGTGTGGTCCGTCCCGCGCAAAGCCTTCCGTCCGTGCAGCAGCCGCCCCTCGTGAGCGCACCCGCTCCCAATGTGAACCCCCCCGCGCCGGCGAATCCAGCCCCCGCGCGCGTAACCGCCGGGCGGATTCTCTGGACTGGCCAACTGAAGAAGAACCAAAGTCTCCAGATCAACGGAAAGAAGGCAAGCCTCGGAGTTCTGAATGGCGCGCTGCCGGGAATACCCGTACGCGTGAACGCGTTACCCGGCGAACTCACCCCGCAGGGCTTAGTGGTATATACATCGAATCCGCGTTACAAGGATCTCCGGAACGCGGTCGAGCCCCCCGGGCCCACGAATGGCTGGAACCAGACCCGCTACGTCTTCGATCCCGTGCGCGCCAATTCTCTGGTCGTCATCGGTAGCCCGAGCGAGGCGAACCAGTGGCAGGGTGTCTCAATCCAGAATGGCGACAAAACCGCCTCAGTCATCGTGATGAATTGGCAAGTCTTCGAGCCGTAGACTCTGGGCGGGAACTGTGGGTGAGGCTCCCGGAAAGAGGCGGGCGCGTTGCCGCGCCTCTTCGGGAGGAGAGAAGGAAAGTCCGGCCGGGTCTAAGCGTAGCTGGCGGCCTGGCTGCGGCGCTTATGCGGCGCCGGGGAATTCCCCTTGTGTCGAGGAGCGGCGGACCTTGCGCGGCCAGCCGGCCGGGCTTCCCCTTTTGCGCGTGCTTCCGTGGCCAGACGGCTTGCACCCTCTGACCGCACGGCGGCGGCCGAAGCGCGATGCTCTTGCAGAGCGCTGTGCTGTAAATCGCGGGGAAGCGGCTGGAGTTGCAGGCGCGTGTTGAGCGCCTTCTCAATGCGGCGCACTTCCGCGCGTTCGCCCGGCATGACGAAGGTGTGCGCGAGTCCAGTCTGCCCTGCACGTCCCGTGCGCCCCACCCGGTGGATGAAGTCCTCGGGTACCTGTGGTAGGTCGTAGTTCACCACGTGGGAGATACTATCGACGTGGATGCCGCGGGAGGCAACGTCCGTGGCCACCAGGATACGGTATTCGCCGTCCTGGAAGCCTTTGAGCGCCTTATTCCGCTGAGATTGCGTGCGATTGCCGTGGATGGAAGTGGACGCGAATCCGGTTCGATCCAATTGCCGCGCAAGCCGCTCCGCACCGTGCTTGGTGCGGGCGAAAACCAGGAAGGTTCCCTCCTCCCGGTCGAGCAGGTGACAAAGCAGGTCAAACTTCGCATCCTTGCCGATTTCGTAGGCATGGAGTTCCACCTGGGCGGAAGCTTCGGAGGTGGGTCCGATTGCAATGCGAGCGGGATTCTTCACGTGCTTTTCGACGAGGTGCGCCACCGATTTTTCGATCGTAGCGGAGAAGAATAAGGTTTGCCGCTGCGCGGGAATCGCGGCCAGAATGCGTTGGATGCTGGGCAGAAAGCCCATATCGAGCATGCGGTCCGCTTCGTCGAGCACCAGAATCCGGTTGAAGAACGGTTGCACCAGCTTACGCTGCAGGAAGTCTTCCAGGCGGCCGGGAGTGGCGATCAGCACCTGAGCACCGCGCTTGACGGCGTCGATCTGCGGCCGCTCATTCATGCCGCCCACAATCACCGCGGATTGAATCCCGGTACCGGCGGCTACTTTCACGAAGGTCTCTTGAATCTGAAGAGCGAGTTCGCGGGTTGGGCTCAGGATGATGGCCTGCACGCCGGGGCGGCGGCGGCCGTGCATCAGAGCTTCGAGCATGGGGAGCACAAACGCCAGCGTCTTGCCGGTGCCCGTTTGCGCGGTAGCCACCACGTCGCGGCCCTCAAGGGCGGGGGGGATGGCTTTGGATTGGACAGGGGTAGGTTGCACAAAGTTGT
>JADLCF010000176.1 GCA_020847315.1 Bryobacterales bacterium | reverse complement strand
TGGCGAGTGTGCTGCTGCGCCATGGCATCGGCTATCTTCCGCGCATCCTGGAGGGAGTCACCGAATGGATGACGGAACGGGAGTATTCCTCGATCGAAGAGATGCAGGGATCGATGAACCAGCGCTCGGTTGCAGACCCCGGCGCCTTTGTACGCGCGAACTATATGAAGGTGCTGCAAAGCTATACGCTGCGACCGCGCACGATCTGATGGCAGCGGTTGTCCGATTCCTGTGATAACAAGAGCTGCAGACTTCTCATTCAGAATGGCCTGGAGTGGAAGTCTGCCGCTTTTCTGTACAGACAAAAAAACGCCCAGGCGTCACCGCCTGGGCCGCAAGGTTGATTTCTGATAGGGAGACCAGTATCAACCCTGAATCAGTTGAAAAGCCACCTACTGGATAAGGCGACAATCCCTGCAAAAGTGGGCCATTGAACAACAAAAAAACCTAGTTCCGTCCGCCGCGGCCTCCCCCGCCCCGCGAGACACTGCCGCCACCGCCTCTCGACGATCCTCCCATGCTGCCTCGTGAGATGCTGCCACCACCGCGCGAGTAGGACCCACTCGATGAGGCTCCGCGCGAGGATCCGCCCATCGAACCTCCAAACGATCCCCTGCTCCGCGAAGGGGCGGTGTAGGAGGGAGCGCTCGATCGGGATCCGCCGGAATAGATACTTCGGGAGGGCGCCGAATAGGACCCCCGCGAAGACTCACGCGAGGAAGATCTCGGGGCGGAATAGCCTTCCGAGGATGACCGCGAGCGCGAACCCATACCGTAGCTGTCGTAGCTCCGGCCGCTCGACGAATTGCTTCCTGAGTTACGGTAGGCGTCTTGCGACCCGGAATTTCGCGAGGCGCCGGAACCGGCCCAACTGCCTCCGCTCGATGCGCTCCCCCGCCCCGCGAATGCATCGCGATCCTGGGAGTTCCGGAGAGACGGCGCACTGGACCGGCTGCTTGAACGAGTAGCCGGCTCACCGTAGGCTTCAATGCCGGAGGCGGCGCCTCCGTCGAAGCGCCGCCAGTTGGAACCTTCTACACTGCTACGGTTGCTGCCCCCTCTGCCAGAGGAGGCGCCGCGCCCTCCGCTTGGTTCGGACGATCTTCCACCGGACGAGCCGCCGCTACGGTCGCTTCCGCTCGAGGCGCCACGCCCGGATCCGCTATCGCCGCCGCCACGTTCCCGTACGATCGACGGGCTGACGCGAACCCGCTCCTGGCTGGAACTCGAGGATCCCCGCCCGAAGCTGGAATCCTGCCCCCGGGACGGGCTTTGCGAACCCCGCGAGTAGGCGTCGCCGGATCGGCTCTGGGAGCTACCGCGAGAGAAGCTATCCCGATCCGCGCTTTCAGCGCCCCGCGAGGAGGTCACGCCGCTTTGGCGGGAGGAACCGGAATCCTGCGATCCGCTCCCCCGTCCGAAGCTCCTCCAGCCGCTATTGCTCTCCGTGCGTCCGCTGCCGCTCACGCCCCGGGATCCGCCCGGTTCGGCGCGGGAAGAACTCTCGCGATCCACGCTCGGCGTGGAACCGGACTCGCTCGAACGCGACGTTGCCTGACCCCGGCCGACGGGTTCGCCGAAGCGGCGCCAGCCGGAGTTCTCCGCCGCGCTACCGCCACGAGTGGATGTCCCGTTCCCGCCGGTGGTGGCATCCACCGTGCCCCGGCCCGCACTGGCCGCACCCCTCGCATCCCGGTTCACCGGCTCCCCAAATCGCCGCCAACCGCCGCGATCAGTCGCCGCCGGCTCCTGCGCTACCGCCGAGCCGCGTTGAGGAACGGTGGCGCTCCCTCGCCCGGTGTCCGCCGTGCGTCCGGTATCCACACCGCGCCCGGCATCTGCCGCTCGCCCGGTTTCGATCATGCCGCGGCCCGCCGCTTCGCCACGCCCGAAACCGCCGGAGGCCGCCTCTCCTCGAACTCCGCTACCCGCGCGGCTCGTCGCGCCGTTGGCGCTTTCTCCGCGCCCGAAGGTCTGCTGCCGCACTTGCTCCATGGCGCCGCGCTGCGTCTCAAAGTTAGGCCGGTCTCCACGGCTGACCGGAGTTCGCGAATAGAACTGCCTGCCTTCGGTTTGCTGCAGCCGGCTCTCCACTTGGCCACGGTTCACGGCGCGGCCGCTGTATTGCAAGCTGCCGCGATCCGGCGCTACGGGCAGGTTGCCCCTCACGACGCTGCCACTGCGAAGGGATGCCGCGTTCACCTGGATCGGGTTCACGCTGGAGCCGCGCCGGAACGATTCGCCGCTCACGACCGTGACTCCGTTGTTCACCCTCGCGTTGCGATACACGTTCGTGATGTTCACGTTATTGACGATATTCACACTGTTATCGACATACGTCCGGTTGTTGCGCCAGCCGCCGCCATACCAGTTGTTCCAGCCGCCACCCCACCACCGATGGAAGGGCTCATACGGCGCCAGCGGCACCCAGCCGACGTTGCCGAACCCGATGCCGACACCCACGCTGCCGATATTGAAGCCGACAAAGCCCACAACCGCCGGAGAGTAGTAGTGGCGCATGCGGCCGCCCGGCCACCAGCACCAGCCCACGCCGGGGCTGTTGAACCAGCGCCCGTAGTGATACGGCGCCCAACCCCAGGGGTCGTAGCTCACCCAATTCCAGCCGTAATAATCCACCCAGGCCCAGCGCCCGGCTCGATAGGGCGCCCAGCCGGCGGCCACCCTCGGCCGCCACACGTACCCGTACGGGGCCACATTCACCCAGCCGCCGTAGGCATCAAGATCATAGGCGCCGGGAATGCTGCGATCCACGTACTTGTACGATTCGCTCTTACGAATGAGGCGGTCCCGATCGCGGTTCCACTCGTCGAACTCGTCTTTGCGCAGATCGGCTACGGTTTGGAACTCCGGATTTGACGCATCGCCCCGCACCAGCATCGTTTGATTCTTGCCGAGGCGCTGCACGCCGCTCGGGGAATATATCTCCGCCTGGCCGTCGCGGACGGTGATCTCCGTCGTGCCGTCCGGGAGCACGGAGACCCGGTAGTTCCCTTTGCGCGCCGGCCTAACCGAAATGCTCGGGGTATTCAATTCCACGTCGGAATCGGTATCCTCCACGCGGCTGAAACTGACGGTGCCGGTGGCTACGGCAATCAGGTAGCGATCCGGTTTCAGTTCCTGCATGCGCAGTTCCGCGTTGGGCGCGAGCCGGACGAAGTGGCCGTAGTCAAACTGCACTTCCGCCCGGGATCCGGAACCCGTCAGGATACGGTCCCCGGTAACCAAAGGCGCGTTCAAAGCCGCCTCCGTGAGATCGCCCGAATCTCCGCGCTGGATCGTGACGTCTCCTCGAAGGAAACTCACGCGCGCCACCCCGTCACCCGCATCGGTCTGGGACCATGCCGCGAGCGCCAGCAGAATCAGGCCGGCAAGGACTCGATATCGTTGGATCGCGCGTTTCATCATGCACCTCCGTCAGAGCGATTGCACATAGGGCAATGCAATCGGCTTGCCAAACGTTAAGTTATTCATTCCATGTGATCTTGTGTATGACAGTCCGCATTTCAAAGTGGTGGATTTCCACCACCCCGGTTCTGGGCGCGAGGAGAAGCCCTATCCGTGGTGGAAATCCGCCCACGGCAGGGGGCGCTAGGGGAATTCACGTAAGGACGTGTTTCTTCTGGAACTGATAGTACTGAAATGTACCCGCTTCCTGGCCGCCTTCTCCCAAAGCGAGGTATAGTACGCGCGTAGTACTTTCCCGCCACTCAGGCCCCCAGCTAAACTTCTGCCCACATTTCGGTAACTACCGCATTATCAATAACCTGAGCTACACTGCCTTACGCTTGAGATCCTCTTCAATCCATAGGACGAAAGCAGGATGAAGATGTTTCCCTCCTGCTCCTCTGGAACTCCCTTATGTGATTGCGGTATTGCAGTTCAGGCGGATCAAACTTACTCTACAAGTGCAATCTAGACCCGGAGATCAATTCGACGGGAAGAGGCCTCCGCGAGGCGATGTGATGGCAGCCAAAAGCACCAGGAGCACATCAGGATGGGGGACCGAAGGGGATCGTCGAGTCGGAAAACGGCGCTGGTTGCGGGATTGCGAGGAACTATGAGGCGCTATGTATGTGCGTTCCTTTGTATGCTGCTCGTCAGCGCGGCATCCGCGGGAGTGATTTTCTCGGAAGATTTTGAAGGTGGCGTCAATCAAGATGTCATCGCGATCGGCCTGATCGCGGGCACGCAGTTTGAAGTGGTGACCGGAAATGTGGACCACATCAAGGACGACGCCGATCCAGCCAACCCCTACGCAACGATGTGCGGTACGGGAGGATCCTGTATCGACACAACCGGTTCCGGGTCTCGCGGTGAAATTCGAAGCACTGTGGAGTTCAACTTCCTGCCTGGGATCTACTATCTGAGCTTCAGCCTGCAAGGATGGCGCGATTCCAGCAACAACACGGCGAGTGCGAATGTCCAGGTGTTGCTACCGGGATTAGTGGATACGGTGTTCGCCCGGACCGGAACCCATGGCCCGTATGATCGTGAGAGGATTCAGTTTGACGTGTTCGCTCCGCAAACCGTCAAGCTGACGTTTCGCGATCTTAGCGGCAGCGCCGGATACGCGGGGGCGATTCTCGACGATGTCGAAATCGGCACGGCAACCCCCGAGCCATCCACCTTGTTGCTGCTCCTTCCGGCTCTGGCCGCCGTGGCCGCGCTACGCCGCCGGTCTTCGGGAAATGGTTGCAGGCCTGGAGCATAGCCGGGCGCGCCTCTATTTGAAACCGAAGATTCCGCCGAAACTACTTTCCCTCCGTTGAATGCCCCCGCTCCGGCGGGGGTGTTCGTTTGTGGCGTGCTTGTACAATGGGAAGCGGAAGTCCGATGCAGCCTTTCCGTTCGCTTTGGTTGGCTACCGCCGTGGGTGTACTGGCGATGGCCACGGCCCACTGGGCGGGTGGGCGATGGCCAGCCCCCGTCCCATTTCCTCAAAGGGCGCCGCTGATCCGTGCAACGCACTACACGGCCGATGTCTCCGCGCCCGATTTCTGGAGCCGCGCCGACCTCGCGCAAGCGTCAAAGGACTTCCGGGCGATCCGGAAGGCTGGATTCAATACGGTGATTCTGATCGTCTCCTGGACCGGCTTCCAGCCCCGCCTGGACCCGGCCTCCCGCAGCGAAGAACATTACCGTCTGCTCGACGGCCTGATCGGGGCCGCCGCGCGCGAGGGGCTCGATGTACTCCTGCGCGTGGGATATGCACACGATATTTCCAACACTCCCGACAAGCTGCATCATGACCGGGCGCCGGGGCTGTTTCGCGATGCGACAACGCAAAAAGCATGGCTCGCCTATCTCCATGACGTGCAGGAAGTCGCGTCCGCGCATCCTAACTTCCGCTATGCCTTCCTGACATGGGAAGACTTTTTCTTCTTCGACTACACGTTCGCGCCGGAAGAAGCCCGGCTGGCCGCCTCCGAGCGCCTCGGCTACCCGGAATTTCTTCGCCAGTTACCGGAAGCGGAATACAAAGCCTACTATGGTGACGACGCGAAGCCAGGGCGCGTGCACCCGATCCCCGCGTATAACACGCGGCCGATTGCCGCTTTTTCCCGGTTCTGGGATGAATGGCTGCTCCGGCTCTTCGCGGAATCCCGCACGGTGATGCCGAACCTGAACATGGAAGTACGGGTGGATTGCGACCCGGTGCCGGAGCCGGAGCGGTTTGTTTGCCACGAGCGCACGTTCGATCTTGGAGGAGCCCAGAACGCCACGACCATTATCTACTACACGCCCGCATGGGGAGCGGACAACAAGGGAGATCTCGCGAGCGCAAATGAAGCGATGGCCCGGTTCGACTATTTGCTGTCGCAGGTCCGCAAGCACACGGAGAACGCTATCTTTATCGACCAGTTCAACTTTGTGGACAATACGCCCGGCTTCGAACGAAATACGCGCATCGATCCATCGCAAATGAGCGAATTCCTGAAGCGGGCCGGGCAAGCAATCGCTGGCAAAACAGATGGATACGCCCTATGGACCATGTGGGATGTGACCGCCAACATCGCCGCGAACGGTGAGTTCGAGCGCGGCCTCGATGGGTGGAAAACGACGGGAGCCACGGTGATGCACTCAGCGGAGAATGGCAACCACGTTCACCTTGAGGCGGGGGGCACGCTCTCTTATTTCGTTCGCGAAGGCGGTCGCGAGGGGGTGCCGATTCGCGCGGACCTGCCATTCACCCTCCGCTTCCACACCCACGAAGCTTCCCGCTCCCGGTTCGGCGTCGAGGTGCTCAATCCTCGAGGAGAGCGAATCTTCTTCAAGGAGGGAGTCTCGCCAGACCCCGCGACCGGAATGGTTCAACTCGGCGGTCTGCCTTACTTCGCGGGCCGGGAGACACTCCGCATTTTGAACCAGGCGGGCGCGGTGAATATCGACGGCATCCTGCTCTTCAACGGACGGCAGGAGAATGGCATTTTCACGGCCGACGGGGAGCCCAAGCCCTTCGCGGCCGAGATCATCGCTCTCAACCAGCACCTTGCCGAACAATCCGAGGCGCAGTTGGAGTACGGCGCGGCATCGGCGCAATCGCCGTTCGTGAAGGGCGTTAGCGAGGATGGCTGGGTGGGCAAACGAGCCACGTTCTGGATGGGCGAGGGGGCGGGGCCGCTCTATCTCTATGCCTATGTGCCGGAGGGCTGGACGGGCTACCGCGCGAAGCTCAACGCCCGGGTCGCGAATGCGGGCCCCACGCAAGCCACCCTGCACCCGGGCATGAACCGGGTTCTACTCGCAAGGCAGAAGCAATCGCCGGCTCTGGTTACCCTCGAATGCGAAAGCACGGTGAAAGCCAAGCGCTTTGACCCATCGAATGACGACACCCGTCCGCTTTGTTTCGTCCTTGGGCAACTGGGCACCGCATCTGCTACGCCGTAACTCCGCTCGGGGCAAGCGGGTTGATCTCGCTCCCCGGCCTGCCGCTCTCCCTTTCGTTCCTGAAGCCATCGAGTCCGCTCCGCTATGGCTGCTTGACAGCGATCGTCGTTGAAAGGCGTATTCCTTGCGGATTGCTCGCGTTCACCACCCCGACCGTGCTGAGGATGGACTTGTAAATGAAACCGGCCGGTATGGCGGCGCCCACGAGCGTATTATCCGGTACCCGGACGTTGATCTGCCAAAGCCCGACGAACTCCGGGGAAAATCCGGAATACTCCACCGGCGCAGTGCCTGCCCCCAGAGCCACCACAGGCTTTTCGGGCGTCGGGAGCGCGGAGCCCGCCGCACTGCCATCGTCGGGGGCGCCGGGCACGCGGCCCATGCCCGTCCCGAAAAGCGCAATCACATCCCCGCGTTTCACCGCGTTCGCGCCGCTATTCTCTCCGCTCGGCGTCGAACCCTGGTAGTTTACGGCCGCTACCTGCCCGGTACCCTGGGCGTTCTTCGTAAAGAATCCCGGCGCGGCCACGGCCATGCCGAAGAAATCTCCGGCAAGCACGTCGTTCGTGGATTTCCTTCGCACTTCGATCAGCACTGTTCCGCTCTCCGGCACGTTATTCGGCAGGTAGAAATTGATCTGGTGCTTGGCGACGAAGAACAACGGCAGCGGCCGCCCATCCAGCGTTACCTGAATGTCGGAAAGTTCCGTGGGCAAGGGCACGGAAGGCGCATCCGCAAGCGGGATATCCGCCTGGGGATCGAAGTTCCCGTTGAAGGCGAAGGCGCTCGCGATGGTGTTCGGAGCGAGATGCCCAACACCGTTGCTTGCGGGCGCGCCAATGAAGAACGTGGCCGCATTGGTGGTGGCCAGTTTCGGGAAGTAGAGCGAAATGCGGCTGCGCGCTTCGCCCACCAGCGGATAACCGAGGCCGTCGAGCGCCACGGAAATCGCCCCGTTATTCGGCGCCGGCACGGTGTTGATGAAGGAATTGGCGGAACCGTCGCCCAAGGCGAATGCAAAGAAATCCGGATAGCGAAGCACCCGATTGCGCGCGAGCTCGGTAATCCAGAACTGGCCCGTCTCCCGGTTCCAAGCCACATCCTCCGGCCGGATCAGGTTATCGTTGCCGTAGCTTCGCGTGACGCTCGCGCCCGCCGCGGCATCCATCGCGGGCAGAGTATCGACATCATTGAAGATCTGCACGCGGTTGTTGTTGTAGTCCGCCAGGTACAACCGATTGTCCCCATCGGTAACCATCCCTCGCGGCGAATTCAGACGGTTGCCCGCGTTGCCGGTCTCCGCATTCACGAAACTCGATTGGCCGATTGCCTTGCCGGCCGCCATGCCGTTGGTAAACGGAGGGGCGAAATAGAGCACGCGGTTCTGAACCTGGTCTGAGACTACGACGGCGCCCGCCCGCGTGATCGACACGCCATGCGGCTGGCTCAAGGTCGCCTGCGTCGCCGACGTGTTCTTGCTCTCGAAATTCGCCTGGCCCAGAACCAGATCGGCATCGGGCCCGTTCGCCGGGCTGTCGAAGTTCGGCTTCGGGAAGCGCACGAGGCGCGAGTTTCCCGCGTCGGCAACATAGACGCGGCCTTCGCTATCCACCGTCACACCCAGCGGATTCAGCAGGCCCTTTTGCGTGGGAGTATCGGGTTTGCCGCCGGGGTAGTTCGCAATGGTGGCGTTGAGGTCGGGCTGGCCCAGCACGAGATCCGCTTTCTCGCCGGTGCGAAGCCGGCGAATATCGCGAAAACCGAGCACGCGATTGTTGCCAGTATCCGCCACGTACACGCGCGGCGGATTGCTCGAATAATCCACCGCGATCCCGCCGGGATAGTTCACTTCGCGGCCTTCGGTGAGGTTGGGCGCGCCGGCGTTCATCGCCACTTGGCCAAGAACCGCTTCAGCGCTGCTTACCACCTGCCCGGAGCTTAAGTTGTGACGCAGCACGCGGTGGTTGAATGAATCCACCACCCAAATCTTGCCCCCCGCGGCGGTGGCGTCCATCGGCCTGTTGAAGCGGGCATCGCCGGGGATTCCCGCGCCACGATTGGAGCCGTTGCCGGTGAAGTTATCCTGCCCCACAACCACGGCGGCATTCGGAGAAAACTGCGGCGTTTCCTCTCCCCAGCCGGTAAACGGAGGGTAGAGCAGGATGCGGTGATTGTTCGAATCGAGAACGCCCACGGTCTCCGCATCCGCTGCGAACACGCCATTCACGCCGCCGCCGAGCACATTCTGCGCCACGACGACGCCCTGGTTCGCCTGTGCCTGCGTGGGCACTCCGAGGATGCGGGCCGCAGCCTGTCCGCTTGCCGAAGGGTTGGTGTAGACCAGCACCCGGCCCATGCTATCGCCCACGCAGATCAGATTGCCGGTGGGCACAAACGCGATGCTGGTGGGGAACCGCACACCCGCCTTGTTCTGCCGGGCCGCAAGCCCGGAATTGGAGGGAGCGGTCGTGGTGCTGAAATCGGGCTGCCCGAGTACCAGATCTGCCGCAGGCGCATTGCTCGCTCCGCTGCCCAGCACCGCAGCCGGGTATCGCAACACACGGTTATTTCCGAAATCCGTCACCCAAAGGTTCCCGGCGGCATCAAAAGCGAGGCCCACGCGCATGGGATTCGTCTGGCTCTGGATGCTGCCGGCCGTGGGAAAGCTCAGCGTGGTGGCCGAAGCAAATCCGCCCTGGTTCGGGGATACTTTGTTCAGCGCGGTCTGGCCGATCACCAGATCCGGCTGCTGCCGGGAACCCTCCCCGGGCCAGTGGATGGTTGGTTGCGCAAAACGGAGAATCCGGTTATTCGCGGTATCGGCGACATAAAGATTGCCTGCGGCATCGACGGCAATCCCCGTGGGGTGGTTGAAGGCATCATCCCGGCCCACGGAGGGCCCTCCCGCGTTCGTCGTGATGAAGTCCGATTGCCCCAGCACCAGCGACGCGGAGGCGCCATTCTGAAACGACAGATAGTTGGCGAAGCCGAGCACGCGATGGTTCAGCGTATCGGCAACATACACAGCTCCGGAAGCCGGATCTACCGCGATTCCCATCGGCTCAAAGAACTCGCGGCCCTCCACCAGATTCGGGTTCAGGTTCACAATGGGGGTCACTGTCGCCGAGGAATACGCGCGAATGGGGATCGCGTTAATTACGTTGTTTTGGGAATTGCCGGGGACCGAACCAAGAACCCCAGCGAGTAGAACCGTCAGCAGGATCTTACCGTTAGCAATCGCTCTCATACGCATCCTTCTTATTCCGCCATGCTTCCACAAGATTCGCGGCGCGGGTCCGGCAAGCCGGAGGGCCTTCCACCATTAGGCCGAAGATCGCCCCCGCCCCGCAAGTGGGCTTCGCCTTTCCGCATCGCTTGGCAGGAATAGACGCAGGGCTGAAGGTGACGAATCCGCAGAGTGCTTAGGCGCCCACGGGCGTCGCCCAATGCGCCCGGTACCGCCGCTTTACGTATAGGTTTGCCTCGGTGTCGTTCTTTACCATCTCGTTCTCTGCGTCGAAGGCCACGGTGCGCCCCACCCGCGAAACGATATTGGCGAGGTGGCAATGGATCGCGCTTAGATGCCCTTCCCCAATATCCGCGTTGGGTAACTTCCGGGAACGCATGCAAGCAACGAAATTCTCCATGTGGCCTTCGCTGGCCGCCGTCTCCTTATCAAAGAGGATTTCCTTGCCCGCCCCGTCGAATACTTTGTAACCCCAGACGCGATTCCAGCGGCCAATGTGAACCATGCCCTCCGTGCTGTAGACGGCTACGCCGTTATCGATCCCTTCCATCGGATAGCTCGTCCAAATGCGCATCTCCCAGATCAGGGACTTGCCTTTGTAGTCGAAGGTGACGTTCATCGTATCCGGCGTCTGCTGGTCATCGTGGAAGAACAGCTTGCGGCCCATGCCTGAGACCCGGTCCGGGTAACTCTCCGCCAAGGCCCAACGAGCGATATCGATCTGATGGGCGCCGTCGTTGCCGGCGTCGCCGGTTCCGAAATGCCAATGCCAGTGCCACTTGTAGTGGAAGCGGTTCTCATTGAACGGAATCCACGGCGCCGGACCGAGCCAACCGTTATAGTCGACCCCCTCGGGGACCGGACCGTCCGGTTTGTGGCCGATGTCATCGCGCTTCTGAATATCCCATGCCTTGGCGCAGAGCACTTCGCCGATCTTGCCGCTCTTGATGAATTCGATCGCGCGGACCGTGCTGGGACGGCTTCGCGATTGGGTACCCACTTGAACAATCCTGCCATTGTGCCGCGCTGCCTCAATCATCAACCGGCTCTCGCGGATGTTGTGAGCGGCCGGCTTCTCTACATAGACGTCTTTCCCGGCATTACAGGCAAGGATGGTTGCCGGCCCGTGCCAATGATCCGGCGTGGCAATCACTACTGCGTCCACTTCTGGATTCTGCAGCAGTTCCCGCATATCGCCCACCACAGCGGGGGGCGCCACACTGGCCTTCTTCACGACCGCTTGTGCGCGTTCGATGGAAGCGGTGTCCACATCGCAGATGTGGGTAACTTTCACTCCGGAACTGCCGAGCAATCCGCCCAGCAGGCTGCGGCCCCGTCCTCCGACGCCGATCATCGCGATATTCACATGGTCATTGGCGGCGAACGCGCGGACCTGGGCGGCCGCTAATCCAGCGAAACTGGATCCAATGAATGTACGGCGATTCATGAGCGGATTCCTCCTGGAGAACGCATGAGACTAGCAACTGTTGCCCAACCCGGCCTGCAGGGGGCCCTTCACAGTCTTTCGACTTTCCGGCGCATGCGCAAGTCCGGCAAGGTTCCCCTGCCCCCCCGCACCGGCAGAACTGGCCTTGGAGGGGTTCCGGAACGTTCTCTTGTCACGAGCGCGCCCCATTCATGCCTCAGTTTGGGAAGCGCGGCCGCTTAACAACACGGCTGGGAACGCAACGCTAGACCGCAAGAACAGCCGCCATGCGACTCCGCTGCATGTCTCTTAGCGAAGCTGTTGCGCCGCAGCAAACTCGCGCTGCCAGCGATCCAGAGTTTCATGGGTCGCCTTACCTTCGTGGATCACGACCCGATAGCGCAGGGTCAGGGTATCGCCGGCCTTCACAACGTAGCTGCCGTCAATCGTCTTGTCCTCCGCGAAGCTACCAAGAGCGAACGGATTCGCGGCACAGAGCGCGTAACCCCGCGCATGCCATGCCTCCGGATAGCGGACGTTCGAGGGATGGTCCAACACCGCCAAGCCGATCGTCTTTCCTTCCAGGGAGGTTGAGTAATCTACCCACTTCGAGCTTTTGCCCCAAATGGCTTTGCTGCCGATTCCACCCGCGGAATTGATCAGTTGGGCGCCGCGATCCTCCCGATATGCATCAGAAAGCCGGAATCCGAAGCCTCCATCATCGGAATCGCCGAAACGCAGATCCATCCCCGCATCCGCGGTCACCGTGATGACCGCATCCATGAACACCAGGGGGCCGTCTACCCGAATCAGGTACTGCTCACCGATCGTTCCGTAGCGTTTCTTCTCCGGTAACCGCCCCTGCATCGCGAGCGAAAGCTTCAGTACGGCCGCGCCATTCCGGATGAACGCTTCGGGCGTCTCCACCGGCACGAGTTTGCCTGACTTCTCCGGCCCAAGCTCGCGCCAGAAATCTTCTCCGTTCACGTCTCCATGCCCGTACCAGATGCCACGGTGCCAGGCGTGATCCTTCGATTCGCCCGGCTGAGGATCCAGCGGGAAACCGCGCGAAATCACCACGCCGGAGGAAGAACGAAGCGGGTGCAGGAACGGCTTATCCCACTTGGGCCCGAAGTGCAGCGTGGTGAGCGGGCGCCCATCAAACAGCACGGTGATTCCATCTTGCTTCTTGTCGAGAGCGAGTCTCCCGGCGTCGGCCGCGAGGGAGGGCAGCGTGCTCAAGACAACGGCGGTGCTTAAAGCCAGACCCACCAAGCCCAGCGCGAGTGCGCGGGCAAATTGCTTCGAGAACCGGGGCGAGGTCCGCTGCATGAAGACTCCCTGAGGGTAAGTATCCGCCATGTCCATCGATCTCCCATTGGCGATGCTCCAAGTGTACCCACCCGGCAAGACTGCCGGAAGTTACGCGAGGTGGAACGAAGAGCAGGAACGTTCCTGTCACGGCCTGGAGCCGCCAGCGCGGTGACCGGGCCATGCTAACCCGAGGATACGGGCGCCGCCATCGCCTTTCTACCGCCGCTCCGGCGACGGCTCCATGGACTTCAAATCAAGTAGCCCGAGACTGTCAAAGACTTGGCCAAGCGGCTGCGAGAGTGGCGAGAATCCGTAGGCGCGCAGATGCCCACGCTCAATGCCGCCTACGATCCCGCTCGCGCGAACTGGCGGCACGCCGACCGGCTCTAGCAATCAGCGAAGCTGATAATCGGGCGACTCGGCGTGAGCGCGATCCATCGCTTGCGTGAGTTCCCGGAGCCGGTCTGTCTCGGACTGGGCAAGATCATGTTGTTCGCCGGGGTCCGAGGCCAGATGATATAGCTGTGGAGCCGTACCCTTGCCGACTCGCACCGCTTTCCATTGTCCCGCGCGAACCGCCTGCTGAGAGTGCGCCGTGGGCATCTCCCAGTACAGAACTCGGTCGGGTGGAAGGTTTCCTCCTCGAAGCAATGGTGCGATCGAAACGCCATCCAACCCATTGGGGATCGGCGCTCCCGCGAGGTCGGCAAAGGTAGGCATCAAATCCATGAATGCCCAAGGGCTGGAACTGGTGCTTCCCGCGGCGATGACTCCTGGCCATCGAGCGATGGCGGGAACGCGTATGCCTCCTTCGTAGAGGTCCCCCTTGTTCCCTCTCAACGGTACGCCGCGGATCTTGCCACTGCTCTGAAAGAAAGTTGCCTTGTGACGGCCTTCATTGGCAGGACCGTTATCGCTGGCGAATAGCACGAGGGTCCGCTCATCCAGTCCGAGGGTACGAAGTTCCTCGAGAATTCGTCCCACATCGGCATCCAATCGCGATACGCACGCCGCATAACCGCGGTCCGCGGAATCCCAATCCCGCTGCGCATAAGCGCCGTAGTTCTTCACTACGTAACCGTCTCCCGTATCGCGGCTCCGCTCGCTATCGGCATGAGGGAGGGTGTAGGGAAGATAGAGGAAGAAGGGATGTTCCCGATTCCGGCCGAGAAAGCTGAGCGTCT
>JADLCF010000175.1 GCA_020847315.1 Bryobacterales bacterium | reverse complement strand
TAGCGGCTGCTGGTGCTCGAAGGCACGTAGGCGTAACGCCCGAAAACGCGAAAGGCATCAGTGAACGCATGGTCCAGGCGAAGACTGCTCGAATCGATGGAACTCGGCTGGGAATAGCTGGCCACGAAGGGAGCGGTATGCCCACTCTCTTCGGCATATCCGGGGGAGGGAAGCGGAAAGGCGCTCAGCACTTGGCGCAGTTCGGGCGGCGCGATCTCGTTGCGCAGCGCGGCCGTCGGCACGCTGGTGATGCGCGATTCCTGCGGAGATCGCAGGCGCAGCGCTTCATAGGAAAAGAAGAAGAACGTCCGATCCTTGCCATTGTAGAGACCCGGCGCCCACACGGGCGCGCCCACGGTGCCGCCGAAATTGTTCTGCCGCATCTTGGGTTGCGAGACGCCGTTCCGGTTGTCGAAGAAGCTGTTCGCGTCGAGCGCATCGTTCCGGAAATACTCGTAGAGCGAGCCGTGAATCTCGTTGGTTCCTGACCGCGTGGTGAAGGAGAATTGCCCGCCCGGCACGCGCCCGTATTCGGCCGAATAGGTGGAAGTGACGCCGCGGAACTCCTCCACGGCGTCCATGGAGGCGAGGCTCTGCGTGGTGCCCAGGGCCGTGCCCGCGGGCAGCGAGCCGGAGTAGCCCGCGCCGCGCCCCGGAGACGCCGTGTTCACGCCCGTATTCGCGCTCACGCCGTCCACCAGGAAATAGTTCGATTCCGCCCGCATGCCGTTCACGGAAAACTGGCCGTTCGTGCCCGAGCCTCCGGATGGAATCGCGTTCACCCCTGGAATCAGCGTGAGCAGCGATTGAAAACTGCGGCCATTCAGCGGGATATTCGAGACAAAGCCCCGGTCCACCACCGTGCTGAGAGAGGCGTCCACCGTGTTGAGTTGAACCTGGCCGGCTTCCACCGTCACCGATTGCGCTTCGGTTCCAATCTGCATGGTGAGGTCGATGGTCAGTTTCGCCGCAACCTCGACGCGAACCCCTTCGAGCACGCGCGTCTCGAAACTCTTCGCCCGGGCCGTGATGCGAAACTCCCCGGATGGCAGCGACGGAGCCACATAGCGGCCTTGGCCGTTCGTGAGCAGGTCCCAGCGTTCCTGCGTGGCCACGTTCACCAGTTCCACGGAAGCGCCCACGATGGCGGCGTCGCTGGGGTCTCGAACCGTGCCCGAAACCTGGGCCTGCTGCGCCCAGGAAAATTGAAATAGACAAAGCAAACCAGTTGCAAGTACGATGTTTCGCAACCTGGAACGGGCGGCCTTCAGTACGGATGGAAGTATCATGATTTTGTCCTTAATGAGTTCGGTCCGAATAGGCCTTGGAATCCATTTCCCACGGTTGCCTTTAAGTATCAGCGGCATAGAAGGAAAAATGGAGGGAAGCGCATCGGAAAGCGTAACGCTGTTCAATCTCGGACCTAAAACATCCAGATTAGATCCGCCCGAATTGCGCTGTCAAGCGAATCGGTTGCAACTTGGGTGTAAATTCCGGTATCGAGGCCCGGGAATCGGGTGTTCCGCCGAACAGAATGCCGGGCCGTTCCGGCGGAAGATCCCGCGCCCCCCGCGGATCTCAACCCTGCCGCGCCCGCTCTGCTAGCATGCTTCTTAGCTGCTCTTCCATCGCCGTGCCGAGGGGAATATTTACGCCAGTGCTCCAATGCGCGCCATCTCTGCGTAGCCGTTCCGGCCACCGCGCCGCTGGCTTGCTGGCGGCGCTTTTCCTTACACAAGCTCTCTTCGGGCTCGACCCCAGCTTCGCAATTTCGCAATACGCCAAGCGGAATTGGCACGTCGAGCACGGCCTTCCCCAGAACTACGTGACTTCGATCGCGCAGGCAGCCGACGGCCGGCTGGTAGTGGGTACCTCCGGAGGTGTTGCGTGGTTTGACGGAATTCAGTTCTCCCCGGTGGTGCTGAATGAACGCGCGGGGATCTCCCGTGAATGGGTGAATGCTGTGGAAGCGCTTCCCGATGGAACACTCTGGATCCTGACGCGGGATGCCGGTACTTTCGTGAACCGGAAGGGCGAGTCTCAGTCCGTGCCTCCCCCGCCTCCCAACTTCACCTCGGGAATGCTGCGCCGGGACGGTTCGTTCGTGGCATCGGGAAGCGGAACCTGGCGCGCGGTGAAAGACCGGTTTCAGATGCTAACCCCTAAAGGCGGCGGAGACCTGAGTTGGGAGAGCGTTCTTGAACTGCCGGACCGCCGATTGCTTCTTTGCGACACAAGCGGGTTGATTGCAATCGAAGGGGAGCGCTTCCATCTGCTTTGGCCGGCGGACAGTACGAAGGGGAGGCCCCTCTCTCTGGCGGCCGGACGTGGCGGAGCGATTTATCTGGGCACGACCGAGGGGCTCTTTCGCGTGAAGCTCAATCCCGTGAAGCTCAAGTCCGCGGTGTCGCTCGAGCGCGTGCCTGGTGTCGAGGGTCCGGTAGTGAGCGTGCTCGAAGATCGCGACGGCCAGGTGTGGGCCGCCACATGGGGAAGGGGGCTTTATCGCGTCGCCACCAATAACGCATCCCATTGGGGCTTGGACGATGGTTTGACGGATAACTTCGTGCACACCCTCTTCGAAGACCGGGAGGGGAGCCTCTGGATCGGTACCAGAGCGGGGCTCAGCCGTTGGCGCAGCGGCCCGGTTGTTCCGTTTGGACCCGAGGAAGGTCTCGGCGCTCAGTTCCTCTCCACCGTAATCGAAAACCCGCGAGGGGAGATTCTCGTGGGGTCCTGGCGGAGCGGAGTTCACCGGCTGCGCCGGGGACACGTGGAAGCGTTGCCGCTCGGTTTCCCGGTGGAGACCACGCTGATCCGCGCGATGACCTTCGCGCCCAGTGGCGATCTGTGGTTCAGTGACTGGCATTCCCTGCATCACGTTTCCCCAAATGGCCACGTTGTTTTCCGTGAGGGCAGCCTGCGGCATCTTCCATCGGTGCACGCCATCCTGCTGGATCGCAAAGGCGCCCTATGGCTGGGAGGGGTTGACGGGCTCTATGTCTATCCAAGCGCCGATCCCCACGCGCAAGCGCCAGTGCAATGGAGTGACCGGCCGGTGCGCTGTTTGCTTGAAGCCAGGGATGGCGCCGTTTGGGTGGGTTCGGGCCAGGGGCTCCTCGTCATCCGGGAAGGGAAGGCTCGCGAGGTCTCCGGCCTGCCGCATCCGTCGGTCACCGCGCTGCACGAAGACGCGGATGGCCGCATTTGGGCCGCGACGCGCGCCAATGGGTTGCTTCGAGTGGAAGACGGGCGCGCGATTCTCTTCGATCAGCGCCAGGGAATGCCTCCGTTGCCGTTCTATGCGATTCTCGAAGACCGTGCTCGCAATCTTTGGCTGAGTTCGCCGGCGGGCTTGTTTGCGGTTTCTCTGGACCGGTTGAATCAAGTCGCCGCTGGTTCTCGCGCGGCAGTGCAGCCTGTTGCCTTTGATGGCGAGGATGGGTTGCGCTCGATCGAATTTCAGAATGTGGGTTCCCCGGCCGCGTGGCGGGATCGAGAGGGCCACCTGTGGTTTCCCACCGTGCGCGGCCTGGTGGAGGTGCGCCCGGAGGCGCTGCGCGCCGCCGCGCCGCCGCAAATTTTGATTCGTGGAGTGGAATCGCTGGGCCGGATGCATGAGATCGCCTATGGCTCGGATCGCCTCTATCAGGCAGATCGCGTCGTCTTCCGCTATCGCGTGGAAGGGCTGCAATCGGATTGGATTCCGCTCGGCACGCAACGCACGCTTCGTCTTGATACCCTGCCCGCTGGGGAGCACCGCATCGAGATCTCCGCGAAACTTCCCGGCTCGGATTGGGGCGCGCCGCAAACCGTGCGCCTCGCTCAGCCTCCGCGGTGGTTTGAAACCTGGTGGTTCTATTCGGCCGTTGTCCTCCTTCTGGCTGCTTCCCTGTGGGCCATCTATCGCTGGCGAGTCTCCCTCGTGCGTTCCCGATATGCGCTGGTGGCCGAGGAGCGCAACCGCCTCGGCCGGGAATGGCACGATACTTTGCTCGCGGGATTCTCCGCCATTTCCTGGCAGTTGGACGCTGCAACCAAGGCGTTGCCGGAGCAGGACCCGGGTCCGGCGCGGGAGGCCATTCGCACCGCGAAGGATATGTTGCGGCATTACCGGACCGAAGCGCGGAGGGTCATTTGGGACCTGCGCCACAATGAGCCGGAGCGGGAAAGCCTTCCCCATGCGCTGGAACGCTCTCTTCGCGAAATTCTGCGCGACGGCCGCGTCGCGCACCGCGTTTCCATGGAGGGTGACGCTGAAACCATCCCTGCCGAGCTAGCTCATGGCGTCCTCCGTATCTGCCAGGAGGCCGCCCTCAATGCTTTTCGACACGCGAATGCTTCCTCCATCTCCGTTCATGTTTCCGCCTCGCCCGCGAGAGTGTTGGCCCGGGTGACGGATGACGGACGGGGCTTCGATCCTCATTCCATCGCGGACGGGCACTTCGGCTTGGCCATTATCCGGGAACGCGCCGCGCAGTTCGGGGGGAGCCTCCGGGTGGAAAGCGCTCCCGGGGAGGGCACGACGATCCATGCGGAACTACCGCTCAAGCGGGTGGCCCGGCGATGAAGGAAGAGATTCGCATTCTGCTGGTGGAAGACCAGTATTTCGCTCGCCTCGCGCTGCATTCTGTCATTGACGCGCGCGAGGACATGCGCATCGTGGCGGAGGCGGCGAGTGGAGACGAAGCGCTGGCCATGTACCGCGCGCACCGCCCCGATCTTGTTCTGATGGATCTCCGTCTGCCTGGCCTCTCCGGCTTTGACGCCATCCGGGCCATTCGCAATGAGAATCCCGAAGCGCGCATTCTCGTCCTTTCGAACTACGAAGGCGTGGCGGATGTGGAACGCGCGTTGGCCTTGGGTGCGCTGGGTTATCTTACCAAGGATGCCGATGCCGATTTGCTGACCGATGCCATTGGGCGCGTCCACCGTGGATACCGCTATCTCCCTCCGCTGCTGGCCAGGCGCATCGAAGACGAACGGGACCTGGATCCGCTCACGGCGAGGGAAACGCAGATCGTCGCTCTCGTCGCCGAGGGCCTCAGCAACCGGGATATCGGGGACCGGCTCGGCATCGCGGAGAAAACCGTGCGCGTCCACATGACCCACATCCTCGACAAGATGGGCGCGACGGATCGCACGCAGTTGCTCATCATCGCCGTGCAGCGCGGCATGATTCATCTCGATTAGAAAAATTCCCGCGACTAGGACATTTGTCCAAAGACTTCCGTTGGCGGCGTTGATACTCTGCTCCTGATCGCAATACTTTTGACCCAGGAAAGAGCGGAATGTCTACCTCTCGCCGTCATCTGATTTCTTCCATCCTCGCCGCTCCCTTGGCCGGAGTGGCGCAGACGTTCTCGAATCCCGGTACTACCGTTGGCTTTAAGGCGGATAACGGCCCCGCCCGTAGCGAGTGCGGCACCGGCGCGCTGATGCCGTGGGCCGACGCGCTCTGGGTGGTCACCTACAACAGCCACATGAAGGGAACCGGCTATGGCCTGGGTCTCTTCCGGGTGGACGAACAGCTCAACAGCGAGCGTGTTCACGTGCATGATGGGACGCATGCCAACCGCCTCATCCATCGCGAGTCGAACCAGTGTTTTATCGGCCCCTACGTCATTGACGCGGCTGGTAACTGGAAGCACATCCCCGAACTCGACAACCACCGGCTCACCTCCACTTTCCGCCATCTGAGCGACCCCGCCAACCGCGTCTACCACATGACGATGGAAGGCCTGCTGCTGGAGATGGATGTGAAGGATCTCAAGCCGCGCGTCCTCTTCGATCTCGTAAAGGATATGAAGATCGCCAAGCGCCCGCACTTCAAGGGTGGCTACACGGCGCAGGGCCGCATTGCGGTCGCAAACAACGGCTTCTATGCCTTTGGCGAAGACAGCGCCGGCCTCTTCGAATACGACGGCAAGACCTGGAACCGGCTCTCCGGCAAGCCCCACATGGACGTCATGGCCCGCCAGGACCTCGGCCAGGTCATGTTTGCGACGGGCTGGGACGAAGCGAGCGTTCTCTTCTGGGCGCTGGTTGACGGCAAGTGGCAGCGCTACCGCCTTCCGAAAGCCACCCATGCCATGAGCCAGGCTTGGCAGACAGAATGGATGCGCATCCGCGAAGTGGAAACGGAGCACTTTTTAGTTGACATCCAGGGCATGTTCTATGAGCTTCAGCCCTTGCCCTTCGAAGGCCGCATCTGGGGCGTGAAGCCCATTTGCCAGCATCTACGGATCATCCCGGATTACTGCGCCTACCGGGGCCTCTTCACGGTGGGCGGCAACCAGACCACACCCAATCGCGATAACAACGCCGTTGTCGGCCAGCCGCAAGCGGGCGTCTGGTTCGGCAAGACGGACGACCTGTGGAGTTGGGGTAAGCCTGCCGGATGGGGTGGCCCCTGGTGGAAGGCCGCCGTCCGCAAAGGCGAGGCTTCGGACCCGTTCCTGCTCACCGGTTTTGAGCGAAAAATGCTCCACATCAGCACGGATAAAGCCGCGGCCTTCGACCTGGAGATCGACTTCATGGGCAACGGGACCTGGCACAAGTACGAGCAAATCAAAGTGCCCGTGGAAGGCTATGCCAAACACATCTTCCCCGACGCCTTCTCCGCCCACTGGGTCCGCCTGACTCCCCAAGCGGATTGCACGGCGACGGCGGCGTTCTTTTTCGTATAGGTAGATTCGGTACGTTCGGCTTCAGGAGTCAAAACAATGATTAGAGTGATTCTCGCCTTGCTCCTTGTCTCGGGACTTCCCCTGGTTGCCCAGCAGGGTACGGGTTCCATTTCCGGCACGGTGACCGACGCGCTTGGCGCGGCGGTGCCCGCGGCCGAGGTGAAGATTACAAACACCGGCACGAACGCGGTTTCCCAGACCGCTACCAATGAGAGCGGCTACTTCACGGTCCCCGCGCTCCGGGTCGGCAATTACCAGGTTGCCGTTGAGAAGACGGGTTTCAAGGTGATCCAGCGAAGCGGTATCACGCTGCAGGTGGATCAACGTGTTTCTCTCAACCTCAAGCTCGAAGTGGGCGCGATGGCGGAATCGATCAGCGTCGTCGCGGATGCCGCCCTCGTGGATACGGGAAGCGCGACGGTGGGAAAGGTCATTGAGAACCGACGAATCGCGGAACTTCCGCTCAACGGCCGCAATGCGCTCGCGCTGGTGATGCTGACGCCGGGTGTGAAATCGCAGGCCGGCCCAACGAATAGCGGGTTCGCCGATCGCGGCATTGCTCTTTCCGCGATGAGCATCAATGGCGGCCCCAGTTCGCTCAACAGCTTCGTGCTCGATGGCGGCAATAACAACAGCGCGTTCATGGCGGACCTCAACGTGAACCCCACCGTGGATGCCGTTGAGGAATTCAAAGTGCAATCAAACGTGATGTCAGCCGAATTGGGCTTCACCGCCGGTGGCGTGGTGAACGTCGTCACCAAGAGCGGCTCCAACGATCTCCATGGAAACCTGAGCTACTTCATCCGCAACGACGCATTTGACGCCCGCCGCACCTTCGCTGCTTCCAAGGAACCGTTCCGCTATCACCAGTACGGTGGATCACTGGGCGGCCCGGTCTTTCTGCCGAAGTTCTATGACGGGCGGAACAAGTCGTTCTTCTTCTTCAACTATGAGGGGTGGCGGAACCGCCGGTTTCAATCGAATATCCTCACAGTGCCTATCGAAGAACAACGGAATGGCGACTTTTCCCGGCTGTTCGATGCGAACGGACGATTGATCGCCATCTATGATCCGAGCACAACGGTTGCCAACCCCGGCGGTGGGTATATCCGGTCTCCGTTCGCGAACAACCTCATCCCTTCGAACCGGCTGGACGCGGTCTCGATCGCGATGATGCAGTTCTACCCGCTTCCCAATCGCACGCCCAACAACGCATTTACGAATTCCCAGAATTGGATCGGACAGGTTGCGGAAAAGCGCAACATGAACCAGTACACGATCAAGGGAGATCACCGCTTCTCCGACAGCAACAGCGCTTCGTTCCGCTACCTCTACTACAAGCATTTCAACGACAACGGCTTCTTTTCGGCCCTGCCGGATCCGAATGTCCGTTCCCGCCTGGACAACTATCTGAACTACAATGCGTTGTTCAGCGATACCCACACATTCTCTCCCACGCTCCTCAACGAGTTTCGCGTGGGTGTAGCGCGGCAGGCCTTCCCGTTCCAGGCCTACAGCTTCGGCCAGGATTGGCCTTCGAAGCTGGGGCTGCCCGCTTCCTTCCCGCAGGAAACGCTCCCGCGCGTGAACAACGGCCTCACCGCTTTCGGCGCATTCACGGTCGGGTTGCGGGGCGGCACCACTTGGCAATTCTTCGACATGGCCACGAAAATCTTCGGCGGTCACACGCTCAAGGTTGGGGCGGACGTCAGAGTCCAGCAGGCGAACAACTACCAGCGCGAAGTCCCTTCCGGCAGTTTCGATTTCGCTCAGGGGTTGACCGGGAATCCTCAAAGCCAGGTGGGCACCGGAAGCTCGTTCGCCACGTTCCTGCTTGGATCGGTAAGTAGCGCCACCGTGACCCGTTACGCCGGTGAATCCGATGCCGGGAAGTCCTATAGCCTCTTCGTGCAGGACGATTGGAAAGCCACGCGGCGGCTGACGTTGAATCTAGGGCTTCGTTGGGACTATCAGCAATGGCCGTTCGAGCGGAACGACGGCAACTCGAATTTCAATCCCTTCGCGGTGAATCCGGATACGAAACTCCCCGGCCGGATGGAGTATGCGGGCATCGACTACGGGCGAACGCCGCTCGAACCGGTCTACAACAATTTCGGACCCCGCATCGGGCTCGCCTATGATCTGCTGGGCGACGGGAAGACCGTGCTCCGAGCGGGCTATAGCATCTTCTATCCGCAGATTTTCTACCGGGACTTTTTCGGAAGCACGGCGGGTTTTGCCAACACCACCACCACTTACGTTCCACCAAACAACAACACCAATTTGGCCGCCTTCCAGTTCAAGAACGGATTGCCTTATCCAGCCACGGAGCCGCTCGGCTCGAGATTGGGTCCGGGTTTTCTGCTGAGCCAGGGCGTGAACTGGGACCAGGGTGATGAGAAGGTGCCCATGTCGCAGCAATGGACCGTCTCCCTGCAGCGGCAACTTCCGTGGCAGGTGCTGGTGGACGCGGGCTACAGCGCGAACCATGGCACAGGGTTGATCGCGAACGGATATGACTACAATCAACTCGATCCGCAATATCAAAGCCTCGGTCTCAGCCTCCAGAATCAGATTGCAAATCCGTACAAAGGGCTTGTGCCGGGGGCGCTGGGCGGCAGCACCATCAGCCGTTCTCAATTGCTGAAGCCGTTTCCCTACTACACGAGCGTCAACGTCCGGAACCCTCACCTCGGTAACTCGATCTACCATTCGTTCCTGCTGAGTGTGGAGAAGCGGCTATCGAACGGGTTCGCGGTCCTCGGTTCGTACACCTTCGCGAAGTTGATCAGCGATAGCGCCAACGTTCCCATGAACTTCGGCTCCGTGGAAGTGAGCAGCGCCCAGGGTTACCAGAACGGCTTGTACGACCGCAGAGCGGAGCGCTCCGTGGATCCGAGCGACGTTTCGAACCGGCTTGTGATCAGCGGTATCTATGAACTGCCGTTCGGGAAAGGCAAGCGCTTTGTCTCTTCGAGCGCGGTGGCGGAAAAGCTCATCGGCGGCTGGCAGGTGAATATGATCTCCACCATGCAGGGCGGCTTGCCGCTGGTGGTGCGCGGAGCCAGTAACTTCCTGGCAAACCGGCCAAACTCGACCGGAGTGAGCGCAAAATTGGATAACCCGACCGCGGAGCGCTGGTTCGATACCACGCAGTTCCTGAATCCGCCAAACTTCACGTACGGGAATCTCGGAAGAGCGCTGCCCGACGTGCGCAGCCCGGGTGTTGTCAACTTCGATCTCTCGCTCATCAAGGACACGATGATCACTGAGAAGTTGCGTGCGCAATTCCGCGCGGAGGCATTCAACTTTGTGAATCACACCAACCTTGGCAGCCCGAACGCCTCGTTCTCTCCTGGAGCGGACGGGCGAAACCGAAGCGCCACGTTTGGCACCATCACGTCCTCCCGCGATCCGAGAATCGTGCAGTTCGGACTTCGCCTGATCTTCTAATCCGCTCGCGGGCGAATCCATTCTCCTGGCAATGGAGAAGGGTTCGCCATCGCCTCCGCGGCCGGCTCTTCTCCACGGGAGAAGAGCCGGCCGTCATTCGTTTCGTCATCCACTTTTCAAACCGGGCCACAGTAGGCCCGTTGCTATACTGCGTGGAGATGAGCGGGCATGGTGGACATCCGGATGGGCTTTGTTTGGCGAAGCCCAATGGCGAGGAGCGCGGTTTCGTAGATCCCAAGCGCGGCGCCAACGGCCCGGTCCTCGAAGACCTCTGGGTGATGCAGGGTTCGCTCTGTGATCTCAAGTGCAAGCACTGCTACACCGCTTCCTCCCCACAAAATCATCGCCTCGAGCAGATCCGTTTCGCCGAATTGCGTCCGCACCTCGACGAGGCTGGCCGGCTTGGCGTTCAGAGAATCTGCTTCACGGGCGGAGAGCCCTTCGTCAATCGGGACGTTCTCGAAGGCCGCGCTGCTTGCAACGAGGAGTTCCTCGCCAGCCTCGAGTATGCCCTTGCCATTGCGCCCGTTGAGATCCTCACCAATGGGCGGCGCTACATTCGGAATCATCTCGACGCATTGCGGGCGCTGCGGGCGCGGCACGGTGGGCGGTTGCGGCTGAGGATCACGCTCGAAAGCCCGTGCCCCGAAAGGCACGACGCACTGCGCGGCAAGGGCACGTTCGCCCAAACCGTGGATACGGTGCGGGTGCTCGCCGGTATGGGCTTTGTTCCCGTGCTCACGGCGGAGCGGCCGCTGCTCGCGCTCCAATCGGACGAGGAAATCCGCGAGGCTTACCGGGCGCTGTTCGAGGGCCTCGCCGTTGAAGTGAATCTCATCGAGAACCTGCTGGAATCCGGCCATGAATTGACGCGCATTCGGCAATCAGGCGGTGCACCGCATCCGGAAGTGTTCGTCACCACCAACTGCTTCTCGATTCTGGGCAAGTCGCCGGAATCGCTCATGTGCCACTTCAGCCGGTGCATCCAGAAGATCGAAGGCGAGATCCGCTACTATCCGTGCCCGGTGATCTACGACGATCGAAGCTTCGATCTCGGTGCAACTCTGGCAGAATCGCTCCGCCGCGTCTATCTCGCTCACAAGAACTGTTACGCTTATTGCCTGAAAGGCCGCGGAGCCACCTGCCGCACGCAGGCGATCTAAGCGCTCCCGCGAACGCGCCCATGGCGCCGTCCGCGCAGATGGCTACTGCGCGGGCTTCGCCTTGAGCATCTCGTCAATTGCAAGGGTCGAATGTGCGGTAGCCGCGCCCGCGCGCATCTCGGCGGCAACCCAGATCGCTTCCATGATCTCCTGCTCCGTCGCGCCTTTGGCCAATGCGCGTTTCGTATGGGCGCGAATACAGTAGGGGCACTGCGTCGTGTGCGCCACCGCGATTGCGATCAGATCTTTCATCTTCCCCGCCAGCGCGCCGTCCGCGAATACTTGCTGGCTAAAAGCAATGAAAGCCGAATAGGTCTCCGGCGCAAGCTCCCTGCGCTTCTGGGAAAACTCCTTCGAAGCAACCGGGTAAAGGTCTTGTTCCATAAATCGTCAACCGATCTCAACTGGCCGGCATTCCGGTCAGCCGGGATTCCTTCCTACTTCCATTCTGGTCTTCACGAACAGCGGAAGCAATGCGCCAACAGCGCCGCACCCGCTCAGCGGAAGGGCGCGGATACACGCAAGAGTGTTATCCGGCGTGCGATTGCGGGCCAGTCGAACGGCCCTGGTACGCGGACCGAATCGCTTTGGCGAGCACCGAGGGAGGGCAGCCCTTGACGACGTACCCCGCCGCCCCGAGGGTCTTGGCTTCTTCCAGAAAGGCCGGGTCGTCGTGAATCGTGAAGAAGATCACCGGCGGGTTCCCTCGATGCCCGAGCGCTTCCGCTGCCGCGAATCCATCGAGCACCGGCATGGAGATGTCGGTAACCACCACATCGGGCTTGTAGCGATCATACGCTTCCAAGAGTTCCCGCCCGTTCGGAACGGTGGCGACGATCTCGAACTCCCAGCACAGAATCCGTAGTAGCTCCGCCATCAATCCGCGGTTGTCATCCGCCAGAATGACGCGAATCCGGGCGTCGGCCGGCGCCGCGCCGGCTGCGCTTTTTTCCACGTCCGCCACAACCATTGCCTCTGCAACCAGTGAAACAGGAACCGGCGAATCGTTCTACTAGGAGAACTCCCAACATCGCTAAATCGTGATAATCCCGTGCCTTATGGCGTACTGCACGAGTTCCGCATTGGTCTTCAACCCCAGGTTCTCGAAAATCGCGTACTTGTGATACTCCGCCGTCTTGACGGAAATGTTCAGAATCGCCGCGACTTCCTTGTGGGACTTCCCCTCCGCCAGCAGTTGCAGCACTTCCCGCTGGCGCGGCGTAAGCGCGGCCCATGCGTCGTCGCGCGAACTCGCGCGGCCCATCACCTCAAGAAAATCTCTGGTCACGGCAGGTGAGAGGTACGTTCGGCCCAGCAGGACCTCCGCGGCCGCGTTTCGCAACTCGGCGGCGGAGGCGCTCTTGAGGAGATAGCCGTTCGCTCCGGCGTCAATGGCCTCTCTCGCAAGCGTGGCATCGAGATGCATGGTGAGAACCAGGATCTTCGCGGGGCATCCCGATTCGCGGAGTTGACGTGTGCAGTCAATCCCATTCAGGCCGGGCATCGAGATGTCGATCACGATCAGGTCCGGCTTCAGCCGCCGCGCCTCGGCGGGCACGGATCGTCCGTCGGACGCGCTGCCCACCACCTCATACTCCGGTTCGAGCAGGCCGCGCAGCCCTTCCACCACCAGATTGTGGTCATCGGCAATCAGAATCGTCGATCGTCGCATACACTGGATCTCCCGGGCCGTACCGCCCTCGCGTCGCCTTTCGAATGTAGATCATCACCGCGCCCGCCTACGCATCCGGCAACGGGACGCTCGCTTCAATCTCTGTGCCCCGCGAGGGTGTGGAATGAACTCTCAGCTTTCCGCCGGCAATGCGCAGCCGTTCCCGCATCGTCACCAGGCCGAGGCTGGTCTGGCTGCTCAGCGAAGAAGTCTCAAAGCCGATTCCGTAGTCCTTCACGCGGAGAGTCAGATGCGCATTCTCCACCGAGAGAGAGACGTCCGCCCGGCCCGCCTTTGCATGCTTGATGACGTTCTGCATCGCTTCCTGATAGACCCGGTAGACCGGGAGTGCAATCTCCTCCGGCAAACGCGGGTAGCTGCCGGTGGATTCGAAGTTCACTTCCAGGTGTGTCCGGTGCGCGATCAGCGCGCAATCTGACCGGATAGCCGCCACCAAGCCAATCTTTTCGAGGACGGCGGAGTGCAAGCCGCGCGACAAGTTCTGGATGTCCTTGGCGAGCTCCGCCAGCCGTTCCCGCGCGCCTTCGATCGCGGCGCTCATCGGCTGCGTTGCATCCTTCCTCTCGGAGAGGCTGGAGAGTTCGTAGAGCAGGGTGGCCATTCGCTGGCCGAAGTCGTCGTGGATCTCCCGGGCGATTCGCTTCCGCTCCTCCTCCTGGGAACGGAACAGCCGCCCCGAGAGGTTGCTCAACTCGACCGCCGCGGTGGCGGCCTCCGCGTAATTCGAGATCGCGGATGTCTCCAGGCTCTTCAGATGCCAGAACGAGAACGCCACGATCAGCGCGGCCAGCAGACACGCACCGCCGACGCCGGCCCACATCCTGCGCCTGGCCTTGCCGGCGATCGCGTCAGACTGCTCTGCAACAGAGCGAAGATCCTGCCACTCCAGCCTCTGGAGTTCCTCAAGGGTATTGAGAAACTGATCGCGCAGAGGAACCAGTTGATCGACGAAGACGGTGGTCGCGGCCGTGCGCCGGGATTTCTGGTCAAGCTGAATCGTGGTCTCTGCCAGCGCCCAGTACAACGTCAGCTCGTTCGTGAGCCTCCCGGTGAGAGCGGCATGGTCGCCGGCTGCCTCACGGTACTTTGCGATCGCGTTTTCCGCGTCTTGCCATGCCTGCCGCGCCTGCTTTCGATGAGGTTCCGCGGCGCTCTCATCCAACCCCATGAGGCAATCGCGCACGGCTGTCGTGGCGGCGGTCAAGGATTCATCGGCCTGCTTGAGCAAGTTCCGGCGAAGGGATTGCCGCGCAACTTCCGCCACCTCGTCGTTGCTCAGGCGTTCCACCGTTCGAGCCGCATAGATTCCGATGGCCGCCACCAGCAGGAGCAGCGCGCAGAACCCGAGCAGCAGGACCATGCGGGCCTTTCGATGGATCGCGCGGGTGGAAGGAATATCGATCATCGCTGTGAGGAAGGCTTCGCCGGGCGCATCCGCCGCGCTGGAACTCCTTCGTTGTGGATCAGGGTTTCTCAGAACACAACCGATTCCGGCTCCGGATTATTCCGGGAGCAGGCGGCGCGGGTCGGGCGCCCGGGCCCGCGCTCGCGAATCGTGGCATCGGAAATCCGCGATGGACACAGGGAACCGGCGTGCAACGAAGACGATGGGTCGCATCTCTTATGGATATGAACAATCACTGCGTCCCAAGAGTTTCAGGTTTTCAATGGAAGCCCCAGGGAAGAGGTTGGCTTCGTTGGGCGAATTGGGCGGCTGTCTGGATTCTGCTGCTCGCCGCCGGCGGCATCTGTCGAGCGCAAGACGCCCGCCCCGCCGCGGCGCACCCTATTGAGGCGCTGAGCGGCGATTTTGAGCGGCTTGCGGAGACGGTCGGTAAGTCGGTCGTGCAGGTGAACGTCTCCGGTTATACGGTGGTGCCGGACACGAGGGATTCCGCATTCGTCTCCCGGGAGCAGGGGACCGGCTCCGGGGTGATTCTCAGCTCGGATGGGTTCATCATTACGAATGCGCACGTCGTGCACGGGGCGGAGCGCGTCACTGTGGTGCTCCCGCCCGCGTTGGTTGGGAACACCGCCGAGGCGGGCGCCTCGATTCCCGCCAAGGTGATCGGCGTGGACCCCGAAACCGATCTCGCCCTGGTCCGCATTCACCGCGCCGGGTTGCCCACGCTCGAACTCGCGAACTCAAGTCTCGTCCGGCAGGGGCAGATTGCACTCGCCTTCGGCAGCCCGATGGGCCTCGCGAACACGGTGACGATGGGTGTGGTCAGCTCGCCGGCGCGGCAGCTTTCGGCGGATGGCTTCATGCAGTACATCCAAACGGATACGCCGATCAATCCGGGGAACAGCGGAGGGCCGCTTGTTTCCGCCGATGGCCGCGTGATCGGGATCAACACCCTCATCTACTCCCAATCCGGCGGCAACGAAGGGATCGGATTCGCCATCCCTTCGAACCTTGTGCGCGATGTCTACCACCAATTGCGCACTTCCGGCCACGTCCGGCGCGGGTTGCTTGGCGTGCTCCTTCAAAACCTCGATGCCACGCTGAGAAAGGGGCTTTCCATCCAGGCGCGCCGGGGAGCGCTGGTCAGCGATGTGGTCCCCGGCGGCCCGGCGGAGAAGGCCGGGTTCAAGATCGGGGACGTGGTCACCAGCCTTGACGGAGTGACGATCCGCAGCGCGCGTCAGTTCGAGTTGGCCATTTTTCGCTCCGCCAAAGGCAGCCGGCACAGGATTGAAGTTCTCCGCGGCTCGGATTCGATTCCGCTCTCCGCGGAGGTCGGCGAGAGGGAGACTCCGAGCGATCGCCTGAGCGAGATCTCCGATCTCCGCAAGCAGTTGATTCCTCCTCTGGGTGTGCTGGGTGTCGCGATCACCAAGGATGTCGCCCCATTGCTCGGGCCCATCCGCTTGCCGAACGGGGTGGTGGTAACCGCGAAGGTGCTCGATTCCACCGCCGCCGCGATCGACCTCGTTCCAGGAGATATCATCCACGCCGTAAATGGCCTGGATATCGCGGATCTCGAAACCCTCAAGACGCAGCTCGCTTCGTTTCACTCCGGCGATGCCGTCGTCTTGCAGGTGGAGCGGGACGGCCAGCTCACCTTCGTCGCATTCACGCAAAACTAACCGGTCTCTCCCTGCCGTGCATCCGCCGTGTTGCGCATGCAGTTTGTATTCGTGGGCTGCGGCGCAACACGGCTACCTGGGAGATTTCCGAGGCAAAACTAGCAGTTTTGAGAGTGGGAACGAAATCCGGCGCGCTCTAGACTTCAATTAGTGGAGCGGTTCCACGGGCTCCACGAAGTTCAATGAGACCGAAGTGGAGAAAGAGACTCAATATGACCTTCCATGAACAGACTGCAAGAATTTTCCGGCTGTCGGGCATCGCGCTCTTGGCCGTTCTCACGCTGGCAACCGTGCCATACGCCTCTGCCCAAATGGAAGCGGTGACGGCCAAGGTGCCGTTTGCTTTCACCGCCGGCGGTAAGACGCTGGCTGCGGGCTCCTATGAATTCCGCGTGAAGCCGGATGATCAATTGGTTGAGATTCAGACGAAAGCCGGCGCGCCCAAGGTGCTCGCAATGATCTTGACCTATGTCTCGCCCCGGCCGCTCTCCGGTGAGGAAAGCGACTCTCACATCGTGTTCGATAAGGTTGGCAATACCTACACGCTGGCCGAGATCTGGCAGCCCGGCTTTGATGGCGTCATCCTCTCGATGACCAAGGGCAAGCACGAGCATCATGTGATTCGCATCAAGCACGCGCCGAAGTCCTAGGCGGGTCTTGAGCAACCAATGAGGAACGACGGAACGTGCCGCAACCGCGCCTGCCGATCCGGCTAGCGCGGGCGCGGCATGCGATTTTTCGGCAGGTGTTCCAATGAGAATCCCGATTCCAATCGTAAAGCAACTGACAGAACAGTTTGGTGGTCGAACAACCAGGCTGGCGGGTTCCCTCGCTTTCGCTCTGATCTTCGCTGGGCTCACGGCGTTTGCGCAGGCCTCATTCAGTGCGACGGAACTCGACGGTCTTGTAGCGAGAATCGCATTGTATCCGGATGCGCTCATCGCCCAGGTGCTCTCCGCATCCACCTATCCAGAACAGATCGAAGAAGCTGCTGCGTGGGCGGATGGACACAGTTACCTGAAAGGGGACGCGCTCGCGGACGCCATCAACGAAGACAACCTGCCGTGGGATCCCAGCGTGCTTTCCCTGCTGCCGTTTCCTTCGATCCTGGACGCGATGGCGAGCAATGAGGAGTGGGTGCGGCAACTCGGCGCGGCGGTTTTCGACGAGAGGCCCGCCGTGCTCACGGAGATCCAGAAACTGCGGCATCGGGCGAATCAGTTTGGATACCTGCGCGACGGCTCGCAATACCGTGTGGTGTTTACGGACGCCGGCGATATCACGATCATGCCCGTGGATCCCGAACGCTACTATGTGCCGGTCTACGACCCAGACATCGTGTTCGTGCGTCCTCGAGACCAGTTTGTGGCTGGAATCAGCTTCGGGCCGCTGGTTCGGATCGGAACGATCTTCGAGCAATGGGGCTGGCGGCGGTCCGGCTTCGATTGGCCCGCGCATGCGGTGATGCTCGACGGCAGCCCATGGCTCCGCACCAGAGGAAACGCGAAGACTTACCGGCACCCCTACCAAGCGCGGAAGGCCCCTGCGGCGTCTCGGGTAGAACGGCACGAATTGCATCCCACCAAACGCGCACGTCCGTAGGCCGCCGCTACGGGAGCGGTGGCGGTTTCGTCGCCGCCTTCGCCGCGATCTCGACAAGTGCGGCGGCAAGAAGATCCGGCTCATGCCGGATCTTCTCGCTGCTTCCGAGCAGGTCGGCCTCCAGAACGCAAATACCCATTGCCCGGAGAGCCTCCGCGTCCTGATATACCGGCTCCGCGTCCTTTTCCCGATAGCTTCGCAGCAAGTCTTCTCCGATGCGGCCCGTGTTGATGAGCGTGCTATCGAGCACGTCGGCTCCGGCATGTTCGAGAATCGCCCGCACATGGTCACTGGCGCGATAGTGCATCGTTTCACCGGGCTGCCACATCAGGTTGGAAACGTATATCTTGTGAGCGGGCGAAGCGGCGATTGCGTCGGCGATGCCCTCAACCAGGAGGTTCGGAAGGATGCTGGTGTATAGAGAGCCCGGGCCGAGCGTGATCAGGTGTGCGCGTGCAATTGCCGTCAGCGTTTCGGGCAGCGGCTCGCAGGGGGAGGGAAGCAACCGCAGGCGCCGAATGGGGACCGTAGAGGCGCTGATGGCGGTTTCCCCCTCCACCACCGTGCCATCTGCAAGTACGGCGTCAAGATGGACATTAGACGAGGTAGAAGGATAAATACGCCCTGCAATTGCAAGTACTTCTGAGCAAACCTTCACGGCTTGGGTGAAGTCTCCCATCACTTGGCTGAGGGCCGTTAGGAAGAGGTTTCCGAAGCTGTGGCCCTTCAAGCCTTCGCCTGCGTCGAAACGATATTGAAAGAGCTTCGAGAGCAGGTCTGAATCTTCCGAGAGGGCAACCAGGCAATTCCGGATGTCACCCGGAGGCGGTACATGCAGCTCCCGCCGCAGCCTCCCCGATGAGCCTCCGTCATCGGTGACGGTGACGACGGCGGAGACCTCGATCTCTGGCTCCGCGCCGGCGACTTCCATCGCCGAGCGGGAGGGCAGGCTTGCCCGGTATGCCCGGGTGTATTTCTTGAGGCCGGAGAGCAGCGCGGAAAGTCCAGTGCCTCCACCGATCGATACGACTCGAAGGGGTGAGGGGGGAAGCGCGTGCTCCGGCTGATGAGTTGCCATACAGTCTCCATTCTCGCCTCAAGCGCCGGCGCTTTACCAGAAGCCGGCGCCTTGGCGTGCGCGCGAAACGGTGTTCGCGCAGTGATACGATGTTGCCGTGAATCGCCGGCGCGCGAATCCGCGCGAGTGAAGCCGGCGCCCATCGAATTGAGGTGCGAATTGAAGCGAAGAGGGTTCCTTGAGAAGTCGATGTTTGCCGCGGGCGCGTCCTCGCTCGTTCCGGGAACGGCATCGCTCGCAGCGCAAGCTACGGCTCCCCACAAGTACAAGTTGCGCTATGCGCCGCGCATCGGTTTGCTGCAAGGCCTCACCGTGCCGCAGCAGTTGGAAGTCTATGCGAAGAACGGATTCTTCCAGTTCGAATACAACGGATTGCCCAGCCAGTCTCCCACGGAGATCCAGGCCATCCGCCGAAAGATGGATGAACTGAAGATGAGCATGGGTGTCTTCGTCGTCAATCGTGGCGGTTGGAAGCCGACTGCGATGGGAGACCGCGGCGGGCACAAAGAGTTCCTCGAAGATGTGGCCCGGGCCGTCGATCTGCACAAGGTGGTGGGCAATGAATGCGCCACGGTTACCTCCGGGCTCGCGGTGCCGCACCTCACGCAAACCCAGCAGACACAGAACGCGATCGAAGTGCTGAAACGCGCTTCGGATCTCGTTGCCGGCACGAAGCTGATTCTGGTGCTCGAACCGCTGAACTGGAAGGTGGATCACGCAGGCTACTTCGTCTCTTACATTGAGCACGCTGCGGAGATCATCGGCGGCGTGGACCGGCCGAACGTGAAGATCCTCTTCGACATTTATCACCAGCAGATTACCGAAGGGAACCTGATCAACCACATCCGGCACTACTATGAACTCATCGGCTATTTCCAAACCGGCGACGTTCCGGGGCGAAACGAGCCGTACAGCGGCGAAATCAACTTCCAGAATGTGTTCAAGGCTATCCACGAACTGGGCTTCAAGGGCATCATCGGCATGGAGCATGGACTCACGGCAAAAGGCATGCCGGGGCTGATGAAGTGCTTTGACGCCTACAAGCGCGCGGATCAATTCGAAGTTTAGGAGGTACCGACGTGTCATACGGAGTTTCAAGACGTTACTTCTTCTTTGGCTCGCTGCTGGCCGGAGCGGTTCCCACGGGAGGCTTCGGCAGCGTCACCTCGCTGCGGGCGCTCGGCTACAAGCCGTTCTATGACAAGCTCAATGTCGCCGTGATCGGCTGCGGCGGACGCGGCGCCGCGCTTCTCGGTGAAGCCGCGGCGACCGAGAACATCGTCGCCCTCTGCGACGTGGATGAAAAGCGCGCGGCGCCGGAACTGAAGCGCTACGCTAAGCTGCCTCTGTATCACGATTTCCGGCAGCTTCTCGATAAGGAAGCGAAGAACATCGATGCCTGCACCGTGGCGACGACGGATTTCATGCACGCCACCATCGCGCTCGCCTGCATGCAGCGTGGCAAGCACGTCTATGTGGAAAAGCCCCTCACGCGCACACCCTGGGAAGCGCGGCTGCTGATGGAGGCCGCCGCCAAGTACAAGGTGGCCACCCAGATGGGCAATCAGGGTTTCTCGCACGAAGGCCATCGGGTGGCGGCCGAGATTCTGTGGTCCGGGGAAATCGGCGATGTCCGCGAGGTCCACATCTCCACCACGCCGGGCACGCACCCCACCGGGCTGAAGCAGTTGCCGCCCGAGGAGTCCGTCCCCGCGACGCTTGATTGGCAGGCCTGGCTTGGAGCGATGCCGATGCGCCCCTACAGCTCCTGGTACGTGCCCTACAACTGGCGAGGCTTCTACGACTTCGGCACCGGGCAGATCGGGAACTGGGCGACGCATGCCGCAGGCCCCGCGCACCATGCGCTGCAATTGGGCGCGCCGGATTCGCTCGAACGGCTCAGCGTCGAGGGGGAAAGCTCGATTACGTTCCCCAACCGGGCCACCGTGCGCTTGCGCTTCCCCGCTAGAGGCGGGATGCCCCCGGTGGATGTTTACTATCACGATTCCGCGCGGCCCACGGACCCCGACGCATTCCATGTGCCGGGGGCGGAGAACGAACGTATTCTTCCGCCGCCAGACAACCTCGTGGAAAAAGGAAGACCCACGGGCCGCTGGCTGGAGCGGATCGCCAAGGCGGTTGCCAACGGCGAACGCCTGGAGCCGCCACCTCCACAACAGTGGCCGGCGGCGCGCCCCGGCGCTCCACGCATGGGCGCGGGCGGGCCGGGCGTGACGGTGTTCGGTGGAGATCGCCTGCCCCCGCAGCCGGGCGTCCTTACCGGGAATGGCTCCGTGTTCATCGGCAGCAAAGGAGTCATGGCCACCACCGAACGCGGTGAAGGCGTCTGGCTGCTGCCTTCCGCGCGCTGGAAGGAATACAAGCTGCCTCCGCAACTGCTCACGCGCTCCCCCGGCCACATGGAGGATTTTATCCGTGCCGCGAAGGGCGGAGATCCGAGTTGTTCCGACTTCAAGATTACCTCTCCCTATGCCGAGTGGCTCGCGCTCACCGCCATCACGATGCGGGTAGGCGGCAAACTGGAGTGGGATGCGAAGAATCTGCAATTCACGAACAACGCGGAAGCGAACAAGTACGTAAAGCCGCACTTCCGGGAGGGCTGGGAACTGAAACTCTAGCCGAGCGCAACTGCCTCCCCCGGGAGCCTCCGCGTGCGCCCGGCGAGCAGGGCGGATTCGCGCTACACTAACAGATGGCGGTTCGCGGCCCACGCGGAACCGCTACGATCTCGCTGCGGAGAGGGGGTGATTCACTTGGCAGTAGTCTACATTTCCGACGGCGAAAGCCTGGAAAGCGCATTGCGCCGCTTTAAGCGGAAGGTGCAGCAGGAAGACATTATCAAGGAGATCAAGAAGCACTCCTTCTACCTGAAGCCCGGCGAAAAGAAGCGCGTGAAGCAGGCGCTCGCGCGCAAGCGCAGCCGTAAGAAGGCAAGCCGCGGTTCCGAATAGCTCGGAATCGTAGCACTTCCAATCCGGGGTGCGCTTCCGGCAAATCATCAACGAAAACGCCCCGCCTTGCGCGGGGCGTTTTCGTTCCGGGGCGGAGCGAACGCGGAGGAAGGTGCGCCGAGATCTGCGCTGGCCCTTGAACCCCTACGGCCGCTTCCTGGAATCGGAAGCCGCAGCCGGGCTCGGCGCGGGATAGTAGGCGAAATCCCACGCGCGGATGTTGCTCTCCCCCGGAGAATACGTAATGAGCGCGTATTCCCCCGGCTCCAGGGCGGCGCGCGGCCAGACCTGATAAAGCATCGGCCCTGCCTCGCGGCGAAAATCCTCGACATTCTCCTGGCTTTCCAGGACTTCCTTTGAAATGGGAATCGTCTCCCAGATCTGCACCGTCCGGTTCCCCTTGTGCGGCGAAAGCTTCACGAAGCCGAACATCTGCTGGCGGTGCAGACGGAAGTAAAACTCCGGCCGCGCCATCGAAATCACATTCGCCGACCGCGCGCCCTTTACTTCCACATAGTTCTTGCCCGCGGTTAACGGCAGAGGGTTGATCGCCTTCAGGATGGCCCGTTTGCGGTCTGTGACCACTTCGAGCTCCGCGATGGGGAAGGTTCTCAGCTTTCCTGCTTCATACAGGTAGACGCCCGGCTCGGTGGGAATACCCTGCGCTTCCGCGCGCAGGCGGCGTTCGACGGCATCCTCCGCGTCGATCATCTTGCGTTCCTGCCGCTGCTCGTCTTCGACCGACTGGTTCACCGAGCGCGTTTTCTTGAGATCAATGAGATCAAGCGGAATTTCTTCCCAGGCACTGCGTTCCACGCTGTAGAAGCGCACGCGGTCGTTCTCCACTTGGTATTCCCGAACCAGATGATAGCTGCCGTCGGTGAGATACAACCGGTGATTGGCCGCGAGGGCGACGCCGGTGATGCAACCAAGTAATATCAAGCAGCACGCGAGGCTGCGTATGGAAAGCAATCGCGCCATGACTGGTTGCCTTTTCGATGCCCTTGCGAGGAAGCCCGTTTCCTCCCGCGAAGATACACCGTGAGGATTCTTTATCGACGGTTTACCTTTCTTCACCATTTCGAGCTAACGCTGCCGGACCCGCGGGCGTATTCCTCAGTGAGGATACAAGAAATGGGACTCGCTACGATCCAGCTGATTCTCGGAGTGCTGGACGTCTGGCTTCCGCTGCTGTGCATGTTGCTGGTGGCGCTGGCCCTATTTCTGTTATCCCTGCACTGGCAAGCCACCCGGTCGTCCAGGGCGGCGTTCGAGGAACGTGCGCTGCACGGCCTGCCGCGCCGAGGATTCTCCATCGAGTGGGCCTTCGTCTCCCGATCGTTCCGGGACTCCGACGGCACGACGAGTCGCCAGCCGTCCAACGGAAGAAGCGGACGCGTCGCTTGCCGTTCCGCCGATCCACGAAGCTAACGGTGTAGATGGAGCTTGGATTCGAGGTGACCAAGGGTGGCTTCGTGCTCCTAGCGGAACTTGGCAATGCGTGAACTGAAGAGGGTTTCCCCTTCTTGGGGCGGCCGTTTCGTGGGCATTCATTGCGAGATTTCCGGCTTTCGCCCCTAGGCGAAGAAATGGGTTCGTTCCCTGGAGTTTCGCTGGATGTTGTTGATTTTGCGTTTTGCGTGGCGCGATTTTGGCCGGTGCTCGTTGCGACGGGTGGGGTTGGACTTGGGGCCGGTGGCCCCGGATCCGGATCCGGCGCGAGCGGGCTGGGAGAGGGAGGCTGGGGGTTCGGCGCGGTTCGGGATGCCGGGGTTGCGCGATGGCGCTGGCGGTCCCGGAGGAGTTGCTCCAGGCGGGACTCCCAGTAGGCGAGGTTGCGGCGGTGGTTGTTCTCGATGCGGGTGAGCTCGGCGAG
>JADLCF010000174.1 GCA_020847315.1 Bryobacterales bacterium | reverse complement strand
GATAGGCCCAGTGCGCCTGGTTCATCACGCCGTGAATCCGCAGCCCCGTATCTTGCGCGGCCTTGGCCAGGTCCTCCACCACTCGCGGATCTTCCGTCGTATTGGTCTCCACGCAATCAAAGCCGGCATCCTTCGCCATCTGGAAGCGGAGCTTGTTGCTCCCCTGCCGGCCAAGCATGCCGTAGACAAGCCCTTTCTCCACGGGCAATCGCCCGGATGTCTGAGCGGAGGCCAAGCCGGTGAGTGCACCCGCGGCGGCCGTTGTGGCAAGAAATGAACGTCGATCCATAGTGATTCTCCTGTCGTGCGGCCGGACGGTTGGCCGATCTCATCCATCATATCCCCGTCCGCCTCTTTGTTCCTGAACCGGTTAGGACTCAGGCGCGGGTTCCCGAATTTCCAGCGTTTTATTTCGTCCCGAAGCGCCGCGGATAATTTCGACGCGGCTTCGCGGCACATCGAAGTGCTCCGCAACCGCGCGAAGCACAGCCTCATTCGCCTTTCCATCCGCGGGCGGCGCATTCACCGAAACCAGCAGACTTCCATCTTCCCGCGGCTCCACGCGCGTGGCCCGGGCATTCGGCTTCACCTTCACCTCGATTCGCATCGCCACTCCATGCTATCGCCTGGGATGCGCGCGCCAAGCCATCGGTTCCCCTGTCACCCGGCCCTCCTACCGCGACCGCCTCTCCCCGCTCAGTTATTCTGAAGGGAATGCCCACCTGGAAAGCAACTGTGGAGTATGACGGTTCCCGCTACAGTGGCTGGCAGGAACAGAAAAATGCACCCAAGACCGTGATGGGCGCGCTCCGCGAGGCCATCGAAAGCACGCTGGGCGCGCAGGCGGAGATGCAGGGCGCAGGCCGCACGGATGCAGGGGTTCATGCCCTTGCCCAAGTTCTGCACATCAAGGCCAACCCGAAGCGAAACCTTTCCCCCGCGCAGATTGTTGACGCGGCGAATGACGCGCTCGGCCATGACATTGTCGTCCTTGCCATGGAAGAAGTGCCGGAGCGCTTCCATGCCCGGCATCATGCCGAAAGCCGCCGCTATCTCTACCGCATCTCGCTCCGGAAAAATGCCTTCGCCAAGCGGCACGTCTGGTGGGTAAGGGAACAATTGAACGAGGTCGCCATGCGGGAAGCGGCCGCCATGCTCCCCGGCCGCCACGATTTCAGCGCGTTCCACGCGAATGACCCGGCCCGGCCCGATGAATCTCCCATCGTCGTTGTGGAGAGCGCCCGCCTGGACCGCGTGGGTGAAGAACTGCAGTTCCGCATCGAGGCCTCGCACTTTCTCTGGAGAATGGTCCGCCGGATCGTGGGCGCTCTGGTAAAAGTTGGCTCGGGCGAGTTCCCCCTCGCCGATTTCGCCGCAGCGCTGGACGGAGATGTGCGCTACCAGGACGCGATCTCGCGTTGGACGGCGCCCGCCGCGGGCTTGTATTTGGAATCCGTCCGCTACCCGGCCGATCTGGCCTCGGCAATCAAACCGCGCCGCATGCCGGGGGCGAATCCAGCGAAACGGGCAACCGCGCGCGTGCTCCCGCCCGCGAAGCGGCGAGGCGCGGTTCCAAAACGAAGTGGCCTACCCTCGCGCAAGGATGTCTGGCGCCCAGGCAACTCCCGATCCTGAAGCGATCCTGGCCGGAAGGCAATCGCTAGAGGCCGCCGCCGGTGCCGGCCTGCATCAGCGTCGTCAACCGCTGCGTGTCGATCTTGATCTTCCCTTCCTTCTGCAAGCGCTCCTGGATACCGCTGATATATAGCTCCACCCGCTCCTGCGACTTCACCGCCGAAAGCTGCTTCCGCAGCTCCTCGCGTTCCGGGGCGAGTTCCGCCAGATTCGCATCCGTCCTGCTGGTCACCCGCACCAGATACATCCGCGAGGCGGAGCGGAACGGCGGCAGCGTATCGCCAACCTTCACATCGAACGCCTTGTAGACTTCACCCGCGTTCCCGATTCCCTCGGCGGCGGTGATCCGCGTGAACGGAGCCGCGGTTCCGTAAGTCAGCCCGGCATGCTGCGCGACCGTCTTCATGGAGGCGCCGCTATCCACCGCTTCCTTCGCTTCCGTGAGCTTTTTCTCGGCGAGCGCGCCCGCCATCTGATTCCTCAGCGCTTCCTCCACGCGGCCCCGCGCTTCCTCGAAGGTCGCCTCCCGGGAGGGCTCGAACTTGCGGATCACCGCGAACGCCATCGCCCCGCCGCCGACATCCGCCACGTTGGTCACATCGCCCTCGGGCGCGGTGCTCACTTCCTGCATCAGCGGCGTGTTCCCCGCGATGTTGCCGGCGGACATATTCGGCGCAATATCCTTGAACGACGAGATCTGCGCCAGCGGTTCCTTCGCTACGATTTCCGCGAGCTGGGATGGGTTCGCCTGCACCGCATCATGAAGCCGCTCCGCTGTCGATTGCACCAGATCGGCCGCCTTCTGCTGCGCCAGGCTGGAAGCGATCTGCTCGCGAACTTCCGCCAGAGGCTTCACCCGCGCTTCCTGCCGCGTCTTGCACTTGATGATGTGATATCCGTACTCAGTCTCGACGACGTCGCTGATCTGCCCCGGCTGCAGCGCGAAGGCCGCCTTCTCAAATGCGGGAACGGTTTGCCCTCGAACGACCACCCCGAGTTCGCCGCCTTTATCCTTGTTCGATTGATCTTCGGAATACTCCGCCGCAAGCTTGGCGAAATCGCCCCCCGCCTTCAACTTCGCCAGCACCTCATCCGCCTTCTTGAGAGCGGCCGCCTTCTGCTCGGGGGTTTTCCCTTCCGTGGTAAACAGAATGTGCTGCAAATCCAGTTGCGATTCCACGCTCCACTGGTCCATGTTCGCGTTGTAGAACGCCTGAATCTCTTCCGGGCTCACGCGGAAACCCTCCATCGCGCGCTCGAGCGAAACGCGCACCACGTCGAAATCCCTGCGCTCCGGCACGCGCGTCTTGTTCCCCACCTGTGAATAGAAGTGCTTCACCTGCTCTTCGGTGGGTGTCACCTGCGAAAGAAGCTTCTCCGGTTCAATATACGCGTATTCAAGCGCGACCTTGTCGTTGCGCTCATGAAGCGCCGCATCGATATCCGCCGCGCTCACCACCACGCTCCGCGCAACGATGGCGCTCAAGCGGTTCGTGATCAACTGTTTCCGCACGTTGGCTTCAAACTGAGCGGGGTTCGTGCCGTTCTGTTCCAGCAGCATCCGGTACTGCTCCAGGCCGATAAACTGCCCGCCCGGCGAGAACGTGGGCATCTGCCGGATCATCAGCGCCAATTCCTGGTCGCTCACGTCAAAACCCAGCTTCTTGGCTTCATAAAGCAGCGCGCGCTCTTGCACCAGAGTCTGGAACGCCACCGGATACAGCGAAGACATTTCGCTGGGTGACATCACCCGGCCCTGCTTAGCAAGCTGCTGCACCGTTTCCCGGACTTGCGCGATCGTGATCGGTTCTCCCGCCACCTCGCCCAGGGTTTGTGCATTCGCGCCAAAATCGGCGCCGCCGAATCCGGGAATCAGCGTGATCACCATGGCGGCGGCCACCAGCAACAGGATCGCGCCCAAAAAGATGCGCACGGCTTTCGCGCGGCTTCGGAAAAGGTCAAACATAAAATTCCAGCTCCCTGGGAGGTCGAATCCTTAAGTATATCGTGGCTCGGGCATCCATCCGGTAACGCTATGCTGGATAGATTCCTTCTTATGTCTCTAG
>JADLCF010000173.1 GCA_020847315.1 Bryobacterales bacterium | reverse complement strand
CGGACAAACGAACCGCGCTCGCGATACACGTCCAGCATCGATTTGGCGCGGTTGATGGGCATCGCAAATCCGATCCCGATATTCGTCTCGTTCAGGATGGCCGTGTTGATGCCGATCACATCGCCGTGTGAATCGAGCAAGGGGCCGCCACTGTTGCCGGGATTGATGGCGGCGTCGGTCTGGATGATATCCTCCAAGACGGAATCCCGCCCGGAAGAAAGCGTCCGCCCCATGGCGGAAACCACGCCCGTCGTGAGGGAACCGCCCAGGCTGAACGGGTTGCCGATGGCGAGCACCTTCTGGCCCACCTTCACGGTGTCGCTATCCCCGAGCCGCAGAAACGGCAGGGGCTTCTTTGCTTCAATTTTCAGCAGCGCCAGGTCGTTCTCCGTATCGCGCGCCAGCACTTTGGCGGGGTAGCGGCTCTGGTCCATCAGGCTCACTTCGAGGCGCTGCCCGTCGGCGGAGATCACGTGATTGTTCGTGAGGATCAACCCGTCGGCATGGATCACGAAACCGGAACCGGCGCCTTCGCGAGGCACCACCTGGAACCAGAAATTCTCCGTGAACTCGACGCTCGTGATGTTCACCGTGGCGGGATTGGCTCGTTGGTAGATGTCGATGTTGTTCTGTTCATCCGCGCCGAAATCCGCCGAACGCACCACTTCCGGACCGGCCCAAAGCGACGTGGCGACGCCGCCGTTTCCTTCGGCGGAAGCGTTTCGGAAAGGGTTCCACGCGGATACCGTGACGTAGTAAACCGCGATGCCCGCGAGGAAGGCCACCATTAGTGCAAGTACCCGTCTCATTCGCATTCCTCCAACAATCGCCGGTACGCCGCCCCCACATTGGCGCGGGTTTCGCCCTTCGTGCCGCTCGTGTCAATCACTTCATCGGCGTATGCCAGTTTCTCGTCCAGAGGCATCTGGTGTTCCAGCCGGGATAACGCTTGCTCGCGGCTGAGCCCGCGGTGCACGGCCCGCTCGATCTGCAATTCCCGTGGGCACCACGCCACCCATATTTTCTCAAAATGATCGTGGTTGCCTGTCTCGATAAGAATCGCGGCCTCTACCACGCCCACCCGGTGCTCTGAACCGTTTCCCGTTCGGCGGGCTTCCGCTTCCCGGCGCGCGAGGTCTTCAAAGAAGCGTTCTTCTTCCTCGAAGACGAGCGGATGGATGATGGCATTCAGTCGCTGCAAGCGATCCGGATGGCCGAAGACCAGATCGGCGAGCCGCATTCGCCCGATGCGGCCATCCGGTTCCAGGATGGCATCGCCAAAGGCGGCCAGCACCGGCGCGTACGCGGCGCCCTCCGGTTCAAGCAGCCGGTGCCCCACTTCGTCGGCCTTCAGGAGCGCGCAGCCGAGCGAGACGAGGGTCTCTCCAACGAAGCTTTTCCCGGAGGCGAGTCCGCCAGTGAGCCCCACGCGCCGCATTCCGTCTCCCTTCCAGGCTGTTGGCGTGCTCTTCGATCGAGCCGGTGGCCGGCTGCTTCGCGATGGCTAGGCGCTCGCAGTGATCCCGAGATGCTGCTCCGCGAGCGTCACAGTGTTCACCATCAGCATCGCGATCGTCAGCGGGCCGACGCCACCCGGCACCGGCGTATAGGCGGACGCAAGCTCCGCCATCGCGATGGGGTTTACGTCCCCCACGAGGACGCTGCCCTTCTCCTCGAGCTGTGCAAGCTTCCGGGCCTCGCCCCGCCAGATACGAGTCACTTCGCCGGCATCGGTCACGCGGTTCATGCCGACGTCGATCACCGCCGCTCCCGGTTTGATGTAGCTTTCGTCAATCATGGCGGCCCTGCCGATTGCGGCCACCAGAATGTCCGCGCGGCGGCAAACGCCGGGAAGATCGCGTGTTTTCGAATGGCAAATCGTGACCGTTGCGTTCTGGTGAAGCAGCATCATCGCCATCGGCTTGCCGACGATATCGCTGCGGCCCACCACCACCGCCTCCTGCCCCGCCATTGGGACTTCGTAGCGCTTCAGCAGTTCGATCACCCCGGCCGGAGTGCAGGCGCGCGGACCCGGATTCCCAATTGAGAGATTCCCCACGTTGACCGGATGGAAGCCATCCACATCCTTGGCGGGGAGAATCGCATCAAGCACGCGTTTCGAATCCACATGGCGCGGAAGCGGCATCTGCACGAGAATTCCGTCGATCTCTTCGCGCCGGTTCAGGCCTTCCACGATCTCAAGCAGCGCGCCGGTCGTGATCGTTTCCGGCGGCGTGATCTTCTCGCTGTAGATCCCCAATTCCTCGCAAGTCTTCACCTTGTTGCGCACATAGATGGCGGAAGCGGGGTCTTCTCCGGCGAGCACCACGGCCAGCCCGGGAGCGCGGCGGAGGGCGCGGAGACGGTCGATCCGGGAGCGAAGTTCCGCCTTGATCTGTTCTCTAACCGCGACTCCATCCAGCAGCTTGGCCATGTATCGAACAGGATAGCAAACGCCTTTTCCGCTATCCTTCGCGGGCTGGGCCCCACCTGTCCTTCGCGTCGAGCGAATGCGGCAACCGGGCTGTCTCCACGGGCTGTCTCCGCGGGCTGTCTCCACGGGAGCATGAGCCCGGCGTGCTGCGCTAATCTGAAATTTGGAACACCAAGAACCATTCGACCTCGCCATTGTGGGTGGCGGCATCATCGGCTTGAGCACCGCGTGGCGGCTGAGCCAGAGAGGGATGCGCGTTGCCGTCGCCGATGCCAGGATCATGGCCGGCGAAGCCAGCATGGCGGCTGCCGGGATGCTCGCGCCGGGCGGTGAAGCGCACGGCGATTCGCCTTGGGCGCGCCACACGGTGGAAGCCCGCGCGACCTATCCGGATTTCGTCTCGGAGCTTAAAGGAGCTTCCGGTCTGGAGATCGATTTTCGCGAATGCGGCGCGCTCGATGTCGCCTCGAACGACGAGGCTTGGGCTGAACTCGCAGCCCGGCGCGCCATCCAGGAGCGGCTGGGCATCCGGGTGCGCGAGGTTGGCGAAGCCGAAGGCAGGGAACTCATTCCGCTCCTCCGCCCCGGTTCTTTCCGCGCGCTCTATTATCCGGACGATGCCATCGTCGATCCTTGCCAGGTGAACGCGGCCCTGGAAGTGGCTCTGAAGCGAGTGGGTGTCACCCTGCTGATCCACGAACCCGTTTCGGCCATTGAGCCGGATGGCGACGGTTACGCGATCCGCGTGGACGATGCCTCCGGATGCCGCGTCCTGCTTCGGGCCGGTTCCGTGGTGCTGGCCGCGGGCGCGTGGTCCAACGAAATCACGCTGCCCGGCAGGGTGGCTTCCCATCTGCCGGCGCCGCGCAGAACCATGCCCGTGCGCGGCCACCTGGTGGAACGGGAGGGAACGCCGGGAGCCCTCCTGCCCATTGCCAGGGAAGACCATCTTTACGTGTTTCAGCGCAATCGCGGCACGCTGCTCACCGGGTCGAACGAAGAGCGCGTGGGTTTTGATCGGACGCCGAATCCCGCAGTCGTCGAACAGATTCTGGATCGCACGGATCGCCTCCTACCCGGACTGTTCGCGCCGCGCGCGGAGAACTCTTCGTGGGTAGGCTTCCGGCCCGGTATTGAAGGGGAAGGCCCGGAGCTTCGCCGCCTGCCCGAAGAGCGCATCTGGCTTGCCTACGGGCACTACCGAAATGGCATCCTGCTCGCGCCGCGCACCGCCGCATACCTCGCCGGGGAAATCGCGGAATAGGCTCTCTTGTCCGCCCTCATTTCGCCGGCGTGAACGGCGCCGGATTCCAGTTGGGGAAGAAGTCCGGCCTCGCGTTCCGGCAGCCTTCGAGCAGGCTCGGAACCCGCTCGCGGCGGCGCAGGAGATCCATCATCAGTTTTTCAAGCAAGGCCTCTTCTCCGTCCTCAAGCCAACTGGAGGGGATGCTTGAGAGCGCCCGGTCCACCGCGGATTCCGGGAAGTGAAGAATGCGGGTGAGCCACGGTTCGAAGCCGCTCCAGCCGTGAACCTGTTCGTAGGCCGCGGGCCGCACGAATGTTCCCTGCCGTGGGAGATCTTCCAGCCGCCAATCGGGGCCTTGGAAGCAGTACCCATGGTCGATCATCATCGCGACAAATCCGCGCTGGTTCTGTCCGAAATCGCCTTCTGGAAGGAACTCGCGGAAGCGTCCGCGAAAAAAAACGGCCTGGCGCGCGTCGGCGTTCGCCGTCCACTGGTCGAACGCGAGCATGCCGTGGAAATGGTTCCGGTTCCGCACGTCTCGAAGGATGGCATCGGGCAGGTAGTCGTAAATCGCGGTGGTATTGGGGTCCACCGCGACTCTGGAGCCGAGGTGCAGGCCGGGCGAGATCACCCGTTGCGTGTTGCCCAGCGCAATGGATAATCCCTCCTTTTTCGCCTGCTCCAGCCATTCCGGCGAGAAATGCACGAGTGAGGTCTTCGCGGCGCACAGGCCCAGCTGTTCAAGAAAGCACGAAGCAATCCATTCGTTGATGAGAATCCGGCGGTGCTGCGCGTTCTCGCGAAATTTCACGACGTAAGAGTCGCCGGTGGCGGCCTGAATCAACCAGGCTTGCGCGCCTCCGCGCATCTTCCGTATCAGCTTTTCCGCAGCCACTGGCACGAACGGGAAATCCCTCAGCCTCCTATCATAAGATTGAGAGGACGTGACCATTATGGCTGAAGAGAAAAACGACACAACACCCGGCGGGCGCAGCAAGGAAGATATCGCGCTCGACATGATGAAGTTCATCGCCCAGACCACGAATTACGGGAAGGGGGGCGCCACCACGGGATTCTCGAAGCAGGCCAGCAAGACCGCCGAGGAACATGCCGACGCGCTGATCGAACTATTTGATAAGTGCCGTAAAGCCTTAGCCTGACGGGCTCTCTGGCGCGGCTGCGAATGAGGGGCAAGCGATGGCGAAATCCCGAGATTGGGAACGGCAGGAATGGATCGGGGGAGTGGCGGCCGTAACGGCGCTGCCCCTCGCCGCGCGGCCCCTACCAATCGGGTTGCAGGAGCGGCTAGTCCCCACACGGGGCACGGTGCGGGCCGCTCTGGATTCCGGGCGAATTCACGCCCAGACGTTGCGCCGGCCAAAGATTGACCGGTAATTTGCCGCCAGGAAGGTATCCTGGCCGCCTTCGAGAACTAGTTGCTCGATTCCACCCGGTAGTTCGGCGCTTCCTTCGTCACCACCACGTCATGCACGTGGCTTTCGCGCAAGCCCGCCACGGAGAGCTTTACGAAGCGTGCCTTCGCTTGTAGCTCAAGGATGGTGGCCGCGCCCACGTAACCCATTCCGGACTTGATCCCGCCCACCATCTGGTACACCATTTCGGAAAGAGCGCCCTTGTAGGGCACCCTGCCTTCGACGCCTTCCGGCACCAGTTTCTGTGAGGCGTCGAGCGCGTAGCGGTCCGAACTCCCTTGGGACATCGCCCCCAGCGAGCCCATGCCGCGGTAGCTCTTGAACGTGCGGCCCTGGTAGAGGATCATCTCGCCCGGGCTTTCCTCGGTTCCGGCGAACAGGCTGCCGATCATCACGCACTGCGCGCCGGAGGCGATCGCCTTCGTGATATCCCCCGAATACTTGATCCCTCCATCCGCGATCAGCGGAACGCCCGCGGGCTGGGTGGCTTTCGCGCACTCCATGATGGCCGTAATCTGCGGCACCCCGGCGCCGGAGACCACGCGCGTCGTACAGATGGAGCCGGGGCCGATGCCCACTTTCACGCCGTCCACGCCCAGATCCACCAGCGCCTTCGCTCCCTCGTAGGTAGCGACGTTTCCGGCGATCAACTGCACCTCCGGATACGCGCTCTTCACCCGCCGGATTGCCTCGTACACCCTCTCGGAGTGGCCGTGGGCCGTGTCGATGGCCAGCAGGTCCGCCTTCATCCGGATCAATTCCTGCGCGCGTTCGAAGAAATCGCCGCCCGCGCCGATCGCCGCCCCCGCCCGCAACCGGCCCTGGCTATCCTTGGCCGCGTTCGGGTACTTCATCTTTTTCTGGATATCCTTGACGGTGATTAGCCCCTTCAGGTTGTAATCGTCGTCCACCACCAGCAGTTTCTCGATGCGATGCTTGTGGAGAATCTCCTCCGCCTCGTCGAGCGTGGTGCCGACGGGAACCGTGACGAGGTTTTCCTTCGTCATCACGTCGCTGATCGGCAGGTGATACCGGCTCTCGAAGCGCAAATCCCGGTTGGTGAGGATGCCCACCAGCCGGTGTCCCCGCACGACGGGCACGCCGGAAATCCGGTACCGCTTCATCACTTCGAGCGCATCGGAGATCTTCTTGTCGGGCTCGATCGTGACGGGGTCCACGATCATCCCACTCTCGGAGCGCTTCACGCGGTCCACTTCTTCCGCCTGGCGCTCGATGGGCATATTGCGGTGAATGATGCCGATGCCGCCCTCGCGAGCCAGCGCAATCGCCAGATGGGATTCCGTCACCGTATCCATGGCGGCGCTGACAATCGGGATGTTGAGTTGGATCTGCCGGGTTACCTGGGTGCTCGTTTCTACCTGTGCCGGCAGCACGTTACTGTAGCCGGGGAGCAGGAGAATATCGTCGAAGGTGAGGCCATCCTCAATGCGTGCAAGGTCCATAGCGGGTTCCCTTCATCATAAAGGGGCCGGGCAAAGCGGAGCAAGAACGCACGGTTTCCCAGGTATCCTTTCTACCCCGGTGGCAGCGGCCGGTAATAAAGATTGCGAAATGCTACCGGGCCGTGATCGCCCTGGAGCATCAGTGGGTTAAGGGCCGCTTCCTCGATGGGCATGTGGGCGCGCGTGCCGCCTTCGAGTTCCACATTTTCCTGCACCAGAATCCCGTTGTGCAGCACCTTGACAAACCGTGCGTTCGCGGTCTTCCGCCCTTGTGCGTCGAACCTTGGCGCGCGGAACCAGGCGTGAAAGCTCTGCCATTCCCCAGGACGCCGGGAAGCGTTCACCCTCGCCGCCGATCCTCCCACGGGCTTCTCGTTGATCCAACGGTGATAAATAGAGCCGCAATCCGTCGTGGTGGGCTTCGCAACGCCCCAACTATCGAAGATCTGAATCTCATACAGGCCTTGCAGATAGACCCCGGAATTGGAGCCCCGCGGCACCATGAACTCCACATAGAGCTCGATGTCGCCGTGCTTCATGCCGGTGACGAGGTTGGCTGTGCGGCCTCGCGGTCCGTTCAGGATGCGGTCTCCGGCTCCCTCCCTCCCCGCGAGCGTTTTCGGGTCTTCCACCGGCGAAAAGCGCACCGCGCGAGTGGAGAACCATTCATTCGTCCCCATGCCCGCCTGCGCGCGCCAGCCAGTGAGATTGGCGCCGTTCAGCAGGGGAATCCACCCATCGCTTACGAGATACGGCGGATCCCCATGGAAATCGCGGTCCAGTTCCGCCGTGGCGGCATCGCTCCACAGAGCGGCGGAAAGCATGACGAGAATTGCAAACACAAACAAAACCTGGCGCATCGCGCTTGGCCTCCTCTTGCGGGCAGCGGCAGGGCGTGGCGCGGCGGGCTATTCCACCGCCGTGCTCCAACCCCGCCGGTTGAAATCCCAATAAATAAACGCCGCGGCGGCCACTGCTCCCACCAGCAGCAGAGACCCTAGCGCATACTCATGCAGCAGAATCTTTCCCGCGCCGAAAAGCGTGAAGAAAATCATCGCGCAGCCCGCCGCCCAATCCATCAGATTCGCACCCAGATCGTTCTTTGGCTGCACCTCCGGAGCGAGCGCCGCCACCCGCCGCCAACCGATCGCCTCCGGTTTCACGCGGCGATAGAAACTCACCAGAATCGAATCCGGTTCCGGGCTGGTGAGATAGGTCGTGGCCACCCAAACCACCGTCGTGATGCCGACCGTCCAGAACAGGATGTAAGCAAACCCGTCCGGTGTTTGCGAGTTCCAGCCGAGAACGTGCTGCAGGAAAACGGAGACGCACAGGGAAGCCACCATCGCGGAGATCTCGCTCCAGGCGTTGATGCGCCACCAGTACCAGCGCAGGAGCAGCACGCCGCCCGTCCCCGCGCCGATGGCCATCAGCAGTTGGTACGCGCCTGAAATCGAATCGATCACATACGTCACCGCCGCCGCGAGAATCGTCAGAAGCACCGTGCTCCATTGTGAGATCAGGACGTAGTGTTTGTCGCTCTCGCTGGGGCGCCAGAAGCGGCGGTAGAAGTCGTTCACGATGTAGCTCGCGCCCCAATTGAGCTGTGTCGAAACCGTGGACATGTAGGCGGCCAGGAAACTTGCGATCATCAGGCCCCGGAGATACGGCGGGAGATAGTCGATCATCACCTTCACATAACCGGTCTCCGGATCCTCTAGGCCGGGGTAGAGAATCAGCGTCGTGAGGCCGATCAAAATCCAAGGCCACGGCCGGATGGCATAGTGGGCGATGTTGAACCACAGGGTAGCCAGCAGGGAGTGTTTCTCATCCTTGGCGCTCAGCATGCGCTGCGCGATGTAGCCGCCGCCGCCCGGTTCCGCGCCGGGATACCAGCTCGCCCACCAATTCACCGCCAGATACGCGAAGAAGGCGATGAACGGCATCCACGTGGAGTGCAGGTCCGGGATGAAGCTGAGCACGGAATCCGTTGACCCCGCCAGGATGCCCCGCGCCGCGTCCACCGCCAGAAGTTTCTCCTTGAGGGGAGCGATTCCGCCCACGGCATTCACCGCGTAGACCGCCAGCACAATCGTCATCCCCATCTTGATCACGAACTGGACCAGATCCGTCACCAGCACTCCCCATAGCCCGGAGAGCGTGGAGATAAACGCGGTGATCGCGATGATCGCGAAGATCACCAGAATCGCCTCTTCCTTGCTGATCCCGAGAAGCAGAACGAGAATCTTCACCATCGCGAGATTCACCCAGCCGAGCACCATGCAGTTGATCGGCACGCCCAGGTAAATCGCCCGGAAGCCGCGCAGAATCGCCGCGGGCTTGCCGGAATAGCGGATCTCCGCGAACTCCACGTCGGTGAGCACGCCCGAACGCCGCCACAGCCGGGCGAAGAGGAAGACCGTCATCATCCCGCTGAACACGAAGTTCCACCACAGCCAATTTCCGGCGATCCCGTTGCGGGCAACCATGCCCGTCACGGCGAGTGGCGTATCCGCCGCGAACGTGGTGGCCACCATCGACGTGCCTGCCAGCCACCAGGGCACGCTCCGCCCGGAGACGAAATAATCGTCGATGCTCTTGCTCGCCCTGGAGCGGTATGCGAGCCCGATGCCGATATTCAGGGCGAAATAGGCGGCGATCACCGCGAAATCAATCCAGGTTAAGGCAAAATGCACACAAACCTCATATCGCGAATCGGCGGTCTATCGGCCGCTCGATCAACCGGAATCGAAACAGTATATCGCGCCGCCCGGAAAGGAACGCGCATCGGCATTGCGCTGCCTAGGGGCGGCTTCCCGCCGGACGCGCGTCCTTCAACACAAGCACCCAGCCGGGATATCCGCGCTCCGCGCTGCACGGGTCGAGTTCCGCGCTGAAGGCGAGATCCATGAATGAGCCGGGGATAAACTCGTCCTTGCGGTCTGCGAGCTGCCACGCCGTGAAGCGGAAGAATCGCCCATCCTTGCTCGCTTTCAGACGAAGGTGGCGTTCGGCGAAGATGGCGGGCTCTTCGGTGATTTCCGCGTCCTTCAGCGCGAATACGGGCGTGGGGTTGCCCAGGCCGAACGGGCCGAGCGCCTCCACTTCACGCGCCAGCGTCTCGCCAAGCTCCTCCGCTTCCACCGTCGCGTCGATCGCGAGCGTGCTCGTCATGTCTTCCGGCGTCAACCGGCGCCCGGCGTACGCGCGCAGGCGATCGCGGAATTCATCCACCCGCGAAGCGCGCAGCGTCACGCCCGCCGCCATGTGATGCCCGCCGAAGCGCTCGAAAAGATCCGGCATCGATTCCAGCGCTTCCACCAGAGAGAAGGCGCGGATGCTGCGTCCGGAACCTTGGCATAAGCCGGAATCGCCGTCGCCACCCAGCACGAACACGGGCCGCGCGTAGCGTTCCACCAGCCGGCTGGCCACGATGCCCACCACGCCCCGGTGCCAATCGCGCCCGCTGAACACGAGAGCGCATTCAGAATCGCCCGGTGGCTCGCGATCGCACTGCGCGAGGATGCTTGCGACGATCTCCCGCTCCGCGCTCTGCCGCTCGCCATTCAAGGTATTCAGCGCTTCGGCGATCTCACGCGCGCGGGCGTGGTCCTGGGTCAGCAGCATCTCCACCACATCGCCCGCGTCCGCCATCCGCCCGGCGGCATTGATCCTGGGCGCGATGCGGAACGCAATCTGTCCGGAGGTCGGCAACTCGCCGGGCTTGAAACCGGCGATCTCCATAAGAGCGGCCAAGCCGGGGCTGGAGCTTTCCCGCAGCCCTTCGAGCCCCAGCCGGACGAGCGCGCGATTCTCTCCGGTGAGCGGAACCACGTCGGCGATCGTGCCGATCGCCACCAGTTTGAGCAGAGAGTAGAGCAGCCGCTCCTGCTTGCTCCGCGGCCACCCGGAGGCTGCAAGCAAGCCCTGCACCAGCTTGAACGTCACTCCCACGCCGCACAGCAGGCTCTCCGGATACGTGGAATCGTGACGGTTCGGATTGAGCACGGCGCACGCGGGCGGCAGGTTTTCATCGGGCAGGTGATGATCGGTCACGATCATGTCAATCCCGAGACGCTGGGCCAGCAGCACCTCCTCCGCCGCGCGAATGCCGGTATCCACGCTGATGATGAGCTTCGCGCCAAGCCCGGCTTCCCGCTCGATCACCCCGGCGTGGATGCCGTAGCCATCGCGCAAACGGTGCGGGATGTGATACGCGGGCGCTGCCCCCAGCAGACGGAGCGTCGCGGCCAGCACGGCGATCGACGTCGTGCCGTCCACGTCGTAATCCCCGTAAAGCAGAATCCGTTCTCCCTCTTGGATCGCCTTCCCAATGCGGTCCACGGCCGCGCGCATATCGCGGAACGCGAATGGGTCGTGGAGTTGAGAAAACGCCGGATGCAGGAACGCCTCGGCTGCCGCCGTATCGCGGTAGCCTCGCTGCCAGAGAATCGCCGCCACTGCCGGGCTCACCCGCAAGCGCCGCGCAAAATCGCCGAGGCCGGCTTCAGGCAGGCTCGCGAAGATCCATCGGGTAGCGGAGGGCATCGGCAACGAAGAGGCGCTCAGTTCTTGGAGAAGTAGCCGCCCAGAGGCTCGTCGGGGCCATCCTCGAAGCCGTCTCCCAGACTCATGACGTCGATTTCGTCGCGAAGGTCCAGAAACTCCCGATACCAATCCGATTCCAGGTAGTAGAAGTAGGTATTTCCCTGAAAATCGAAGGAAAGATCGAGCGAGCCCACCAGCCCAGCAAAGGCATTCATCTCGCGGAGGGTCGCCGTCATCTCCCGCTTTTCCTCGTCCTCGACGGCGGATTCCTCAAGATCCTGCAGCGCATCTTCCACGTCGTCCTCGCGAAACGTGAGTGCGTGCATCACCACTAGCGGCACGTGCAACTGGGAAGCGCACCGCAGGAACGCTCGAAAGTCGGGATGCGCATTGGCATCCCAGAAGATGGCGTGCTCCGGGTCAGCATGGCGGCTTTCGCTATAGAACAACGCGAATCCGCCCACCTGGAGTTCGTCGAGAATCTCCTGCTTCAGGGAATCCAGATTTGGTTCCATTGCTGCCTCCTCTTAGACCGGTTTAGCGAGAGATGATGCTGCCCGGCTTCGCGGCAGCATGTACTAGCGAACAAAGATCTCGTGCCGCTCCCCCAGGTCGCGGGCGGATGGCGTCAGGATCGCCTTCGGCTTCAAGCGGATCTTGCGCTTCGCCGCCATCGCCATCCGCACATCGTCCTCGCACACAAAATCCACGGCGGGCTCCGTGGCCGCGCCGGCTTGCGGCGTGGAGCCGGCCGGCGTTGTGGCGCCGGCTGGCGATGCGCTACAACAGGCCGGCGTCGTGGAGTCCGCTTTCGAGGCCGCGGGCGAAGCACAGCCGCAATTGGGTGGAGTTGTGGGGGTGGGCCTTCGTCCGGAAAGGAATCGATCCACCGCGCCGGCGGCCGCCTGGGCCGCAGTCACGGTTGCTGCGGCTGCACTCGGAGCGCCTGCGCTCTGGCCGGGCGTCCCAGCCGAAGAAACCGGGCTCGGCCCGCCGACGGAAATTCCCTTCGATGCCAAATACTGCTCCACGGCGGAAGCCACCTTCTGACGATCCAGGCCCCCTCCCATAACCGGCGCCGCAGCGGATGCGGGAGCCTGCGCCGCCATTGCGGGCCGCGCGGGTTGCGATGATGTCACCGGCGCGGCCACTGTCTCCGCCGGGACGGTGAATGCTTCCGAAGCCTTGCGCGCCACCGTGGCGATGCGTTTGATGTTCGTCAAATGTTGCGGCCCCACGTTATCCGAAGTGATATTGCCCGCGATCGCGCCGCACCCGAGCGTCATCGAAGGGAACACGTTGGTCGTGATGCCGGTCGAACCTTGCGGAGACGCCGTATTCACCAGCACGCGGAAGGCCGGCATCCGCAGCCCATATTCGAGAATCCGCGCTTCGTCGTGGGAGTGGATCACCGCCGTGTGGCCGAGCCCCCCGAATTGCAGCACCTTCTCGCACGCATCCACCGCCGCCGCAAAATCCGGCACGAACAATAGCGAAAGTACGGGGGAGAGCTTCTCCGCCGATAGCGGATGCTCCTTGCCCACTCCCCGGATCTCGCACGCGAGAATCCGCGCATCCGCGGGTACCGTGAAGCCTGCCAGTGAGGCGATCGCCTGTGGGGACTTGCCCACGCACGCGGGATTGATACGCCCGTTCGGCTGGATGAGCGTTGCTTCGAGCGCCTTTGTCTGCGCTTCATCGCACACGAACGCCTTATGTACCCGCAATTCCGAGAGCACCGTCGCGCGCAGAGATTCCTGGCATACCAGCGATTGCTCGCTCGAGCACACCGTCCCGAAATCGAAAGATTTCCCCTCGACTACCAGCCCCACCGCTTCCGGAATGTTCGCGGTTGTATCGAGCAGAACCGGCACGTTGCCGGGGCCCACGCCAAACGCGGGTTTCCCGCTCGAATACGCGGCGCGAACCAGGCCAGATCCCCCGGTCGCCAGAATCGCGGCGATCTTCGGGTGCTTCATCAGTTGCTGCGTGGTTTCCTGAGACGTCAGCGTGAGGCATTGGATGATGCCTTCCGGCGCGCCCGCGCTTACCGCCGCGCGCTGCAGCAAATCGATCGTCTCGCACGTGCAGCGGCGAGCGTACGGATGAGGACTGTGTACTACGGCGTTGCCCGCCTTCAGCGCGATGATGCTCTTGAAAATCGCCGTGGATGTGGGGTTCGTCGTGGGAAGAATCGCGCCGATCACCCCCATCGGCACGCCCACTTCCACCAGCTTCTTCTCGGGAATCTCACGCAGCACGCCCACCGTCTTCATGCCCCGAATGGTGCGCGGCAGCAGGTCGGCGTTCAGAAGATTCTTGGCGATCTTGTCGGGAACATTGCCGTAGCCGGTCTCTTCGACGGCCATTTCCGCCAGCCGCCGGGCATGCGCGCGGCCCGCTTCGCCCATGGCTTCCACCACGGCGTCGATCTTGTCCTGGGAGAAGGTCCGGAACGAGAGAAACGCCTGGTGCGCCAACTCCACTTTGGTGCGAAGTTCCTGGATGGATAGGAGATCGGTATCCTGAATCATTGCCTGCCGATGCCGCCTTGCGGGCGGTCCTCTGCGGGAGAAAAAATGGTTCGCCGTCCGGCATCGTGGCTGCCGGGCCGGCCCTTCCGGAAGCTATTTCTTGGCGTTATCCTTGGCAGCTTCCTTGGCGGCTTCCTTCGACGCGCCGGGCAGCACCCGTTCCACATCATCATGGGGCCGGGGAATCACGTGGACGCCCACTAACTCTCCCACTCGCCGCACTGCCGCCGCGCCTGCATCCGTCGCCGCCTTCACCGCGCCCACATCGCCGCGCACCGTCACCGTCACCAATCCAGCCCCCACGTACTCTTTCGAGACCAGGACGACATTTGCCGCCTTCACCATGGCATCGGCCGCCTCAATCGCGCCGATAAACCCCTTTGTTTCGATCATTCCAAGGGCTTCCATAATTTTGCCTGCCACCGTTCTATATTTCTCCGAAGCTTCAAGGTATCATACCGCGCGCGCCGCTGTAGGAAGGGGCTTTCCCGCCGGGGAGGAACGGTCCACGCGGCGCATCCTTCCGGCCCGGCGTGGACCCTTCCGCGGCATTTGGTATTCTAGGGCCAAGCCGATGCACAACACGGGTACCACACTCAAACAACGGGGCATCCGACTTACCAAGCAGAGGCAGATTCTGCTCGATATCATCGACAAGTCCGGCGCCCACCTCGATGCGGAACAACTCTTCCGCCTGGCTCAGAAGCGGGATCCCAAGATCAACCGCGTCACCGTCTACCGCACCCTGAAGCTCCTCAAGGAAGGCGGCCTGGTGGATGAACTGGACCTGATGCACTATGCCGGGGACCAGCATTTCTACGAAACCCGATTGAAGCAGGAACACGCCCACGTCATCTGCATGCAGTGCGGAAGAGTGGAAGAGTATTTCGGGGAACCCCTGCGCGCGATGCGCCAGCAGATTCAGGAAAGCCTTGGTTTTGAGATCCAGGCCGTGCGCACGGAAGTCGGCGGCTACTGCCCCCATTGCCAGGCCCTTCGCAAGCAGCGGAAAGAGGGCGCGGCGCCCGCCGCCGAATCGAAGGCCGAATAGACCGGCTCCAGCCTCCCGCCATCCGCGAAAGCCAAAGCCCGCCAGGCGCTCCGCCAACCTCGCCGCCTACGGATCTACTGGCCGCCCTCGGCCGCGTCGGCGATGCCGTCTCCGTCCTTGTCGGGGAAATCCACAAGAAAGATCTGCCGGAAGTCCAAGCCCGCGGCATCCTTCACCCTGCTTCCACTCGTGTCTGAAGTCGGAACCCGGCGGTTGAATGCCAGCAGCCTCCCGTCGCGGGACCAGACCAGTGCTTCCGCGGGAGGCGCGCCCTCCCCGTGGCGCGTCAGCCAGACGGTCTTCCCGAAGAGCGGTCCGGGCTTCACGCAAATCGCCGCGACGCCGTTGTCGCTCATCACCGCAATCGAATTGCCCGAAGGATGCCAGCGAAGCCCGCTCGCGGCGCCCGCGGGCAGCGTCGTGGCCTGGATGGAGCGAGCCCGCGCCGCGGAGCGTCCCCCCGAATTGCCCGCTTCCACCAGGAAGATCTGCCGGACCCCAGCGCCGTCCTTGGCGTAGTAGGCCACCAGCTTGCCGTCCGGTGAGCCCCGCACCACCCCCGGCGACGCCTGTTCCGCCAGCTTCCGGATCTTCAGCCCCTTCGGCGGCGTGGGATAGCGGCTTGCAGTGCCGGAGTCCGCCGTGGTGATATCGATGTCCCTGGGAATATCCACCACAAAGAGGGAGGTGGCCGTCCCGCCGCCCTCCGTCTTCACTTGACCAATGAAGGCGCGCATCAACCCCTGGGCGCCCACCCACGAATCATCCGCCGCGCGCACGAAATCTCCGGGCTTGGCATCGGCGGCCGGAACCAGCGGAAGCAGAACGGCGAAATAGTGGGACACTCCTCCCGGAGCCTTCGGGTGCGGAAACAAGACGCCGATATTGCGGCCGTATGCCCGAAGTAGATGATCGTCGTAAGTGAATCCAACCCGCTTGCCGTCCGCCGTAAACTCATGGCGGTGGGTCCCCCCGCGATGCGCGCCGGGCGGGGTCACCGGGCTCTCGACATCCCGCCAATCGAGAAAACGAACCTCGCCCGTCCCGTCCGCCCGCGCGATGGCGCCCCGGCGGTTCGTCTGGCTGTAGAATCCAAGCCGCGCGGTATCCTTCAGAAGCGGACCATGGATGAACACGATCTCATCCGCCACCGGGCTCCAGGATGCCGCGGCGAGCCCGGGAGCGGCATGATCGCCCGTCACCGAGGGCGGCCGATAGACATCGCTCTCCTCCCCGGTGATCACAGACACCTTCATAATCCGGGTCGAGTTGCCCAGGCCCACCCCCACCGTATCGCGCGTGTCGTAGACGAGGAACTGCCCATCCCGGGAAAAGTTGTCGTTGTTGTCGAGCGCCTTCGTGACCGGCGAAAACGTAAGCTGCCGCTCCGCGGCGGGAGCCGCCACAAAGAATACACTCGCAAGCACAACAACCAGCATCCTGCACATGTCAATCATCGTAAATCACCACCATGAGGGCAGGCTGCACGCCGCGTATGCGCCAATGACGCCGGCGCCAAGTGGAAGGCTGACAAAGCCTGATGCGATTACTTCACCATATTTGCAAACGGCCGATCTCCGTGCCGATTGCGGAATCGCTCGATAAGTTCGCTCTCAATCCGGTCTGCTCGGCCGGCATCGCAGATCCGCCACTGCATCTGGAGATTTTTCCAATCCGCTAAGTGCCACAGCATGCGTCCGCCCCTGTGCCCGACCGGTTTTCCGTAGGCAAAATCGATGAGCTGGCGCACGCGCTGGCGCAGCCCGGCGGCTCCACCCGCCTTGCCGATGTAAACGACACTAGCCCCACGGATCCAGTTCTGTTCCGCCATCGACAGCGAATAGGATGGATCTTCCCCTTTGAACCATCCAGCTTCACTCTTTCGAAGGAATTCCGGCTCCGGCCATCCCTTCCTGGATGGCCGAGGCGCTGCCGTTTCGTTGCGCGAATTACTGCACCGGGCGCAATGGTTCCTGCGCCACCACGCGCTGTGCAATCTGGTTCAGCGTCAAGGCGTCGCTCAAGGTCAGGTTCACGAGCGTCACTTCCTGGTGCTTGTTCCACGCCGTTCCGGTGATCACGGCGGGCGCGTGGTATGGCGCGCGTCCGGTGAGGCACTGGTAAAAAAGGAGCGCATTCAGATACGTTGCCGCCGCCGTGGGATGCGAACGGTCCGGCGTGTAGAGCCGGATGGAAGGCGCTTCAAGCCGCGTCACCGTCCATGCGAGGCCCGCGGGCACGATGCCGGCCTTCACCTTCCGGGCGAACTGCACGAAGGCGTCGTCCAGACGGCGTTGCTGCTCCGGATAGCCGTCCCGCGCCCAGGTGGCGTAGAGCACGGTGCGCGCGCCCGCTTTCCGGATTTCTTCGTCGAACAGCGTGGCGTACTTGAAGTACGCCGCGGGATCGTGGATGCGCGGCGTTCCTCCCTTTGGCGTTCCGTACCCGAGAGTGGAGAGTTCCTGAATCACCACGAAATCCCACCCTCCCTTGCGGATTGCTTCCAACGCCTTGCCTTGTTCCCAATGCCATTGCAGCGTCTTGCCGCCGCTCAGCGAACCTTCGGTCTCAATCGCCGGACCTTCGCTCTCGGCGGCGGCGATCTTCTCCAGGATCCCTGGGAGGTTATTCAGGTATGTGTAGCTGTTGCCGATAAACAGCACCCGCAGCGCCTTCCGCGGCGCCTCGATCTGTGCCCCGAACGCAGCGGCCCTCAACCCGGAAGTCCCCGGCGCAAGCCCCCCGAGTAACGGGATCATGAGCGGCGAAATCACGATGAAGAATATCGTAAACGCCACGCCCTGCGGAAAAGTTCGTCGAAGCATCCCCTTATTATGCGTTGCCCGCCGAACAACAGGATCACCACCCCAACCGCCGCCGGCGGCAGATCGTCCACCCTCCCGGCAGCGGCCGGAAGCGGCGCCTATTTCTTAACGATCACCGTTCCTACCATCCCCAGTTCCTCATGCGGAATGCAGAAGTATTTGTAGGTTCCGGGCACCGTAAAGGTATGAGAAAAGGTCTTGCCTGCCGTTAGCATCCCGGAGTCGAATTCCTTGGCGTTCCGGGGCAAAACGGCGTCTTGCGCTTTGGCGGCCTTGCCTGGAACGTCCGTAACGCTGTGCAGCATGCTCGAGGCATTCTTCCAAATCACCGTTTCGCCGGATCTGATGGTGATCGTTTTGGGCTCATAGGTGAGATTGTCCGTCATGCGAACTTCCTTCGCCGCCGTCTCCGGCGTGGCGAATGGAACCGCGGAGAATACCGCGAACATGGCTAAGAGAACAGACAGATGATACTTCACAAAAATTCTCCTCATCAATGAAATTCAGTCAATCAAGACAGGCCCGGGATAGGGCGGCCCGTTGGGCAGGCCGCCCGCGCGCCAGGCATCCTGGCAGGGGGCGCAGCGCTCGTGATATGCCTCGACTGCCGCCGGCAGCGATGATCCGCGCGACAGAGCGAGTCCCGGTCTCATCGCGCTCATTCCGACGCCGTGACTAATGCAAAGGAGCGAGCTTTACATCCTTGTGTCCGAGTGCCTGCGCGACATCATACATCGCCTGATTGAGGAGCTTGTGGATATTCTTATCGTAAATGACGCCGTGTGTTTGATCGATGTCCGCCATCACTTGATTGTGGATCTTGTGCGACAGCGCTTTATCGAACAAATAGCCGGACCACCAGACCCCATCGGGTGCGGTTCCAGCGGCAACGAGGGTGCTCGCGAGCTTCGCGCCTTGCAGATCCGCCGGTGCTTCCGGTAAGGCGACGCCCGCTTCCGTTGCCCTCTTAAGGGAATCGTTCACGGCAAACGTCATTCCATTGACGAAATCCGTGACGTCCTTCTTGCCGTACTGCCTGGTTAACTTCGCGACCTCGGCATTCACCGTTTTTTCCCCGAGCATCGCAACCAGAGCGGTAGAAAAGTCGAAGTGAGACGCCCCGCCTCCGGCCTTCACCAGCGCGGCGGTCACGTGCAAATCCGGCTGCCCGGCGTAGACCGGACCACCGAACATATTCACTGCCCCTGGCTTATCGGCGGCGAGCAGAGCGATGCCGCCCAATAGACTCAGCCCCATTGTAATTGCAAACAACCTGATCATGTTCTTACTCCCTTTCAATTCCGAGATGAATTGACCATCTGCTTCTCAGAGAAATCGATCCATTATTTTGTTTCTATTAAAAAGCGAAATAATGAAAGAATAGCGAGGATATGGACGATAATTATTTGTAAAGACAGGACAAATGGCCCCCGGGCACTCCCCGGCGGCCACGCCCGCATCCGGCGCCCAACTCCAAGGCGCCTGCATCCGCTGCCTCGCTTCCGTCACTGTGCGTCCCTCTCATTTCCGTGTCTCATTTCTGGGGCACAGACCAAGTTCCGGTGATCCCCCGCCGGGCCGAACTTCGTTACAATGCGAAGGCACGAATGCCCGCACCTCCACCACCTCCCGATAGTGGATTCCCTCCCGGCGGCGCCGGACGCCCATCGAGTGCGAGCGGGCAGTTTCGTTCGCCCGTCGCGAGCGTGCCCTCCGCGGGCCTCGAGGTGGTGCATCCTTCAGGCAAGCGAACTCGCGTTGCGCTTGACCGGTTTCCCTTCCGGTTGGGGCGGCAGTCGGATAACGAGCTGCAACTGCGCGATAGCCGTATTTCCCGTAATCACGCGGAGATCCGGCTTGAGAATGGCCAGTATGTTCTGCGCGATCTGCGCAGCAGCCACGGTTCGTTCGTGAACGGCATGCGCGTGGAGCGGGCAGTCCTCCAGCACGGAGACACCATTGATTTCGGTTTCGACGATTCCTACCGTCTCCAGTTCCAGTTGGAGGGCCGCGAGATCAGCCGGCTATTGCATCGACTGGAACCCGATGGCGGCGAGGAAGGGCAGGAATCCGCGAATCTCAGCAAGCTTACCGTCTTGCTGGAAGTGGCAAGGACGCTCCAAAGCTCCCTGAGCGTTGAAGAAGTGCTGACTTCCGTCGTGGATGCGGCGCTTTCGGTCACGGGAAGCGAGCGGGGCTTCCTCCTGCTGATCACGGGGGAGCAATTGGAGGTGAAAGTCGCTCGAACCCGCGATGGGCGTCACCTTGGCCGGGATGAGCTTCGCGTTCCCACCACGCTGATCCTCAAGGAACTGAAACAGCGCCGTGAGCTTCTGACGATGAATTTCGATCCGGGGGCGAAGGGCTTCGATCCCCAGCAGACGATTGCCGCTCTGGACCTGCGCACGGTGATCTGCATCCCCCTCATCAAGATGAGCGCCGGAGGCGCGCCGAAGGATACGCTCGTGCTGCCGGCGCAACATCAGACCGTCGGCGTGCTGTATCTTGACTCGTCCGAATTGGGAATTCGGCTCACCATGTCGGATCGTGAGTTGCTGCAAACCCTCGCCCTCGAAGCCTCGAACGTGATCGAGAATGCCCGGCTGCTCGACGAAGAGCGGCACAACCGGAAGATCCAGGAAGAGTTGGAGATTGCCCGCAACATCCAGCAGAGCCTTCTGCCGCGGCAGTTGCCGGAGACCGGGTGGTTCCGCGCATCCGGCGTCTCCATCCCGTCCCAGAACGTGGCCGGCGACTATTTTGATGTGCGCAAGGCCGGCCCGGGCCGCTTCGTGAACATTATTGTCGATGTCTCCGGCAAGGGGGTAAGCTCGGCGCTTCTGGCCAGTCTTCTCCAAGGCATATTTATTGCGGCCTCGAGTGACCCCGAGGGGCTTCCTGCTCTGCTCAGCCGCACCAACGAGTTTCTGGTGGACCGTACCGAAGGCGAAAAGTTCGCCACCATGTTCTACTGCATTCTCGATCGGGATGGCGAGCTGCATTGGACCAACTGCGGCCACTGCGCGGCCATTCACGTCCGCCCCGGCCGGGAGTACGAATTGTTGCGCCCCACCAGTTTGCCGTTGGGCATGATGCCGGATGTAGAGTTTGAAGTTTGCCATCGGAAGATGGAGCCGGGAGACAAGCTCTTCCTCTATTCCGATGGGCTTTCCGAGGCGCACTTGCCCCCCGGCGAATCGGGAAAATTTTACTTCTATGGCGAAGATCGCATCATGGAAATCCTCCGCCTCCACGAGCGCGGCGTGCCCGGCGCCATTCAGCGCGCGATGCTGCGGGATGTGCAGGATTTTCTGGGCGGGGCGGAGCAAACCGACGACGTAACGATGCTGGTGTTCGAGTACGCCAGCGGCGGCGCCGCGCCTTCCTGAGCGGACTTCGTTCAACAGTGCTGCCCATCATGCGGCCGATTCCCGGTCGCCCCCTCCAGGGAAGCGAAGGCCCTTGACGTCCGGCGGGGAATATCTCAATTCGCGTCACACTTGCAAACGGCGGAGTTCATGGCTTGTTAGGATAAAGCGAAGCCACCACCATGTCTGTGCCGCGATCGCCACTTCTGGTTGTCGCCGCCGTAATCAGGAAGGATGGGAAGTTCCTGATTTCGCAGCGGCGCGAGGGGGGGAGTTTTCCCCTGAAGTGGGAGTTTCCCGGAGGCAAGCTGGAGATTGGAGAATCGCCGAAACAAGCCCTCCATCGCGAGTTGATGGAAGAGTTGGGTATCGACGCCACCATTGGCCAGGAACTCGCCCGCTATGAATGCCGGTATCCGGTGTCGCGGGCTGCAAGCGCGCGCCCCGGTGCATATCGCACGGTGGTGCTCCTCTTTTTCGAGGTGACTCAATTTACGGGTACGCCCAGGAACCTCGCATTCGCCCAATTTTGCTGGGAAGATCGAACGAACCTGGATCGGTATGATTTTCTGGATGGAGATCTCGACTTCGTGCGGCGGCTCGCCGGCGGGCAATACCTGAGCGATTAGTCCACGCGGGTAACCGCGCCGATCGCCGCGCTGTCCCAAAGCGCCACTCCACCGATGATGCCGGCGATATTGGGAATCTGGTGGACGGATTCAGGCAGTTTGAAGTCGATATGTTCGGTGTTGCCGCCGCCCACGAGCAGCCGGTCGTAATAGAACAGATTGAACAGTTGCTCGATCGCCTTCTGGAGTTGTTTGTTCCACTTCTTCTTGCCTTCCCGGTCGAGCGCCTTCTGCCCGAGAAGTTCCTCGTAGGTGTTGCCCGCGCGGAAGGGGTGATGCGCCAGCTCGAGGTTGGGCAGGGAAATTCCGTCGATAAAGAGCGCGGAGCCGAGGCCGGTGCCGAGCGTGATCACCAGTTCCACGCCTTTGCCGGAGATGGCGCCGAAGCCCTGCACAGTGGCGTCGTTCGCCACCCTTGCCGGACGCTTCAGGAGGGCCGAAAGCTCGTCCTCCAGATGAAACTGCTTCCAGAGCGGATCCAGATTCGGGGCGGTCTCGATCACTCCGTGGCGAACGGCCCCAGGAAAGCCGGTGGAGATTCGATCAAAGCCACCGAGTTTTACGGCCAGATCCTCGATGACCGCCAGGATCGCCTTGGGCGTGGCCGGCTGGGGCGTCTTCATCCGCTCCCGGGTTGAGACCGGCTGGCCCGCTTCATCAAGCACCATGGCTTTTACTTTCGATCCGCCGATATCGATGGAGAGTGTCTTGGACATGGTCTTTTCTCCGCGTCATGGGTGCTTCGGGAATTGCGGGCAGAGATCCACGCCGCCACCCAGTGGGTATTTTACTTGATCGCGCTCACGCGAGACCGGCGTCGGCGAAGTGATTCACCGGCCCCTGCCCGCGCCCAAGCCCGGGAGCGCTGCGAATGGCCTCTGTAATGAAGCGTTTCGCGAGAGCGATAGCGCCGGGGAGCGCCATTCCTCGCGCGAGGCAGGCGGTGATCGCCGCGCTATAAGTGCAGCCTGTGCCATGCGTGTGCGGAGTGTCAATGCGCTCAGACGGGTATTCGTGAATCATTCCGTCGAGATAGAGAATATCGCGCGCCTCCCCGGTCAAATGTCCGCCCTTCAACAGCACCGCTTTGGGGCCCATATCCGCGATCCGGGCGGCGGCTTCTTTCATAGCCTCCACATCGCCGATCTCCGTTCCGGCCAGTTCCGCCGCTTCGAAGAGATTCGGGGTCACGAGATCGCACACGGGGAGCAGCAGGCGGCGCAGGGAGTCCGCCGCCGCCGGAGGAAGTAGCGGCGCGCCATGTTTCGAAATCATGACCGGATCCACCACCAGCGGGAATCGGAACTTGGCCGCCTCGGAGGCGATGACGGCGATCATCTCCGCGCTTCCCAGCGCGCCCGTCTTGGCCGCTGCGGGTGGGATGTCGGCAACCACTGCGCGGATCTGGTCCGCCACCATGCCCGGCGACATCACCTGCACGCGGCTCACTTGCGTGGTGTTCTGCACCGTGAGCAGCGTGATGGCGGCTTCCCCATAAACGCCGAACTGGTGAAAGGTCTTGAGATCCGCTTGGATGCCCGCTCCGCCGCTCGGGTCGGAACCGGCAATAGTGAGGGCGGCCGGCCGTTTAGAGAGGCCGGGCAGTGGCGTCGATGGCAAATTGGGCATGAGGTCCTGGCCCTGGGAATCCCCCTGGGGCTGTCTTCATTCTGTGAGATTTTCGCGATTTGCCCAACTTTGCGTGAGAATTTTTCCCTCGCCGGGGGACTAATTCCATAGCAGCCCGGCTTCCGGCGCGAATCGTTTGAGTAAGGAGGCTCTGCAAATGGGCGGAAACGCAGTGCCACGAAGCATGGCGCGGACGGCATCCCGCTGGCGAACCCGCGCGTGCGCCGGCATGCTTTGCGCCGTGCTTGTGGCGCAGCCCGTTCTGGCCCAATCGGGATCGGGCAACCCGGCGAATCCGGAACCCGGCCAGTCCGCGCCCACCCGGTTGCAGATCAGGGTTCTCACCCGCACGCCCCTCGTGGAGCCGGCGGGCGCGCTTTCCGCGAATCAGGTAACCGTCCAGGTGCTCGACGGCTGGGGCATGCCCGTCCCGGGGGCCACCATCAGCTTCCGGCTGCCGGAGGCCGGGCCGGGTGGCGTGTTCCTGAATGGGCTCAGCACCGAAGTGGCCATTGCGGACCGGGAAGGCAAGGCCGCCGTGCGCGGCTTCGACTGGCGGCCCGAACCTGGCACGAGCTTTCTCCACGTGATTGCGGCCTATGGCGAAGTCCGCGCCGGGGCGATGGTAGAGGTGCAGTTGAGCCGGAAGGTGGCGGCATCGCCCCCCGTTGCCGCTCCGGCGGGAGCCGCGCAAACCAGTGCGCCCGCGTCCGCGCCGCCCTCCGCCTTTCCATTGCCGGAGGAGAGCCGCGCCGTGAAAGTCACCGCCGCTCCGGCGGATGCGACTGCCCGAAGACAAGCGGAGAGCCGCCCAGCCGTTGGCGAGAGCCCCAGCGCCGCCGTGGTGGAGCCTGCCGCCGCTAGAGCGGTAATTCCCCATCCCATCGCCGCTGCGCCGCGCGAGAGGATACCCGCCGCGCCGCCTGCCGATTACCAGGCTCCGAATACCGCGGACACCGCCTCCTACGTGACCGTGAAGCGCAAGTCCGGCGGTGGGAACAGGACGATGCTGCTTCTTGTGGTGGCGGCGGCCGCTGCCGGGGGAGCCGTGGCCGCCGTAGTCGCGGGCGGAGGTTCCGCTCCGGGCGGAGGGAGTAATTCCGGCGGCGCCGGCCCCGCAGGCGTCACCATCGGCAGCCCGAGCATCACGGTCACTGGAGGCGGCCAATGACGCGCGCGCTCTGGCTGCTGCTGCTCCTCATGCCCGTCCCCGCGCTCCGGGCAGAACTACAGTTGTGGCTCGTGGGTGCGACGACGGACCCTGAAACGTGGTCTCCCGTCCCCGGCTTCAAGCAGACTCCGTTGAGCAACGGCTCCACGCTGGATGTGAATACAATCAGCCCTTTCCGCGAGAACGATATCCTCGATCTGCGCTTCGAACTGCGCAAGGTGGGTTCCGGCAGTGAAGACATCTCCGGGCTGGCCGTCAACGGAATGCAGAACCCCTGCGGGCAGAGCGGATGGATCAACGGAACGGCATTCCAATGGATGAAAAACCAGCAGATGCCACCCGGCCTGCTTGGTTCGGGCGGCAAGTACGTGTTCGAGGTTCGCTTCCTCCCCCCAAAGCCACAATGCTATGGGGCGTACCTGACCGTGGCGAACCTCGTGTTCACGTTGCGCGGCTCCGCTACCGGTCGCACCACCATGTTTGAGATAGATACGCTGGGGCAGCGCCAGCTTATCAACGGGTCCCCTTCGGATTTCGGAAACATCCGCCAGGGCGAGAGCTACACCAAGGGTTACCGCATCGTGAACAGCACCGGTGCGCCGGTGGTCATCGCTCCTCCGGTTCTCCAAGGCGAAACCGCATCCTGGTCGCTTGTCGAAGCGCCCGAAAGCGACCGGACGGTGCCAAAGGATGGGCTCTATGAATTCAAAGTGGAATTCCGGCCCGCGCGAACTGGCCTCGTCAGCGCCACGCTCACCGTGGATGGACGCGCCATCAGGCTGGTGGGGAATGGCTTGGCCGGGCTGGCGCCCGATTTCCGGCTGCTGCCCTCCGCCATGGATGTCGATAGCGCCAGCCAGGCCGACGCACGCATCGAGCTGGTTTCCCCGGCGGCGCAGGCGGTGAGTGGCACACTCAGCCTCGTTTTCGAGGGCGACGTCGGCGGCATGCCGGACGATACGAGGATCCAGTTCATCGCCACGGGCTCGCGCAGCATCGGCTTCCGCGTCCCCGCCGGCGCCACGAGGGCGCAGTTCGCGAACAGTTCGAATGAATCGGCCCTTTTCCAGACGGGCGCTTCCGCGGGGAAGATCCGCCTGGTCGCGACGCTCGGCCAGTGGGAACACTCCGCGCAGTTGAGCATCCGGTCAGACGCACCTAAGCTGGTTTCGGGCAGCTTGGCGCGCACGCCCGGCACGCTCACGGTCCTCGTGGACGGCTTCGATAACACCCGGTCCGCCTCCTTGGCCACATTCTATTTCTTCGATGCCGGCGGGGAGCAGATCGGGAGCGCCTCGGGTGTCGAAGCGCTGGTGAGCGATGTGTTCGGCGCATTCTTCCGCGCTTCCACCACGGGCGGGCTCTTCTCCATGCGAGCGGCTTTTCCGGTCCAGGGGGACGTCAATGCCATTCAGAGCGTCCAGGTGGCCCTGAAGAACAAGCTCGGCATCTCGCAGCGAGTGACCGCGCGGTAGCTCTCCGCGTGTCCCCGCAACGCGCGGCCGGGGAGCGCCCCTCGGCCAAGCGAGGAAGCGGCCTACGCGCTTCTATGAGATACTCTCGAAGATATGGCTCGCAGCGTAAACAAAGTCATGTTGATCGGCAACCTGGGGCGGGACGCGGAAACGAAGTTCACGCCTTCCGGGCAGGCCCTAACCAAATTCAGCATCGCCACCACGCGACAGTGGAAAGACCGCCAGACCGGGGAGAACAAGGTACAAACCGATTGGCATAACGTCGTTGCCTGGGGCAAGGAACGCGTGGCGGATTACCTGAAAAAAGGGAAGCAGATCTACGTGGAAGGGCGTCTGACCACGCGCAGCTACGAGAATAATGAGGGCAAGACCGTCTATACCACGGAAGTGGTGGCGGACGACATCATGCTGCTCGGCGGTGGGGGCGAAGACGGCGGGAGCTACTCCGGGGGCCAAGGCCGCCAGAGCCGCGGCGATGACATGGATGGGCCGCCGAGCCAGCCTTCGAACTTCTCGGCGTCCGACGACGACATCCCGTTCTAGGCCATCCTCGCGGGAGGGCTTGCGGCTCTAGCGGCGGCCCACCCACCAGAAGATCGCGCTCAGCACGGCGCTCAACACAAGACACGTGACAATCGGGAAATAGAAGGTGGAAGACTCCCCTTTCCACACGATGTCTCCCGGCAGCCGCCCAAGTTTTCCGAGCAGACTTCCGAGCCCCAGCGGCAGCCGGTCCGCAGATAGAAAGAGGAATCCGGCCGCGCCGAGCACGAGACCGAACAGGATGAGCGCGCGGCCGATTTCCTCTCTCAAGTCCATGGACGTATCCCCCGTTCCCCGCGGTACAGTGGCCCCGTGCGGTATAACGGCCCCGTGCGGTATAACGGCCCGTGCGGTATAACGGCCCCGTGCGGTATAACGGCCCCGTGCGGTATAACGGCCCGCGGCTAGCCTTCGCGCAGATGGCGATCCAACCAGGCAAACGCATCCTTCTGCATGTTTAGGCTAAAGATGTGCGGGTGATCGTAAAATTCGCCCCGAAAGCGATCGGCCACGCCCGCCTTGCGGAACCCGGCGGCAATCTGCGCCACGGATTCCTGCATGCCCTCGATCGGAAATAATCCATCCCGGGAGCACTGCAGCACCATCAGCGCACGGGGAGCGGTGAGCGTCGCTACGTCGGGAAAGTCGAGATCGCGATGCAGTGCCGGGAGAAAGTGGATGAACGAGTGCGTGTCCACATGCGCCCGCAGCATCGGCTTCGCCGTCGACATGAAGCCCGCGATACAACTGGCGCGGATGCGCGGGTCAAGCGCGGCCAGATACAGCGAGCGGTACCCGCCCATGGAGACACCCAGGCAACCAATGCGCTTGGGGTCCACTTCCGGCAGGCTGCTCAGATAGTCCACGGTGCGGATGTCGTCCCAGAAAACCACGCCGGGCCACGTTGCCCCGGCCAGGGTGAGCGACTTCACGATCGTCGATTCCTTCGCGGCGCAGATTCGGCTGTAGCGGAGCACCTCTTCCACACTCATCGAATCGCGATCGGCGGCTTTCGGCAGGTCCTGGTCCATCACGATGCGGCGCTCTCCAAAGCCGAAAGCGTCAATGGAGATCACGACGTAGCCGCGTTCGACAAGCGCGGTGGCAGTGGGGCGGGATTCGTAATTCTCGCGATGATAGGGGCCCATGGCCACGTGGTTCCGCGTGCCGCCCGCGTTGAGATCCACCACCTTCTCCTTGCCGAAGAGGAACATGCCGCCATGAGAGTGCAGGTCCACGATGCCGGGCGCGGGGCCCTTCAGATTCTTCGGCGTGAGCACATAGGCGGGCACTCGAAACAGAGGGGTGGTGCGGAACGTGATCCGGTGGCGGATGTAGCTGCCGCAATCGGCCGTCTCAAGCACCCGCGGATCCGGGTCGACCGGCTCGGGGTGATAGAGCAGGGCATCAAAGACAGCCTTGCGGGCCTCGGCTTCAAACGACGCATGGGAACGGAATCGCTCGCCGAGAAAGGAGAGCCGGTAGCGGTTCTCGCGAAGGAGCGCTTCCACGTCGGCGAAGCGGCTACCGAGGTCGGCGGGGCGAGAAGCGGGGCCGGGAGCCGATGATTGCAACGAGGCCGGCGATGGGGAAGGCGCCGTCGATTGCGAAGAGGCCTGCGTGGCGAGCGCGGGAAGCCCGGCGGCGGCTCCGGCGGTGCGCAAAAAATCAAGTCGTGTCGGTTTCATTGCCTATCTCCAGTATGAGCGTTTCGTGGCCGCGATCGCATGCGGGCGCAGCCTGCCGGAGAATACGCAAGGCATGGCCTCGCGGACGGTGCTCATGCCGGAATCGAAGAGACGGAAAACGGGTGATGCGACGGGCGCGGGAAAGCACATCCGAACGAAGGAGGCGCCTACTGGACTTGTGTGCGCGACGAGGAAGGGTTGCCGGGCCGTATCGCGTGGAATAGCGCTTTCAGCAGGAGGAATGCACAGAGACTGGCAAGCGCAAGCGAGGCCGTCAGCACAACCACAATGGAAACAATCATCATTTCGAACTTCTCTCTTCTTCCCCGAAATGCTTTCTCTCACGAGCCGGGCCAAATTCCCGGCTTCGCAGCCGGATCTCAACGTACTATAAGCAATCCGGCGGCCATTTGGCCAGCGTTTCCGGCATTTTGCACGTATCGCCATATTCGATCGGGATTGTAAGCAATCCGGAGCCTTCCTTGGTTTCGAATCGCGCCTCCCGCACGGAGCGGGTGTGTAGAATCTGCCCGCCGGCTTCCAACGCCATGTAGCGGCGACATAGTTCCCGGAAAGATCCCGACGGGATTCGATAAGGTGGAAAGGCTATGATTTCTCGCAGACTTCTTCTTTCACAAGGCTCCTGGGGAGCGGCCGGAGCCGTTGGGATTGCCACCGCCCGGCACGCATCCGCGCAGGGGCGCGCGGCCGCCAAAGTGGGCGCGGCGCAGGTGATCAGCCAGGAACCGGAATACTACAACGGATGGGGCACCATCGCGCGTGACGCCAACGGCACGCTGTTCGTCGTGGCGTCCGGCGGACGCGAGGCGCATGTGTGCCCGTTCGGCCGCGTGGAGTTTATGCGGTCCCACGATGAGGGGCGCACGTGGACCTGGCCCGAAGTATTGATGGATTCCGCGATTGACGACCGCGACGCGGGCATCTGCGTGACGCCGGCAGGGAGCTTGCTGGCGACGACCTTCACCTCGCTCGCCTACGAACCCACCCTGGAAACGAAGAGCGCGGAGTGGCCGGAGGAGCGCCGCCGCCGCTGGCTGGCTGCGCACAATCGCGTCAACGCGGCCGGGCGCGCGAAGCTGCTCGACACGTGGATGCTGCGCTCCGCGGATGGGGGCGTTACCTGGTCTGCCCCGTATCGCGTCCCCGTGAATAGCCCCCATGGGCCGGTGGCGCTGCGGGACGGGCGGCTCATTTACGCGGGAAAGCAACTTTGGCAGGAAGGGCAGCATGCCGGCGTTAGCTTCTCGTCGGACGACGGGCTTAGTTGGACCCCCATGCGGAAGCTGCCGGTTCGCGGCGGAGATACCGTCACGAAATATCATGAGTTGCACGTGGTGGAAGCCCCCTCCGGGAAGTTGATCGTCCAAATCCGCAACGACAACGACAACAACCGGAGGGAGACGCTGCAAACGGAATCGACGGATGGCGGGAAGACCTGGACCACGCCGCACTCGATTGGGGTTTGGGGCCTTCCGTCGCATTTGCTGCGGCTTCGCAGCGGCCGACTGCTGATGTCCTATGGATACAGGCGGGAGCCGTTCGGCAACCAGGCGCGCTGGAGCGACGATGAGGGCGCGACGT
>JADLCF010000172.1 GCA_020847315.1 Bryobacterales bacterium | reverse complement strand
GTGTCACGGTAATCGATGACCCTCGGATGCAATCGGAGTCATCAAAATTGCAGTAAATCGCGAGAAGATGAATCCGGATGGCAGAAAATCGCAAGTATCCGGTTTTTTCCGGCAAACCCGTGCTGCTCCGGCTCGAAAAACGGCTGGGAGACCTTCGAATCCGTCTGAAGCTGCTGACGTTCCACAGCGTCTTCTTCAGCCTGCTCACGCTCACGATCTATCTTGCGGTGATCTCCGTCCTGGAGTACCGGCTGAATGAAGCGTACCAGAGGGAAGCGGGGATGATGCGGGCGGCGCTCGCGTCAAACCCCGGGATCTTCCAGGTTCTTGAGATGAACGTAGAGTACACGCAGGGCTCCGCTTCCCAGCTCGGCATGCCGCGGGATATCCGGGAGTGGGTGGACGCGCATCCGGGGGACGTTTGGTTCAACCCCGGAAAATCCGACTACTTATATCATAAGGACCGGTCCAGCGATCTCTATCAGCGGGTGAGGCTGCCAAAGGAGCAATACCGAAAACTGATCAACAGCGCCCGCTGGGCAATCACGGTAGTTCTCGGGATCACCTATTGGCTGGGCGTTGTGATCCTCGAATTCCTGGTGCTGCCGGTCTTTGTTTACCGCCCCATCCAATATCTCCTGGACGCCGATGACGCCGCAGGCCGTGGAGACCGCGGCAATGAACTGGTTCCGGAGCGGAAGATTCCGGATGACGAACTGGGCGACGTCATGCGGTCCCGCAACCGGATGCTCACGCTCGTTCGCGAGCATGAGGACGCGCTGGCCGGGGCGCTGCGACGGGAAGAGTCTCTCTCCGCCGATCTGCTGCGCAAGAACGCCCAGTTGGAAGCCGCGAAGCGCAGCTTGGCCGACCAGGACCGCCTGGTAAGCCTGGGCCTGATGTCCGCGAGCGTGGCGCACGAATTGAATACGCCGCTTGCCGTGCTGAAAGGGAGCGTGGAAAAACTGCTCGAAAGCGCCGGCGATGAACCCACGCGAGGCCGGCTGCGCCGGATGAACCGCGTCGCGGACCGGCTTCGCAGCATAAGCTCCTCTCTGCTCGATTTCGCCCGGGTTAGGCGAACGGAAATGGCCCCCGTGGATTTGCGCGAGCTCATCGAAGAGTGCTGGGAACTCGTCTCCATCGATGAAAAAGCCACCCGCGTACACCTCCGCAACCGGGTGGAAAGCACCCATTGGGTCTACGGCAATGCGGACCGCTTGAGCCAGGTCTTTGTAAATCTGCTCCGAAACGCGCTGCACGAGATTGACATCTCTGGCAATATCTGGGTAAGCAGTTCCATCGCCTCCGCGGTGAATTGGCGGGAGGGCCGCGGCGGAGCGAGCACTGCCGGTGGAACGGTGGTGGTGCGGGTGGAGGATGATGGGGTGGGCATCCCGGAATCCGTGCTCCCGCATTTGTTCGAAGCGTTCGTCAGTACGCGTCTTGACGCCCGGGGAACCGGGCTTGGGTTGACGGTAGCGGAAGGAATCATTCAGCAGCACAATGGGAGCATCCGCGCGTACAACCGGGCCGAAGGGGGCGCCTGCCTGGAAGTACATTTGCCCGCGGCCGCGTCCCAACCCAACGGCACACCCTTGTCCTCGGAGGGATCATTACCATGATCGAAGCAAGCGTTCCCGATAGCCCAATGCCGCCCGTGAACCGAGTGGAAGTGGCGGTGCTCGACGACGATCAGGACTTCCTTCAGTTTCTCGAGGACGTCCTCGAAGATGAGGGGATTTTCGCCGTCAGAAGCTTCACCGATCCCCAGGAAATGTATGCCGCCTTCGCCGCGAAGCTACCGGGAGTCCTGCTTCTCGATATGAAGATGGGAGAGCACCGGGGCGACGTGGTGATGGGCGAAGTGCAGGCGCGATGGCCCAGCATTTGCATCATCGTTGTGACCGGTTACCCCACGCTGGACGACATGCGCGCGAAATTTCAGCAGAACGTGTTCGACTATCTGCCGAAGCCATTCTCGATTGAACAATTGCGGACGGCGCTCAACAAGGCCATCGAGGCCTACGGCCTCGGGCGCAGCCGGCAGGATATCCTTCGCGAGCGCCTCGGCCCGCGCATCCGCATCCTTCGGACGGAACGCAATTGGAGCCTCAAGGACTTCGCGGTGGAAACCGCGCTGAGCGTCTCGCAACTCAGCTCGATCGAACGCGGCGCGCATCTGCCTTCGATCGAGAGCTTTCTCTCCATCTGTGACGCGCTCGACCGGAAGCCCAGCGGCATCCTCGCCAGCATCGAGTTCTAGAGCGGCCGCCCGCCATCGTCCATCCCGGATCGCGTTCAATCGAGCGCGAGCGTCACGGTGACGGGACAATGGTCGCTGCCCATAACCTCGTTGAGAATGCCGGCATCCACCAACCGGCCGCGATCCGGGCTGGGAATCGCGAAATGGTCGATCCTCCAGCCGATGTTGCGCGCGCGAGCGCCCGTGCGCTGGCTCCACCAACTGTACTTCACCGTATCGGGGTGCAAATGGCGGAAGGTATCCACCCACCCGTCTTCAAGGAAACCCGCCATCCATTCGCGCTCTTCGGGAAGGTAGCCGGGGCTCGTCTCGTTCTCCTTCGGGCGCGCCAAATCAATCGGCTGGGGCGCGACATTGAAGTCCCCTCCGAGAAGAACCGGTTTGCCCGACTTGCGCAATTCCTCCACGTAGCGATGAATGGCGCCGCAGAAGCGCACCTTGTAATCGATGCGGCGGCCGGCGTCCTGACTATTCGGGAAGTAAGCGCCCACCACGATAAAGTGCGGGAACTCACCAGTGATGACGCGGCCTTCTCCGTCGAATTCGTCGATTCCGATGCCGAATTCGACCCGCAGCGGCTGCTCCCTGGCAAAGAGCGCCACACCGCTATATCCCTTCTTCACGCGCGACGGATTCCAGAACTTGTAGTAGCGCGTATCGAGCAGGATGTCCGGTGGAATCTGCGACAAGTTCGCCCGCACCTCCTGCAGCAACAGGACATCATGATCCTGGGCATCGAGCCACTCGCAGAACCCGCTCTTCGCGCACGCACGAAGGCCGTTCACATTCCACGAAGCGAAGGATCGGATGGACATTCACTCCTGGATAGCGCGAAGCGGGGAACGAGCGCAACCAAATGCATCCGGTCGAGCGTACATTCTTTTCAGCCAACCGCGTGGTTGTCGAGCGCATTCACCCCGGCATTGAGCACTTCAACGATCCGGTCCACGTCATAGACGCTCCCGCTCCAGGTTCCGCCGCTCACCGCCTGCAGGGCAGCCCAGAGGCGGGTGTCAGCGGGGAGATCGCCGTCGGGTTTGAGCGCCGGGTTCGGCCCGCGCTTCGCCAGCAACCGGTTGCCCTCTTCGATTCCCGCGGCGTTCCCGTTCTCGCCGATCAGGTTCACGCTGCCCTCCAGCCGGATACGGTCGACGGCGATTTCGATCATATCGCCATCGTGGACCTTGCCGAGCGGCCCGCCGGCGAGTGCTTCCGGCGTAATGTGGCCAATGCACGCGCCGGTCGAAACGCCACTGAAGCGGGCATCGGTAAGAACCGCGATCTGCTTGCCGAACGGAAGATGCCGGAGCGCGGAGGTGATCTGGTAAATCTCCTCCATGCCACTGCCCATCGGGCCGCGGCAGCAGAGCACGAGGATATCTCCGGGAGCCAGCGGCTTGGGGCCGCGGCCCTTCACCGCCTGGATGGCCTCGACTTCCGTTGTGAACACTTTCGCCGGTCCGCGCTTGCGATACACCCCATCCGCGCCTACAACGCTATCGTCAATGGCCGTGGACTTGATGACGCTGCCGCCCGGCGCGAGATTGCCCACCGGGAAGCAGACGGTGGAAGTGAGACCCTTGGCGATCGCGCGTTCCGGTGACATAATCACGTCGTCGGGATCGACGCCTTCGCGTGCTTGCAGACGATCCCGCAACCGGCGCCGGCGCTCCGAACCCTCCCACCAATCGAGAGTTTCTCCAAGGGTTTGGCCGCTCACCGTCATTACATCGAGTTCGAGCAGCCCGGCTCGCTTCAGGTGCAGCATGACTTCCGGCACGCCCCCCGCCTGAAACACGCGCACCGTGGGATGGAACATCGGACCGTTCGGCAAGGCATCCACCAATCGCGGCACCTTGCGATTGATCGAGGACCAATCCTCCACCGTGGGCCGCCGGACGCCCGCATGATAGGCAATCGCCGGGACATGGATCACCAGGTTCGTGGAGCCGCCGAAAGCCGCGTGAACAACAAGCGCGTTGCGAAACGCGGCTTCGCTGAGAATGTCGCGCATGGCGATGCCCCGCGCGATGAGGTGCAGCACCGCCTTTGCGGAACGGGTGGCTGCGTCCAGCCAAATCGGATGGCCGGAAGGCGCGAGCGCGGCATGTGTCAGCGACATGCCGAGCGCTTCGGCCACCACCTGTGAGGTCGCCGCAGTGCCGAGAAACTGGCATCCTCCGCCGGGGCTCGCGCACGCGCGGCAGGTGGCTTCCTGCGCCTGCTCCATCGTGATCTCGCCATGCGTGTAGCGCGCGCCCACGCTCTGCACCTTGCCCGCGTCCTCGCCCTCCTCCGGCAGCAGCGCCACGCCACCCGGTACAAGCACACTCGAATACTTCCCCTCCCCGGCCAGCGCCATCATCATGGCAGGCAAGCCCTTGTCGCAGGTGGCCACGCCAACCACGCCATGCCGCGTGGGAAGAGACCGGATCAGGCGCCGGTAGACGGTCGCCGCGTCGTTCCGGAAAGGCAGGCTATCGTACATGCCCACGGTTCCCTGCGTGCGCCCGTCGCAGGGGTCCGTAACGTAACCGGCGAACGGAATGGCATTGCGCAGCTTCAATTCGAGCGCAGCGGCCCGCACCAGCAGGTTCACTTCCCAATGCCCGGTGTGGTAGCCCAGGGCAATCGGAGCGCCGTCTTCCGCCCGGATGCCCCCATGCGTGGAAAGCAGCAACACCTCCTTGCCGTCCAACTGGGTCGGGTTCCATCCCATGCCGACATTCAGACTCCTGGCGAAGATGTTGCCCGAAGGCCCGTCGGTCAACATCTCTTCCGTGAGCGGCACCTGGCCCTGCCGCGCGGGCGCGGTGGATTGCACTTCGAAGAGGGAATCGTCGAAGGAATCGAGAATCTCGCGTGGCGTATCCGGCATAAGACGTTATTGTATGGCACGTCTCCCGCGGGAGTGGCCGGTTTACGGCGGGGCGCGCGTGTTCGCCTTCCACTGGCCATATACTGGGGGTGACGCGCCCTTCGCAGCTTGGATTCGAAAGGATTTCGCACCATGATGAATCGCCGTCTCTTCCTCGCGCTCGCCGGCTCACTGCAGCTCGGAGCCGCTCCCTTTTCAAAGCCGATCGGGATCAATCTGTACACGGTCCGGACTTCCCTCGCGAAAGACCCGGAAGGTACTTACAAGGCCCTGCGCTCGCTCGGGATCCGGGAACTCGAGGTTCGGCCGAATCAGCTAGAGGAGCACGGACGGTTCATCCGGCAAAACGCTCTGAAGCCAGTGCACATGTTTCTCGATTCCGCCGTCATCACCGGCGATTGGGAAGGAAGCGTGGCCATGCAGCGGGCGATGGCAAAACGCATGAATCTACCCGGACCGAAAGCGGATGCGCCGCGGCCCACTCTCGCCGCCATGGCGCAGCTTGCGAAACAATTCGACATCGAGCGCCTGGGCATTAGCTATCTGCTGCCGGGTGAGCGCGCGGACGCCATCGGGCATATCAACCGCGCCACGGACGAACTCGCCAAACTGGGCTTGGGCTTCTACTATCACAATCATGCCTGGGAGTTCGACGCGAGCAACGGCGAGCGCTTCCTCGACCGGCTTCACAAGGAAGCCGACCCCCGCGTGAAACTCGAACTCGACCTTTTCTGGGCAACCATCGGTGGCGAGGACCCCGTGAGATTGATGGAAACCTGGAAGGGCCGCGTAGCCTCGCTTCACATGAAAGATGTCGCCGCCAATGCACCTCGGCAAAAGACCGAAATGTCGATTCCCCCCACCGCGTTCAAGGAGATCGGCGCGGGCATCCTCAAGTGGCCGCGAATCCTCTCCGCCGCCGCGAAAGCCGGCGTGGAACACTACTTGATTGAACAGGACTATACCGAAGGAGACCCAATCGATAGCGTGCGGCAGAGCATCGCGTTTCTCAAGCAGGTCGAAATCCGGGGCTGACCGGCGCACGAGCCTCAACCGGGCGAGTGGCGGAGTTACTCCGCTCGGGCGCGCCCGGCTAGACGACGATCTTCCAGGGGTCCCGTTCTTCCGTGGAGAGAAACTTACGGGCCTCGGGTTGCACTGTGGTGGCGTTCGCCGAATCCCAATCCACCCGTATCCCGGCGCGATAGGCCACGTTCGCGAGCAGGCAGGTCGCCGTGGACTTGTGGCAAATCTCGATGTCGCTAATCGGCCGCTGCCGCGTGCGGATGCAATCGAGGAAGTTGCCCCAGTGATCGTAGTTCATGTTGTTTGAACTGTTCACCTTCGCTTCCAGCAACTCGCTGCCCTTCTCGGGGTAGATCGTGTAACCGCGGCGATCGACGTGGAGCGTGCCTTCCGTGCCGAAGAACACGGTTCCCGAACCCTTGTTGAACTCGGCGATGCTGCTCGTGTGCCGATTCTCGTACGTCGCCACGAAGCCCTGCGGGAATTTGTAGGTCGCGATCAATGTGTCGGGCGTTTCCCGGTTGTCGGTGAGGTAGAAATTCCCGCCCACCGTGTTCACGTACTCCGGCATCGGGTTATCGAACGCCATCAGGGCGATGTCGAGCAGGTGGACGCCCCAATCCGTCATCATCCCGCCGGCGTAATCCCAGAACCACCGGAAGTGCGAAAACGCATTCGGATCGACGCCAAACCGGTTGGCATTGAAAGGCCGTTTCGGCGCGGGGCCCAGCCACATATCCCAATTGAGCCCGGCGGGAGGAGCGCTATCGGCGGGATTGCCAATCCCCTCTCGCTTCGCCAAGCCCACGTTCCACGTTTTCACTGTGGCCACCTTGCCGAGCTTGCCGGCGCGGACGATTTCCGTGGCTTTCTGGAAATGAATGCCGGAGCGTTGCATCGTGCCGGCCTGCACCACGCGGTTGTACTTGCGCGCGGCCTGCACCATCTTCGCGCCCTCGTCAATGGTCAAGCTGATGGGCTTTTCGACGTAAACGTCCTTGCCTGCCTTGCAGGCTTCCACCGTCTGCCAGGCATGCCAGTGGTCCGGCGTGGAGATGCAAACGGCGTCGATCGACTTGTCGCTCAGAATCTCGCGGAAATCCGCCAGTTCCTTCACGCCCTCATGGCCCGCCTTGCGCGCCATGGCAGCCGCCATTTCGAGGTGCGGCTGATACACGTCGCAAACCGCAGCGACGCGCACGGCCTTGTGCCGCATGGAGATCTCCAGGTTGCCGCGCCCCATCCGACCCATGCCCGCATAGGCGACATTCACACGGTCATTCGCGCCAAGCACCTTGCCGGGAGCGAACGCGCCCACGGCAGCCACCGCGCCCGCCGCCTTCAGGAACTGCCTGCGGGGCGCTTCCTGCCGCTCGGCGCCGTGTGACGGCGAACCCTGCGTCACAGTCGTTTCGTTCTGATTTTCCATTCCACTCTCCATACGCTTTGCCACTTCCTCGCATTCACAGCCGGATCGATAGCACGCGTCAACCTTTTACAACGATGTTCACCAGTTTATCCGGAACCACCACGACTTTCACGATCGTCTTGCCGCCCACCCATTCCCGCACTTTCGCGTCTTCCATGGCCGCGCCCTCGATGGCCTCTTTCGAAGCGCCCAGAGGCACGGTCACGCGGGAGCGCAACTTGCCGTTCACCTGAACCGGAATCTCCACCGCGTCTTCCCGCGCGAGCGCTTCATCGAAGGTGGGCCAAGTCTGCTTGAACACGAGGCCGTCTCTCCCTAACTCGGTCCAGAGTTCCTGGGCCAGATAGGGAGCAAAGGGCGCGAGCATCATCGCCACCGCGCCACACAAATCCGAAAGAGACGCCTCGGTGAGGTCCGCTTCCCGGCTCTGCGCTTCGTTCATGAGTTCCATGATCGCGGCGATTGATGTATTGAAATGCCAGCGTGTCTCGAAATCGTCCGTCACCTTGCGGATGGTGAGGTGCAATTTGCGCAGCACCCGGCGATCCGCTTCACCCAACGCAGCGCCCTCAGCCACCCTGTTACTCGGGACGCCCCGCGCTGTCTCCAAGTTGCGCGTCACAAAGCGGTAGACCCGGCCCAGGAAGCGGTATTGCCCTTCGACGCCGCTCTCCTGCCAATCCAGTTCCCTCTCCGGAGGAGCGGCGAACAGGGAGAACATGCGGCAGGTATCCGCTCCGTAGCGACCCACGATTTCATCGGGGTCCACCACATTCCCCTTGCTCTTCGACATCTTCGCGCCGTCTTTGATCACCATGCCCTGGGTGAAGAGGTTCGTCACCGGCTCGTCCCAATCGATCAGCCCGAGACTCCGCATCATCTTCGTCCAGAACCGCGAATAGATCAGGTGCAAAATGGCGTGCTCGATGCCGCCGATATATTGGTCGATCGGGAACCAGTAACGGACGATCTCGCCGCCGAATGGCTCCTTCGGATTGTGCGCGTCGCAATAGCGGTAGAAATACCAGGAGGAATCGATGAACGTATCCATCGTGTCCGTCTCGCGGCGTCCCGGCCCGCCGCACTTCGGACAAGCCACGTTGACAAATTCCGGCACGTGCGAGAGCGGCGAACTGCCCTTCACGTCTGCCAGGTTGATGTCGTGCGGCAACACCACGGGCAATTCCGCCTCCGGCACTGGAACCACGCCGCAACCCTCGCAATGGATCATCGGGATCGGCGTGCCCCAGTAGCGCTGGCGCGAGATGCCCCAATCTTTGATGCGGAAAGTGATGGCTGCTTTGCCGAAGCCTTCGCGTTCCGCCTTGGCGTTCATCCGGCGCTTCGCCTCTTCGGTGGAGAGGCCGGAGAATTCCCCGGCTACCGCAGCCACGCCGTAATCCTCGAAGGAGACTTTCATCGTCTCCTCGACGGCCAGCTCCCCATCCACGGGGCGCACCACGGGCTTCACCGGAATGCCATACTTGCGGCAGAACTCGAAATCCCGTTGATCGTGCGCGGGCACGGCCATGATGGCTCCCGTGCCATAGCCCATCAACACGAAGTTCCCCACCCAGATGGGCGTGCGCTCGCCGCTATACGGGTTGATCGCGTAGCGTCCGGTGAAGAAGCCTTCCTTCTCGAGATCGCCCGGATCCTTGCGCTTGGCATCGTCGCTCATCCTCCGGGCAATGGCCTGCTGCTCCGGGGACGCCAGCTCCTTCACCAGTTCATGTCCCGGCGAGAGGATGACGCAGGTCGCCCCGTAGATCGTATCGACGCGGGTCGTGAACACGCGGATCTTCACATCGCCCGCCACGCCATCGAGCGCCGCCAGCGTGAAATCCACCTCCGTGCCTTCCGAGCGCCCGATCCAGTTGCGCTGCATCGTCAGCACGCGCTCCGGCCAGCCGCCTTCGAGTTGCGCGATGTCGTTCAGCAGATCGTCGGCGTATTCGGTGATCCGCAGGAACCACTGGTCGAGTTCGCGCTGCTCCACGGGCTGATCTTCGTGCCGCCAGCAGTTGCCGCCGATCACCTGCTCATTCGCGAGGGTCGTATTGCAGCGCGGACACCAGTTCAGCAGCGCCTTCTTCCGGTAGGCAAGGCCACGCTCGAACATCCGGAGGAAGAACCACTGGTTCCACCGGTAGTATTCGGGGTCGCACGTCGCCACTTCGCGGCTCCAGTCGTAACTGAAGTTGAAGCGCTGGTGTTGCTTCTTCATGTGGGCGATGTTCGCGCGGGTCCACTCATTCGGGTGGCGGTTGTTCTTGATGGCCGCGTTCTCCGCCGGGAGCCCGAAGGCGTCCCAGCCCATGGGGTGCAGGACATTGAAGCCGCGCATCCATTTGTAGCGGGCCAGCGCATCGCCGATGGAGTAGTTTCGCACGTGCCCCATGTGCAGGGTGCCGCTCGGATACGGCAGCATTTCGAGCACGTAGAATTTCGGCTTTTCCGTGCTCTGCTCCGCCTGGTAGAGTGCTTCGCCGGCCCAACGGGCCTGCCAACGGCTTTCGATCTCCAGCGGATCGTAGGTTTTCTCGGACATGTTGATTCTGGGTTCGCTTTCAGGGGCCGGATGCGCTGGACGAGCCTGCTTCCGCCGCGCAATACCCCGATTTTGGAGCTAATGCTTCATGGTATCAGGGGTTCCGAGGCTGTCGAAGCCGCGCTGCCGGGCATCCCTACTGCGCTGGATGGGGAGTCCGCTCCCCTCAACAGGTTCGTTGCCCCATATTGCGCAGGTTTCTCCTGAGTGGCGGCCGTCTCGGGGGGATTGCAGAGCCGGGATGCGGGGTTTCGCCCCTAGGCGAAGAAATGGGTTCGTTCCCTGGGTTTTCGCTGGATGTTGTTGATTTTGCGTATTGCAGTGCTTGATCTGGGCGGGCTCTGACGGTCGTGATTGGCCACGTGCTGACTCCCGGAGTTGGGAGAAGAGGGCGCCGAGGGGATTTCCCGGTGGATGCGGCGGGATGCCGTTCGGTGCGGGGTGGGTTTCGAGTGGAGGTGGAGCGAGGCGTACTTGCGCGCCAGGTAGTCCTGGACATCCGAGGCTGGATGCTTGGGGGTGAGGGAATCGGGATCGGGAACTTTGGACATGGACGGCTTCCTCCTGATTGCCCGGTAGCTGGGGCAAGCCGGTGGGAGGACTGCGCTGCCCGCCAAGCTGCCTGAGTATAGCGGCGAGGGTGTGGAAATGAGACCGAGAGCGAGGCCATTCGTGAATTGGAAGCAAGAGGATCCAGGGAGGAAGTGCTTTGATGACAGCGTGTTCCGGCAGAGAGGGGAGGAATGAAGATTCTCTTGAATTGCCGTGATCGCTCTGGCGCTGGCGCGATTCCCCCGCGGCCACGCCCGCCGCCTCTCAATCCACCGCCCATTGCCCGCCAGACTCCGCGCCCACCGCGAAAATTCTCCCCTCGCCAGCCAGTTGCGGCGTTCGACACCTTCTCCGCGTCGGCCCATGCAATAAAAAACCGGGCTGGAGGAAAGACCCCCAGCCCGGTAGGTAGTTTGAATGGTGGCTCCGGTTAGAAGCTGTAGCGAAGCGCCAACTGAATGTTGCGCTCGCTGCTCTTGCCGGTCACCATGCCGAACGACGTCGAGGTCGGGTTGGCGTCGACGCCGCCCCAGTTCGGGTGGTTCGGGAAGTTGAAGGCCTCAAAGCGGAACTGGACAGACTGGGTTTCCGCGAAGCGGAAGCTCTTGAACAGAGCGATGTTCCAGTTCTGGAAGCCCACATTGTTGAACGGAATCGAATTCCGGTTCTGGTTCGGAAGCTCGCCGTTGGCCGGTTTGTAAGCCCACAGCGTTCCGCCCGGACGCGGGTTGAAGTAGTAGTCGGTGACGCCGACGTAGTTACCTGCGGCGGTCTCGTTGGCAAATTTCCTCGGAAGATCGGTGTCGCCGGTGAGGCTCCACGGCTTGTCGTTGGAGGAACCGATACCGAGGTAGTCGTCCGTCCGAGCAATGGTGAACGGCGCGCCGGTCTGGAACTGGACGACGCCGGAAACCTCCCAGCCGCCCAGGAACGTCTTCACAAGCCCGGAATCCGCGCTATTGAAGAACGGCATCTCCCAGACGTAGTTGATGACAGCCGTGTGGCGGACATCGTTCGACGATTTGCCCCAATTGAGTTGCGGGTTGAAGGAATCGATGAACAAGTCCCGGAGCCCGGAGTTGTTGTCCATCGCCTTGCCGAAGGTGTAAGCGAAGCCGTACATGAAGCCCTTGGTGAAGCGCCGGTTCAGTTCGAATTGCAGCGCGTGATAGGTGCTGCGGCCGGAGTGTTCCGTCATGGTAATGTCGGCGAAACCGAGGTAGGGCCTCAGGAAGTTCACGTTCGCGCCCGCGTTCTCAGCCTTGAACGTGGTGCCGGTCTTCAACTGGTTCAGGTTGCGGGTCCGCGCCAGATACAGGCCGGTTGTGCCGACGTATCCGACTTCAATCGTGGTGTCCCCCGTCAACAGGCGCTGATACGTGCCATTCCAGTTGTAGCTGACCGGAATCTTGTAAACCGGGTCAACCGTCTGGAAGAACTGCGGAAATGCATTCTTAGACCCGCCGCCCGGATTGTCGGCGATGCCATCGTTCACAGAAACCATCGGCTGGAACGGCGGGTTGCCGCCGAGGAAGGCGTTGTCGTACACGCCCGGCCTGGAAGTGAAGCCGCCAAAACCGCCGCGCAACACATCCTTCGAGGTGAGCGAGTACGCCAATCCGAGGCGCGGCATCCAGTTCCACTGGTTCTTGGAGGGGTACGGGCTACCGCCGCTCAGCAAGTTGTTGTAGAGACCGGAATCGATCGCCGGCACGCGGCCCTTGCCGGCATCCGGGAACGAAGAGCCTGGGATGACGACGCCGTTGTAACGGTCGCCGGAAAGCACGTAGCCGGTCTTACGGTCAATGACGGCCGCCTTGCTTGCGTCGTACTTGTGAGCGTCGAAGATGGCGATGTTGCCCCAGAGTGACTTATAGTAGCCATCCTGCCACGTAGTGCGGAAGCCCAGTTCGAGCTTCAGCTTCTCGTTCAGACGCCAGGAATCCTGGCCGAAGAACTCGAACATGTGGCTACGGTACGGGGTGTACGCGCGAGGACCGATTTCGGCATAGGTTGTGAAGCGCCCGAGCGCCGCGTTAGCGAGACCGGTGCCGGAAAACACGCCATCATTGAACTGGAACCGCCCATTCTGGTTGTTCGTGCCGCCCGGTACGCCGGATACGTTGATCTGATCAAAGTCGTTCTGGCCGGAGCGTTCCCACAGGGCGCCGAACTTCAGCGTGTGGTTGCCCCGGATATTCGTAAAGTTGTTCGAGAGCTGGTAGATGGGCCCGGCCGACGAGGATGGATATGGGCCGCCGTCGACGGTGCCCACGTTCGGGATCACGATGGTCGGGATCTTATCGAAGATCTCCTTGTTCTCCGGGAAGATGTAAGGGTAGTTGATGCCGGGGCGGGAGCGCAGATAGCGTTCGCCGGTCTTGTCGATACCGATGCGAACCCGGTCGACCGAAGCGGAAACCAGGAACTCATTGATCATGGTTGGACTCAACGTCCAGGTGTGGCCGAGGCTGGCGGTCCGGTTCGGGCGATCCCAATCCGTGATCGCGTAGTCGAAGCCAGAGCGGCTGGTGTCGAGGCCAGTGTACGAATAATTGGCAAGACGGAACTTGAAGAACTGGTTCATCGATGGGTTGTAATCAATCGAAACCGTGTCCTTACGCTGATTTTGGCGTCCGGGGCGCACGAGCATCCAGTTATTGCCGCCGAAGCTTCCGTTCGGGGCATAGTACGTCTTCAAGAACGCCACGCCGTTGGGGCTCAATTGCCCCGTTGGAATCACGTTGTTGGTATAAGGCGTATTCGTAACAGGGTCCCGGATGACGCGGGGGCTGCTGTAGAAGATATTGGTGCCCAGCAGTTCGCTAAAGTCTCCGCTGCGCATGGCGAGGGTCGGAACCCGCTGCTGCAAGGTATCTTCCTGGCGGCGGCGGACATACTCCTGCGCCCAAAGGAAGAAGAGCTTTTCGCGCTTCTCGTTGAACAGGCCGGGGATCGTGACCGGGCCGCTCACGTTGTAGCCGAATTGATTGAACTTGTTCGCCGGAACGAAGTTTGTCGACTCTCTGCGGTTTCTGTTCCAGCTATTCGCGTCGAGCTTGTTGTTGCGGAAATACTCATAGAAGGAGCCATGGAAATCCCTTTGGCCTGACCGGGTAACCATCCGGATCTGGCCGGCGGCGGAACGGCCGAACTCCGCCGAGTAGTTGGCGGTGAGAACCTGGACTTCCTGGACGGTGTCCGCGTCTGCCGTGCCGATCGAGGTTCCGTTGGCGCGCGTGCGGATGCCGACGGCGCCGTCAAACGTGATCAAGGAATCCTGCGAACGGCCGCCGTTAATGGTGAGGCCGCCCGAATCGAGGCCATAGCTAAAGCCATTCATCGGCGAACCCCTGCGGACGCCGGGCTTCAGTACTGCCAGGAAGAGCGGATTGCGTCCGTTCAGGGCGAGGTTCCGAATCTGGGTCTCATCGACGGTCTTGCCGACCGCGGCCGATTCGGTATTCAGTTGGGCGGCGCTGGCTTCCACCGTTACGGATTCCGAAACGGCGCCAACCGAGAGTTCGACATTCACCTGGCGGGGAATCGCCGCTTCCAAACGGTTACGGGTGGATTCCGCTTTCTTAAAACCGGCCGCTTCCACGGTTACGGTGTAAAAGCCGGGCTGGATGTTCGGGACAGTGTAGAAGCCGGATTCGTTGGTCGTTGTCTTACGCTCGAATCGCACGCTCTCATTCGTTACTGTCACCGTTGCACCCGCGATGACCGCGCCGCTGGGGTCTCTGACGATACCGGAAATACTGGCATTGTCGGACTGAGCGAAAGCGGTAAAGGCGAGTATGAACATCATCGCGAGGCAACGAGCCACGAGTTTCATGGTTCTGTTCATTTTTTCCTCTATCTTGAATCTGTTCTTGTTGTGCTTAGATGAATCAGGCAGGTTTGGCTCTTACTCGGAACGCACGCACGCGGCAGCTTAACGCCGCATGACGCCGGCGCGTAAAGACACAAATCCCCCCAAAGCGCGAAATCAGATTAGACGAATTTAGATAGACTTGTCAATATGTAGATTTCTCCAGCGCCGGATGAGATCAAAAAGACTGCGTTTTCAGCAAGAAACGATCCACATCGAATATGGGAGGGACAATATCGGATTCGAATGTCGCGAATGGACACAAATAAACATTAATTTATTTTAATCGCATGATATCCGATATTATACGGAGATCCGGCCGGCAAGTTCGCATCCGTAGGGCGGAGCGAGCACCTTGGGGCGCCGTATTGCCTCGGGGCGATGGCGCGCGTTGCGAGAGGCGGGGCGAAATGAGAACTGGAATCGGGTCCGGAGGCTTTCAAATGGCGCGCGGTTGTCTTCTCTTGCTCTGGTTCACGTCCTTATTGTTCGCGCAGAATGCGCTTGATCGGAATGCCTGCGCTCCGGCCCCCGGGAATCATGAGAATCTGAACGCGATTCTGTGGATGCGGAGTTCGCTCGAGTATCGGCATGGCGCCATTCAGGCTTACCGGTTGGCGGAGCGGATGCTGCTTGAGGCTCTGCGGGATCCGGATTGGACGGCCGCCCTCGAACAGGAGCCCGGCTACCGGAATCTGCCCCCGGCCGTGATCCTCGACATCGATGAGACTGTGCTCGATAACAGCCCGTCCGAGGCGGAGTATATGCAGCGCGGCAGCGGCGCCTTTACGGAAGAGGGCTGGGAGGAATGGGTGAACCGGGCGGAGGCGAAGCTTATCCCGGGTGCGGATAGCTTCCTGCAACTGGTGGAAGCTAAGGGAGTGGAAGCCTTCTACGTCACGAACCGGGAGAAGGCGCAGAAGCCGAGAACGATTGAGAATCTGCGGAATATGGGCTTGCCCTTCGCCGACGAAGAGCACGTCCTGATGGCGCGCGAGCAACCGGATTGGGCGAGCGACAAGACGAGCCGCCGCCGTTATCTGGCGAATCGCTACCGAATTCTGCTGCTTGTGGGAGACGATGCTGGGGATTTCCTGGGAGGGGTTCGCAGCACGATTGCAGACCGGGAGGCCGCCATGGCGCCGCATGAGAGCAATCTGGGCACGCGTTGGATCGTGCTGCCGAACCCCGCCTATGGCAGTTGGGAAAACGCCATTTCCGGCGGCCGCCCCGCGCCGAGCCGCGAAGCGGCCCTAAAGGACAAGTGCCGCCTGCTTCCCTAGTGTCCGATTTTCCTCCGCCGCGGGGCGGAATAGAGCGCAAGAGCTGAGCGAGGGCAGCGCGAAAAGGCGGCGCGTTCCCTTCCCTCGCCATACGCCCGCGATTCCCGGCAAAGTTGCCCGCAATGCGCGCGGCGTGGTGAAATTGAAAGGGTGCGGCGTTACCGGATTTCGCTTAGCGGACGCATCGGAGGCGAACCTTAGCAACGGGAGGCAGCAGCGGTTGAGCAAAGCAATTCTCGCTCTGGAGGACGGCCGGATCTTTGAAGGCCGGGCATTTGGCGCGCAAACGGAGCGGGTGGGCGAAGTCGTTTTTAACACCTCCATCACCGGCTACCAGGAGATTTTCTCCGACCCTTCCTACACCGGCCAGATCGTCGTTCTGACCAATCCACAGATCGGAAACTACGGCACGAACGAGGACGACCCTCAGGGTGCGCACCCCTATATCGAGGGGCTGGCCGTTCGTGAGTTTTCGCCCAGGGCAAGCAACTGGCGAAGCTCGCTCTCTGCAGAGGATTATCTCGCCAAGTGCGGCATTCCGATCGCATCCGAGATCGATACGCGGACGCTGGTGCGGCATCTGCGCTCCGGCGGCGTGCTGCGCGGGGCGCTTTCCACCGTTCCGCAAAGTGCGGAGGCCCTGATCGATAAGGCCCGAAACGCACCCTCCATGACCGGTCGCGATCTGGCGAACGTGGTTTCCACCAAGAAGATTTATGAGTGGACCGAATCCGTGCCGCGGGTGAGTTCGTCCGAATTGCTCGGCGAGACGCTCGAACCACGGCATCACGTGATCGCCTACGACTTCGGCGTCAAACTGAGCATTCTGCGGAGGCTGCGGCAGTATGGCGCCCGCGTGACCGTCGTGCCCGCCTCGACCACCGCGGAACAGACCCTGGCGCTGAAGCCGGACGGCGTATTTATCTCGAACGGCCCGGGCGATCCGGAGGCGCTGGACGCGCAGGCGGCGGAGTTGCGAAAGCTGATTGGGAAGACGCCGATTTTCGGGATATGCCTCGGACAGCAGATCGTGGGCCGCGCTCTCGGCTGCAAGACGTTCAAGCTCAAGTTCGGACATCGAGGCGGCAACCATCCGGTCTTGAACAAGCTCACGAACCGCGTGGAAATCACGGCTCAGAATCACGGCTTCTGCGTTGACCCGGATTCCCTCCCTGCAAGCGAAGTGGAACTCACCCACTTCAACTTGAACGACCAGACGCTCGAAGGATTCCGGCATCGGAGCGAGCCGCTCTTCTGCGTGCAATATCACCCGGAAGCCGCCCCCGGCCCGAACGATTCGCTCTACCTGTTTGAAGATTTCGCCCGAATGATGGACGAGTACCGACGCTAATCATGCCACGTAGAAACGACCTCAAACGCATCCTGATTATCGGCTCAGGACCCATCGTCATCGGGCAGGCTTGCGAATTCGACTATTCCGGAACGCAAGCCTGCAAGGCGCTCAAGAGCGAAGGCTACGAAGTGGTGCTGGTGAATTCGAACCCGGCCACTATCATGACGGATCCGGAAATCGCGGACCGCACCTACGTCGAACCGCTCACGATACCCTTCCTTGAAGAGATCATCCGCAAGGAGCGGCCCGATGCGCTGCTCTCCACCGTGGGCGGGCAGACGGGACTGAACCTTTCGGTGGCCCTGGCCGAAGCAGGCGTGCTCGATAAGTATGGCGTTGAGTTGATCGGCGCGAAGATCGAGGCCATCAAGAAGGCGGAAGACCGGCTTCTGTTCAAGGACGCGATGACGAAGATCGGCCTTGAATCGCCCCGCTCCCGCCTGATCACGAGCGTGGAAGAGGGCCTCGAATTCATCGACAAGATCGGCTACCCGGCGATTCTGCGCCCGAGTTTCACGCTTGGCGGAACGGGCGGCGGCATTGCCTACAACCGCGAGGAGCTCATCGATATCCTGGAACGCGGCATCGCCCTTTCGCCGGTACACGAAACGCTCATGGAAGAGAGCGTGCTCGGCTGGAAGGAATACGAACTGGAGGTGATGCGCGACCTGGCCGACAATTGCATCATCATCTGTTCGATCGAGAATTTCGATCCGATGGGCGTCCACACCGGCGACTCGATTACCGTCGCCCCGGCGCAAACGCTCACGGACCGTGAGTATCAGATGATGCGCGACGCCTCGCTCGCCTGCCTGCGCGAGATTGGCGTGGATACCGGCGGCTCGAACGTGCAGTTTGCCATCAACCCCGAGGATGGGCGCATGGTGGTGATCGAGATGAACCCGCGCGTCTCGCGCAGTTCGGCGCTGGCGTCGAAAGCCACAGGGTTCCCGATCGCGAAAATTGCGGCGAAGCTGGCCGTGGGCTTCCGGCTCGACGAAATCGCCAATGACATCACGCTGAAGACGCCCGCCTGCTTCGAACCGACGCTCGACTATGTGGTGGTGAAAATTCCGCGCTGGCAGTTCGAGAAATTCCCTGGAAGCGACCCCACGCTGGGCACCCAGATGAAGAGCGTGGGCGAGGTGATGTCGATCGGCCGCACGTTCAAACAGGCGCTTTCGAAGGCGATCCGCAGCCTGGAGACCGGCAAGAGCTCGAAGACCGAGGAAAGCTTTGACCCCGCTCTGATCGCCAACAAGTTGATTACGCCCACTCCGGACCGCTTGCCCTATATTCGCTTCGCGCTCGGCCAAGGCTACTCCGTTGAGGAGATCCACGAGATGACGAAGATCGACCCGTGGTTCCTTCGCCAGATGGAAGAGGTCTCGCTCGAATTAAAGCGGCTGGCGAAGCAGGGCGCCCTCGACGCGGATGCGGAAACCATGCGCGAGGCCAAGCGCATGGGCTTTTCCGACAGCCAGCTTGCCCGCGCCTGGAACACGACGGAATTGGATGTGCGCGAGCGCCGCAAGTCGCTCGACGTGCGGGCGGTGTTCAACCGCGTAGACACTTGCGCCGCGGAGTTTGAGAGCTTCACGCCGTATCTCTATTCGAGCTATGAATCCGAGTGCGAGGCCGAACCGACGGACCGCAAGAAGATCATGATTCTCGGCAGCGGACCGAACCGGATCGGCCAGGGCATTGAGTTTGATTACTGCTGCTGCCACGCTTCGTTCGCGCTGCAGGGTTTCGGCTGCGAATCGATCATGGTGAACTGCAATCCGGAAACGGTCTCAACGGATTACGACACGAGCGATCGCCTCTACTTCGAGCCGCTCACGCTCGAAGAGGTGCTGAATATCTGCGACACCGAGAAGCCCGATGGGCTGATTGTGCAGTTTGGCGGACAGACGCCGCTCACACTGGCGCTTCCGCTCAAGCGGCTGGGCATTCCGATCATCGGCACTGATCCCGAAAGCATCGACATCGCCGAAGACCGTAAACTGTTCGGCAAACTGCTCGACGACCTCAAGATTCCCAGCCCGGCGAACGGTTCCGCCACGAGCGCGGAAGGCGCGGTGGATATCGCCCGCAACCTGGGCTTCCCGGTGCTGGTGCGCCCCAGCTACGTGCTGGGCGGGCGCGCCATGGTGATCGCCTACGACGAGGATACCGTGCGCCGCTATATGCGGGAAGCGGTGACCTTCTCGCAAGACCGGCCCGTGCTGATCGACCGCTTCCTGCAGGACGCCATCGAGATCGACGTGGACGCACTATGCGACGGCGAGGAAGTGCTGATCGCCGGCATCATGGAACACATCGAGGAGGCGGGCGTGCATTCGGGCGATAGTTCCTGCGTGCTGCCCACGTATTCGATCAGCGAAGAGACGAAGAACACGATCATCGAGTACACGCGGAAACTGGCGCTTGCCCTCAAAGTGGTGGGGCTGATGAACATCCAGTACGCCATTGAGAACGGCAAGGTGTATGTGCTCGAAGTGAACCCCCGCGCATCGCGGACGGTCCCTTACGTCAGCAAGGCGACGGGCGTGCCGCTCGCCAAGATTGCCGTGGGGCTGATGCTCGGCAGAAAGTTAGGCGAGTTCACGGAGATCACGGGCGCGCCTGCCTCCGGCGTGCTTCCGGTGCCGCAATACTTCGTGAAATCCCCCGTTTTCCCGTTCAACAAGTTCCGTGGCGTGGACCCCGCGCTGGGACCCGAAATGCGCTCCACGGGCGAAGTGATGGGGGTGGGCGAGAACTTCGGCGAGGCGTTCGCCAAGGCGCAGCGCAGCGCCGGCACGCCCATTCCCGAAACGGGAACGGTGTTCATCTCCGTGGGCGATCACGATAAGCCGAAGGCGGTGGAAGTGGCGCGTAAGCTCCACGAATACGGTTTCGAACTCGTGGCCACGCGCGGCACGGCAATCGCCATCAAGAACGCGGGCTTGCCTTGCAAGGTGGTCTTCAAGGTGAATGAAGGCCGCCCGAACGCGGTGGATTTCATCAAGGCGGGGCGGGCGCAACTGGTGATTTACACCACCACGGGCGCGACCACGTTCAGCGATGAAAAGGAAATCCGGCGGACGGCCCTGATGTACCGCATCCCCTGCATCACCACCATCAGCGGGGCTCAGGCCGCGGCGGAAGCGGTGGCCAGCGCCAACCGCGACCCCATTCGGGTGTGGAGCCTGCAGGAAATCCACCAGAGATAGAGTACGAATGCGCGCCGCACAGGAATGGCACGCCACGCGCGCCGCCTGGAAAGCGCAGGGCCCTCAGGATTCGAGCACGCCCGTCCTCTGCAGAAAACCGGTATCGAGTTTCCCCGCGGCAAAATCCGGATGGCTGAGGATCTTCTTGTGCAGGGGAATCGAGGTCTGAATCCCTTCGATGACGAACATGTCGAGCGCCCTGCGGGCGCGGGCGATCGCCTCCTGCCGCGTGGCGCCATGGACGATCAGCTTCGCCACCAGGGAATCGTAATAGGGTGGAATGACCCCTTCGACGTAGATGTGCGAATCGACGCGCACGCCAATACCTCCGGGTGGATGAAAGGCCGTGATGCGTCCCGGCGAGGGCTTGAAGCTCACCGGGTCTTCCGCGTTGATGCGGCACTCGATGGCATGGCCCCGGATCTCAATCGTCTCCGGCAATAGATCGTTGAGGTTCGCGCCGCAAGCCACCAGAATCTGCATTTTCACGAGGTCGAGGCCGGTGACAAATTCGGTCACGGGATGCTCTACCTGAATGCGGGCATTCACTTCGATGAAGTAAAGCGCGCCCGTGGCGTCCATGAGGAACTCCACCGTGCCGGCGTTCACGTAGCCGATATCGCGGAATGCTTTTTCGAGGCGCACCGCGATATCCTTGCGCAGTTCCGGCGTCACGGCAGGGGATGGCGCTTCCTCAACCAATTTCTGGTGCCGCCGCTGAATGGAGCACTCGCGTTCGCCGAGCACCCTCGCGTTGCCATGGGAATCGCAGATCACCTGGAATTCAATGTGGCGGGGGTTCTCGATGAACTTCTCGATATAGACGTCGGGGCAGCCGAACGCCTGGTCCGCTTCATGCCGCGCCTGCCCGAAGAGACCGGGAAGATCCTCTTCCTTGCGGACGATTCGCATACCGCGCCCGCCGCCGCCGGCGCTCGCTTTCACGATGACCGGATACCCGATGCTCGCGGCCACATCCAGGGCTTCTTCCACCGAGTTGAGCACGCCATCGGAGCCAGGGAGAATCGGCACTCCGGCGGCCTTCATTGTGGCTCGCGCACGATCTTTGTTGCCCATCAGCCGGATCACTTCCGGGCTGGGGCCGATGAAGCGGAGACCCGAGATCTGGCACACTTCCGCGAAATCGGCATTCTCACTCAGAAATCCATAGCCGGGGTGAACCGCGTCCGCATTCGCGATTTCCGCCGCGCTGATCACCCTGGGGAAATCGAGGTAGCTCTGGGAACTTTTCGCGGGCCCGATGCAGATGGCTTCATCGGCGAAACTCACGTGGAGGCTGTTGCGGTCCGGTTCGGAATAGACGGCGACGGTGCGGATGCCGAGGTCCTTGCAGGCGCAGATCACGCGCAGCGCAATCTCGCCGCGATTGGCGATCAGGATCTTCTTGAAGAGCGGCAAGGTGGAGGCGGCATCGGCTTGCGACCCCACAACCGGTGCGGTTCCGGCGGACGGTCCGGTGCTGTCCGAGGGGGAGCCGGCAACGCCAGTGGCGCCGGACGTTCGGGTGATTGGGTTGGTAGCGCTGCCTGACACAGGTATCGGTTCTCCGTGGAGCCGTCCGTGGACGGCGATTGCTGCATCGGCTCCCGAATGGAATGGGGTCCCAACGGGCGCCGGAAGGAAAAGATCGAGGCGATGGCCGTGGAAGAGGAGTTGCCCGCAGCTACTCGAATGGGTCTCCGCAACTCCCCGGCGCGCCAATCCGCCTTGCCGCTAATGGGGACGGATCGCCATCAGAGGCTCTCCGTATTCTACCGGTTGGCCGTTCTCCACAAAAACGCTGACCACGGCGCCTGCATACTCGCATTCGATCTCGTTCATCAGCTTCATCGATTCGATGATGCACAGCACTTGGCCGGGCTTCACGGAATCCCCCACCGAAACGAAGGCGGGCGAACCGGGCGAGGACGATTCATAGTAAGTGCCGACAATGGGCGATTTCACCAGGATCAAATCGGAGTCTTCCGGCAGTTTCTCCGCGGCGGCTCCCGCGGGCGCTGCCACTGGGGGTGCGGGTGCGGGTGCGCTGCCGCTCCCGGAAATCACGTAGTCCTGAACACCGGCCACGGCGCGCCGGATGCGCACGCGATTCTCGCCGCGCTGGACTTCCAGCTCGGCAACGCCGCTCTCGTTTGCCAAATCGATAAGCTGTTTGATTTCTTCAAGGTTCATGGTGTCGTGGCAAGATCGGATGGGCCGCGCCCGGCGGAAGCGCTCCCGGGCATTTCCACGCGCGCTTCCCAGAGGTCAATCTATCGGGAACAACAGCTAACAGTGTAGCTTATCCGCGTTTCCCGGAGTCGCCGCGATTCTCGCGCATGTCCTTCGCCCGTGACGCAATTGGCATAGGATGGTAAGTTCAACGGAGTCCACGGAATGAGATTCTTGTACTTTGCCTTCCTTGCGTTCAGCGTCTTCGCGCCCCTCAAGGCCGAAACGCTACGGGTGATGACGTTCAATATCCGGATGCCCAACTACGTCGACGGCGTGAATTACTGGGACAACCGGCGCGACCTCGCCGTCGAGATGCTTCGGAAGACCGCGCCGGACCTGATTGGGACCCAGGAACTTTTCTACCGGCAGGGGAATGATATCGTCACGGCGCTGCCCGAGTATGTCTGGCTGGGCATTAGCCGGCATGCGATCTTCGAGGGGGAACACATGGGCGTCATCTTCCGCAAGGATCGCTTCGAGATCCGGGAGATGGGACAATTCTGGCTCTCGGAAACGCCCGAGGTCCCGGCCAGCATGAGCTGGGGCGTCTCCATTACGCGCATGGTGACGTGGGTACGCTTCATCGACAAGCGCACGGGCAAGCCCTTCTATTTCCTGGATACTCACTTCGCGCATCGGCCTCAGGACGAACACGCCCGGTCTCTCTCGGCCAAGGTCATCGCCGAATTTCTCGCCAAGTTGCCGAAAGACGTTCCGGTGGTCCTGACGGGCGATTTCAACACGACGCCGGAGAAGGAAGCGTACAAGACGATCACCGGATATCTCGAAGACGCCTGGGTGACGGCCGCCGAACGGGTTGGCCCGGCGGGGACGTTCCACGGATTCCGCGGCGGTGAGAAACCGCAGCCGCGGATCGACTGGATCCTCTATCGCGCGCCCTGGAAAGTCCAGCGGATTGAGACCGTCACGATGCACGAGGACGGGAAATACCCCTCTGACCATTACCCGGTCTTCGCCGATTTCATCGTGAATTAGCGCGCTACCGCTGTGCGCGACGGGCGCGGACGGCGGCAGCCCGTATGATAAGAACCATGGGCCACAGTGAAGCGCTCGCGGCGGACGCGATTCAACGAAAGCGATTGGCGCACTGGGAAGATGCGCTGGCCGGCGTATTGCGCGGCAAGCGCGACGTCATCCGCCTGAGCGTGGCCTGTCTGCTGGCGCGCGGACACCTGCTGATTGAAGACGTGCCGGGCGTGGGCAAGACGACTTTGGCGCACGCGCTCGCCCGAACTGTCGATTGCGAGTTCCACCGCCTGCAATTCACGAGCGATATGTTGCCCGGGGACGTTCTGGGCGTCACCGTGTATAACGCGCGCACGGAGAATTTCGAGTTCAAGCGCGGGCCGGTCTTCACGAACTTCCTGCTGGCCGATGAGATCAATCGCACGACGCCGAAGACGCAATCCTCGCTCCTCGAAGCGATGAACGAACGCCAGGTGAGCGTGGACGGAGAGACGTACGCGCTGCCGGACCCATTCATGGTGATCGCCACGCAGAACCCCGTGGAGCACCACGGCACCTATCCGCTGCCCGAGAGCCAACTGGACCGCTTCCTGATGCGGCTGCGCATCGGCTACCCCGACGCCACAAGCGAGAAGGAAATCCTGCGCAGCGGAGGGGATTCCGGAACGTCCGTCGAGCGCATCCTGAGCGGCAGCGATTTGGCGGCGGTGCGCGAGGATGTGGAGCGAGTGCGGGTGGACGACGCGATTCTCGATTATCTGCTGGCGATTGTCGAGAAGACGCGCAACTACGACCTGCTGGCGTTGGGAGTGAGCCCGCGCGGCACGCAGGCGCTTCACCGTGCCGTGCAGGCGCTGGCGCTGCTCGAAGGCCGGGACTATGCGCTCCCCGAGGATGTGAAGCGGCTGGCAGTGCCGGTGTTCGCGCATCGCGTGCTGCTCAATACGCGCGTGAGCCTCACGCAGCGCTCCACAGACAGTACGGAGAAGGTGATCCGCGAGATTTTGACGCAGGTGGAAGTACCCGTCTAATCGCCCATGCGCGGGCACGGCTGCGCGCTCCTCCCGGGGCACGCGCTTTCCCACGCGCGCCCTCTTCGCTAGACTGGAAGTCTCCGGACAATTGTGGCGAACTACTGGCTGATCCTCATTGGTGGGGCGGGCATCCTCCTGGCTGCTTGCACCGGCTATTTTCTGTTCCGGCGCGGACCGGATGAGGCCGAGCGCGAGCGGCGGCGGCTGGCGGCGCTCGTCGCGAGCGGGCGGATCACCGGCGGCCAGATTGACGATGTACGGGATCGGCTGGTTTATTACAGCTATGAGGTAGCGGGCGTTGGCTATGGAGCGGCGCAGGATCTGACGAGGTTCCCCGCCCTCCCGCTTGCGGCGCTTGCCACACTTTCCGGCCCGGTGACCATCCGCTACAGCCGCGCGCACCCCGGCAACTCGATGGTGCATGGCGAATTCTGGTCCGGTTTGCCGCTGCCCGCATCTACTAGGAACGCAGCGGCGCCGGAAGCTGCCGGCCAGGTGGGCTCCACGGGCGCCGCGTAGCGAAACCGATTTCGGAGGGAGTACGGAAAATGTTTTCGAAGAATTTCGTTAGAGCGGGCAAAGGCCTGGCGGTGGTATTGGCGCTCGGCGGCGTATTTGCCGTTGGGACGATGGTCGGCGCCGCCAACCTGGAGAAACCAAAAAGCGTGCTTCATGTGATCACCTTCATGTGGGCGGATGGCGTGACGCCCGCGAAGAAGGCGGAAGTGATGGCGGCGACGGAGAAGATGGCAAGGGCCACGCCGGGGCTGCGGCGGCTTTGGACCAAGGGCCTGAAGGTGCAAGGCCCGAAGCCAGAGTATTCGAACAACGCCATCGTGATGGAGTTCGAAAGCCAGGATGCGTTCAATAAGTACGCCGGCACGCCGGCGCACAAGGAGTGGTATTCGGTATGGGTGCCGGCGCGCGGAGAGAGCCGCACGCACGACATCACCAATGATTAGCAGGCTGACGGAAACAACCAAGCGAAACGAGATCACGGGCTGGTTCGCCGGGGCGAGCCAGCCCGCTTTGTATTTCAGAGGCGCGCCTGTGGCACGGACGAGTTTTTCGGCAAGGCCAGCCTCATTCTCACCCCGCAAAACAAGCATTTGACCGCAATTCGTATTTGGCGGGGATTCCGGTCCATGCCGATGCCTTTCCCAACATGGAAAAAGAGGGTGTGTCCTCGTCCCACTGCCGATAAAAGCCGCACTTCATCAAACCCGCGCGGCGGGGCTGAACAGCGGCTTCATGTCGCGCATGAAGAGTTGTACGCAGGCGAAAGCAATCAGGTGGAATGTGCCCATGATGAGGAACATGGGCGTGTAGCCGAAATGCTGGACGATGTAGCCGGGCAGCAGGCCGGTGAAGAGCACGCCGCCGAACGCGCCCACCGCGCCGCCGATGCCCGTCACGGAGGCGACGGCCTGCTTCGGGAATACGTCCGACGTGGTGGTGAAGAGATTGGCGGACCAGCCTTGGTGGGCTGCCGTGGCCACGCTCACGAGCGCCACCGCAAGAATTGCCCCTTCGGCGAAGGCGCAAAGCGCGGCGATGGGCATGCACAGAGCCATCGACAACATGGCCGTCTTGCGCGCCTTTCCGGTAGGCATGCCGCGACGGATCAGATAGCCGGAGAGCCAGCCGCCGAAGACGCTGCCGAAATCGGCCATCAGGTAGATCACCGGCAAGGTCCAGCCGACTTCGATAATGTTGAATTCGCGCACGTCGTACAGATAGGGCGGAATCCAGTAGAGATAGAACCACCAAACGGGATCGGAAAAGAACTTGGCGGCGGCGAAACCCCAGGTCTGGCGATAGCCGATCGCCTCTTTCCATCCGATCACGGCCGCGGCGGCTTCCCCGGATTCGCGATCGCTTTCGATGTAATCCAGTTCGGCCTGGTTGATGCGCGGATGGCGCCGGGGAAGCTGATACATGCCGATCCAGACGAACAGCCAGAGCAACCCGGCGGCCCCGGTGATATAGAAGCATTGCCGCCATCCGAGATGGAGCACCATCCAGGCGAAGATGGGCGGTCCGATCATGGAAGCGACGTTTGTGCCCGCGTTGAAGATTCCCGTTGCGAAGGCTCTGTCTTTCTTGGGGAACCATTCGGCCACGGCCTTGATCGCGGAGGGAAAGTTGCCCGCCTCGCCCAGGCCAAGCATGCCGCGCCAGAAGGCAAGCGACCAAGCGCCGTTCGCGAAACCGTGCAACATCGCCGCCACGGACCACCAGGCGATGGAGATCGCGTAGCCAATCTTGGTGCCCAGGCGGTCAATCAACCACCCCGCCAGCAGAAAGCCGATCATGTACGCGAACTGGAAGGCCGCCGTGATGTTGCCGTAGTCGGCATCGGAGATATGAAAATCTTCGCGGATGTTCTTGATTACGACTCCAAGAACGATCCGGTCAAGGTAATTCACCGTAGTGGCGGCGAAGAGCAGCCCCAACATCAGCCAGCGGAGTTTCGTCATGGCGAAAAGGACGATTATATGGCCCCGCGCGGGAAAGCGCACCTCGGGGAGCGCGCGGGTGATCCCGGGTGGCACATAATCGCCGATTTAGTAACAATAGGCAGGAACGGTGACGAAAGGGGACGGCAATGCGCGATAAGGGAATCCTGAATCGGACCATGGGAGAGTTGGCATCGAGCGCCCGGCGGAGCTTCCTGCAAAGCGTGGCTTCCGTGGCGGCGCTGGGCGCGGCATCGAGCTCCGCGGTGACGCCGATCACGCGGGAATGGGTGTATATCGGCCCTTACACCGGCGACGGCAGCCAGGGGATATACCGGGTGGCCTACGAGCCTTCCACGGGTAAACTGCTGGAACCGGCGCTAGCGGCGAAGACGACAAGCCCCTCGTTTCTCGAATGGCACCCTTCGCGGCGCTTCTTATACGCCGTGAACGAGGTGAGGGAATTCAATGGACAGAAGGGCGGCTCCGTTACGTCTTTCGCGGTGGACGCGCGCAGCGGCGCACTCACCGAACTGAATGCTGTCTCCACCAAGGGAGCGGGGCCCTGCCATCTGAAATGCTCGCCCGATGGGAAGGCTCTGGTGGTCGCGAACTATTCCGCAGGCAGCACGGCCACCTTCACGATCGCGGGCGACGGTAGACTTTCCGAAGCCGTCGAAGTTATCCAGCACAAGGGCAGTGGACCCAACCAGCAGCGGCAAAAGGGACCTCACGCGCATGGCGTGGCCATGTGGCCATACAAGGGAAAACTGCTGACCTACATCGCGGATCTCGGCCTCGACCAGGTGCTGGCCTTCGAACTCAAGACCACGACGGCGAAGCTGACCTCCTGGGCGGCGCAGCCCTCGGTGCGGCTCGCCCCCGGATGCGGCCCACGCCACATTGCCCTGCACCCCAGCGCACCGCTCGCGTTCGTGATCAACGAAATGGCTTCGACGCTCACGTCGTTCCGCATCGACCCCAAGACGTCGATCTGGACCGAGGCGGATTCCCAAAGCACGTTACCGAAAGGCTATAACGGCGAGAGTTGGACGGCGGAAGTGGCCGTGCATCCGAACGGGAAATTCGTTTACGGCTCCAATCGCGGACATGATTCGATTGCGGTGTTCGCGATCGATCTTTCCACGGGAAGACTCGCGCTCAAGGGGTTTGTGAACACGGAAGGCAGGACGCCGCGCAGTTTCGCAATCCATCGCTCCGGCAGCAGTCTTATCGCGGCGAACCAGGATAACGGAAATCTGGCATCGTTCCGAGTGGACGCTTCCTCCGGAATGCCCCGCTATACGGGCCATCAGGTGAAGCTCAGCAAGCCGGTTTGCGTGCTGTTCACGTGATTGCGAGGGAGGCTGCCCAACGGGGACGCCATCCCGAACGGGGTTGGCGGCGCGGTATTCGGTGAGAGGAGCCGGCAGGGGGAATGCCCCCTGCCGGGGTTCCGAGCGTCGAAGGCGGGCTAAACCACGAAGGGCTTGCGGTAATCGCGCGTGATCAGCTTGTTAGCGGCCGGGGAAGCTTTGAAGTTTTTCTTCGCGGCATCCCAGACGACTTTTTCTTTCGTCCGGTAGGCGATGTTCGCCATGTGGCACCAGGCGGCGGAAGTGGCGCCGATCTCAATCTCCGCATTGAGCTTCGTGTGGTCGCGGCTGCGGCAGGCATCGATGAAGTTTTCGAAGTGCACGAGGTTATTCGACGACGTGTAATCGTTCTCCTTCACCGCCATCACCTGCTTGTTCTCTTCGCCTTCGTATACCTGGAAGCCGTCGCTATCGAGCCACATCCAGCCATTTGCGCCGAGGAAGAGGTTCCCGACGGTATTGCCTGGCTTCACCGGAAGGCCCGCTTCCGGGCCGGTGACGAGGCCGCGCACTTCAAACACCGCCATCTTGTTGCCGGGGCAGGCGAAGGTCGCCACCTGGGTGTTTGGCGTCTCCTGGTCGTCGGTGTAGATCCACTTGCCGCCATCGCTCGCCACCGTTTCGGGCCATGGGATGTCGCCGAGGCCCCAGCGGGCGATATCCATCTCATGGACGCCCTGATTGCCGATATCCCCGTTGCCGGTATCCCAGAACCAGTGCCAGTTGTACTTGTAGCGGTTCTTGGTAAAGGGCCGCATGGGAGCGGGGCCGAGGAAGAGATTCCAATCAATACCCGCCGGGGTGGGTTCCGGGGGAGTGATTCCGATTGACTTGCGCCGCTTGAAGCAGAGAGCGCGCGCTTCATACACCTCGCCGATCACGCCACCGTGCAGCAACTCGATCGCTTTTCTCTTATGCGGGATGCTGCGGCTCTGGGAGCCAACCTGCATCATGCGCTTCGTTCGGCGGGCGGTTTCAATCATCCGGCCGCCCTCATAAATGTTATGGCTGGCAGGCTTCTCGACGTAGACGTCTTTGTTCGCCTCCGCCGCCCAAATTGCCGCAAGCGCATGCCAGTGGTTGGGGGTAGCGATGGAGACGGCATCGATATCCTTGTGCTCGAACATCTTGCGCATATCGTCGAACTCGCCGGCCTTGGGCGCGTTCGCTTTCGCGACGATGGCCTGAGCCCGCTCCCGCGCGGCCTGGTTGACATCACACAACCCGGCCACTTGAGCGCCGGTGATTTTCAGATAGCTATTGAGGTGAGCCGTTCCGCGGCCGCCGATGCCGACGATGCCGATGCGAATGCGATCATTGGCGCCCATCACCTGAGTGGCCGACGCCGCAACCGCCGCACCTTGAAAAAAGGTCCGTCTGGAGATTG
>JADLCF010000171.1 GCA_020847315.1 Bryobacterales bacterium | reverse complement strand
CCGCGCGGATTGAGATAAAGCCGGCCTCGGGAACTTCGCGATCACCGTAACCACCAACCGAGCTTAGGAGGCACGCCTTGTACCGATCCTCTCCCTACGATCGCGCCAATATGATCGCCGACTTCGATTCCATCCGGATCAGCCTCGCTTCTCCGGAAAAGATCCGAAGCTGGTCCCACGGTGAGGTCACCAAGCCGGAAACCATCAATTACCGGACCTTCAAGCCGGAACGCGATGGTTTGTTCTGCGCCCGCATCTTCGGACCCGTTACGGATTGGGAGTGCTTGTGCGGCAAGTACAAGCGCATGAAATACCGCGGGGTGATCTGCGATAAGTGCGGCGTGGAAGTGACGCTTTCGCGCGTCCGCCGTGAACGCCTCGGCCATATCGAACTGGCCAGCCCCTGCTCGCACGTCTGGTTTTTCAAGGGCCTCCCGAGCCGCATCGGCTACCTGCTCGACATCACGCTTCGCGAACTGGAGCGGGTGCTTTATTTTGAAGCCTATGTCATCGTGGACCCCGGCGAGGCGCCGGACCTTAAGCTGGCCGAGGTCATCACGGACGAGAAGAAGCGCCAGTTGGACATGGAGTTTCCCGGCAAGTTCACCGCCATGATGGGCGCCGAGGGGATCAAGGAACTCCTCCGCAAGGTGGATATTGAAGGCCTCAGCGTTTCCATCCGCGAGGAAATGCGCGTCGAGACTTCGAACCAGAAGAAGCTCAAGCAGGCCAAGCGGCTTCGAGTCGTCGAATCGTTCCGCAAGAGCGGCAACAAGCCGGAGTGGATGATTCTCGACGTTCTGCCGGTGATCCCTCCCGAGTTGCGCCCGCTCGTGCCGCTCGATGGCGGCCGCTTCGCCACCTCCGACCTCAACGACCTCTATCGCCGCGTCATCAACCGGAACAACCGGTTGAAGAAGCTGATGGAGCTGCACGCGCCGGACGTAATTGTGCGCAATGAAAAGCGCATGCTGCAGGAAGCGGTAGACGCGCTCTTCGATAATGGCCGCCGCGGCCGTGTGCTGCGCGGCGCGAATAACCGTCCGCTGAAATCGCTCTCCGATAACCTGAAGGGCAAGCAGGGCCGTTTCCGCCAGAACCTGCTCGGCAAACGCGTCGATTATTCCGGCCGTTCCGTCATCGTCGTGGGTCCGGAGTTGAAGCTGCACCAGTGCGGCCTACCCAAGAAGATGGCGCTCGAGTTGTTCAAGCCCTTCATCTATCACCGTCTCGAACAACGCGGCCATTGCACCACGATCAAGCAGGCGAAGGAACTCGTCGAGCAGCAGGATCCCGTGGTGTGGGACATCCTCGAAGAGGTGATCAAGGATCACCCGATCCTTCTCAACCGCGCCCCCACGCTGCACCGCCTGGGCATCCAGGCCTTTGAGCCGGTGCTGGTGGAAGGGAAGGCCATCAAGATTCACCCGCTTGTGTGTACCGCCTTCAACGCGGATTTTGACGGTGACCAGATGGCCGTCCACATTCCGCTCGCGCCGGAAGCGCAGATTGAAGCGGCGACCCTGATGTTGTCCTCGAACAACATCCTTTCCCCCGCCCACGGCGCGCCCATCGCGGTTCCCACGCAGGATATGGTGCTGGGTCTTTATTACCTCACCAAGGCGCGCAAGGGATCGAAGGGCGAAGGGCGTACGTTCGCGAGCATGGAGGACGTGCTCATCGCGCTCGAGATGGGTGAAGTGGAAACGCTAACCCCGATCAAGTTGCGCCACACCGGCCGGGTGATCGAACTGGCCCACGCCTTCGATACCCAGAACATCCTGCATACCGAGCCGATCGAGTTCAACAAGCAGTACATGGAAACCACGGTGGGCCGCGTCATCCTGAACGACGTGCTGCCGGACCAGATGCCTTACATCAACGGCCTGCTGAAGAAAAAGGGCTCCATCCAACTCGTGCAGTATTGCTATCTGCACTTTGGACTGCAAATCGCCGTTGCGATGCTCGACGAGGTCAAGAAGCTCGGCTTCCTCTATGCGACTCGCGCCGGTATTTCGATCGGCGTCGACGACATGGTGGTGCCGCAATCGAAGCCGATCCTGGTCGCCAAGGCCGAGCAGGACGTGATGGAGGTGCAGCAGCAGTATCAGGACGGCGCCATCACGCACGGGGAACGCTACAACAAGATCATCGAAATCTGGTCGAAAGTCACGGAGCGCGTTTCCGAGGAAATGTTCAAGGTGATGGAAGAGGACGACCATACCGGCCGCTACCTCAACCCGATCTACATCATGGCCGATTCGGGCGCGCGCGGATCGAAACAACAGATCCGTCAGCTCTCCGGCATGCGCGGATTGATGGCCAAGCCGTCGGGCGAGATCATCGAAACGCCCATCACGGCGAACTTCCGCGAAGGTCTGAACGTGCTGCAGTACTTCATCTCCACGCACGGCGCGCGCAAGGGCTTGGCCGACACGGCGCTGAAGACGGCGGATTCGGGCTACCTCACCCGCCGCCTCGTGGACGTGGCGCAGGACGTCATCATCACCGAAGACGATTGCGGCACGGTCAACGGCATTTACGTCGAACCCATTATCGAATCGGGCGAAATCATTGAGCCGTTGCGCGACCGCATCGTGGGCCGCGTGGCGCTCGAGGACCAACACGATTACGAAGGAAAGCTGATCGTCAAGGTGAACGAAGAGATCACCGAGGATCTCGCCTCCGCGATTCAGGCGGCGGGTATTGAGCGCGTGAAGATCCGCTCCGTGCTTACCTGCGAATCCCGCCGCGGCGTCTGCCAACTCTGCTACGGGCGCAACCTCGCCACGGGACGTCTGGTGGAGCGCGGCGAAGCGGTGGGCGTCATCGCAGCGCAGTCGATCGGCGAGCCTGGCACGCAGCTCACCATGCGTACCTTCCACATTGGTGGAGCGGCCAGCCGCGTGAACGAGCAATCGACGCAGGATACCCGCTTTGGCGGCTTCGCGAAGTTCATCGACATCGTGACCGTCGCCGACAAGCGTGGCAACCTGATCGCCATGAATCGCAGCGGCATCCTGGCCGTGGTCGACGACAAGGGCCGCGAGCGCGAGCGCTATCCCGTGGTTTACGGCGCGAAGATCAACGTGAAGGATGGCGACAAGGTGGACGCCAACCAGATCCTTCTGGAATGGGATCCGTTCGCTTTTTCGATTCTCACGGAGATTGGCGGCGTCATTCACTTCAAGGACATGGTGGAGGGCGAAACCGTACAGGAGCGGACCGACGAGATCACCGGCCTCTCCCAATGGGTGGTTGTGGAAAGCCAGGAAAACCGCAATCGCGTGCCGATGATCATCATCAAGGGCGAGTCAAAGGGTGACGAGAAGCGTTACCTCATGCCCACCAACGCGCACCTTGTCGTCCACAACAACGAAGAGGTTCACGCCGGCGCCGTGCTCGCGAAGATTCCGCGAGCCACCACCAAGACCAAAGACATTACCGGCGGTCTGCCGCGCGTCGTCGAACTGTTCGAAGCGCGGAAACCGCGGGAGACGGCGATCATCGCGGAAATCAACGGTGTCGTCCGCTTCGGCGATATCGTCAAGGGCCAGCGCAAGCTCTCCGTGGTGGGAGACAACGGCGACGAGCGGGAATACCTGTTCCCGCGCGGTGTCCACATCAACGTGCAGAATGGAGAGCGCGTTCGGGCCGGCGATCCGCTCATGGATGGCCCGCTCAACCCGCACGACATCCTCAGCGTGCTCGGCGAAACGCAGTTGCAGCGCTACCTGGTGAACGAGATCCAGGAAGTCTACCGGCTGCAAGGCGTCAACATCAACGATAAGCACCTCGAGACCATCGTCCGCCAGATGATGCGCTGGGTGAAGATCGAGGACATCGGCGATTCGGACTTCCTGCCGGAAGAGGTGGTGGACCGCTTCAAGTTCCGCGAGGAGAACGATCGCGTGATGGCTGAGGGGCAAACCCCCGCGGTAGGCACGCCGCTCTTGCTCGGGATCACGAAGGCGTCGCTTTCGACCGAGAGCTTTATCTCGGCCGCGAGCTTCCAGGAAACCACGCGCGTGCTTACCGAAGCCGCCATCAACGGCAAGGTGGATTACCTGCGCGGCCTCAAGGAGAACGTCATCATGGGCCGCCTGATCCCGGCGGGCACCGGTCTCGAATACTACCGCAACATCCGCATCGCGGGTGAGGAGATCGAGGAAGACGCGCTCGGCGATGGCATGAGCGAGGGCATCCCCGGCTACGACGAGGATACGCGCGCTTTCTACACCGCCGGTTCGCTTAGCGAAGATGTACCGGAAGATCTGAGCGACGTGGAATAGTCTTCCACCCCAATTCGAACCAACTCGAACGCCCCGCGAGCCGCAAGGTTTCCGGGGCGTTCGTCCGTTCGGACGATCCTGGCCCAGGGCAAGTCGCGTTCACTCTTCGGCGCGGTATCCGCAACGGCGCCGTGTCCGGCGGTTACTTAACGGGCGGCTGCGCATCCTTCGGCAGCAGGGAGCGGTATTCCCGTCCTCCGCGCGCCTTCTCCCATTCCGCCCGTGCCTGTGCAACCAGTGCGGGATTCGTCAGCAATTCCGTCGCGCTGAGCGCCAGCGTCTTTGCGGCCACCACCATGCCCTTGCGTCCCAGGGTGCTGCCGGCGGAGGCGGTGGAAATCCAGGTATGCAGGGGTGTTCCGGGGGGGAAGGTCGCGGCTAGAAACTGGCCGGTCGGGACTACCTGGCTCACGTCGCCGACGTCGGTGGAGGCGGATAGCAGCGCGGTGTGCGGCGGCAGGATGGTTGCTTCGCTGCCCAGTTCAGGCGCGGAAGAAGGGTCTGGAAGATGCTTCCGGATCTGCTCGGCGAACGTGCGCTCCTCGGCGCTGTAATGAACGCCGCCCACCTGGCGAAGATTCTTGTCGAGCAGGCTGACGAGCGAGGGCACGGGCACGATATTCGCATACGCCGATGCAACCGAGAAGCTCATCGTGGTTCCGGTTGCCAGCGCTCCCGCCTGGGCGCAATTCAGCACGCGCTCCCAAATGGATTCGAGCGTTTTCTGGTTCGGGTGGCGCACCAGCAGTTTCATTTCCGCGTCGGCCGGCACGATGTTCGCCGCCTCGCCGCCCTTTGTGATGATGTAGTGCATCCGGGTTTCCTCCGGCACGTGCTCGCGCAGCATGTTGATGGCGTGCGTCGTCAACTCCACGGCGTCCAGCGCCGAACGGCCCGCCTCCGGAGCGGCGGCGGCGTGCGCGGCCAGGCCCTTGAAATGAATGTTCGCGGAGACGTTGGCGAGCCAGGGGTTGTCATCGGCCTGATTGCGGTCGAACGGATGCCATACCAGCACTACATCCGCATCCTGGAATGCCCCGGCGCGGATCATGTAAATCTTCCCTCCGCCCCCTTCCTCGGCCGGCGCGCCATAGAAGCGAAGCGTTCCCTTCAGCCCTTGCTTCTGCATCTGCTCCTTCACCACGATGGCCGCGAGCGTAGAGGCGGAGCCGAAGAGATTGTGCCCGCAACCGTGGCCCGGAGCGCCTTCTACGCGCGGCTTGCGTTCCGTCGCCACTTCCTGGGAGAGACCCGGCAGCGCATCGTATTCGCCGATAATGCCGATCACCGGTTTGCCGCTGCCCCATTCGGCCGTGAATGCCGTGGGCAGCCCAGCTACATTCTCCGTAATCCGGAAGCCTGCTGCCTTCAGTTCGTCCCGCAGCAGGGCAGAGCTTTGCACCTCGCGAAACCCGACTTCGGGATTCTCCCAGATTTGCCGTGAAACCTGACCAAAATGGGCGGCCTTGGCCTCCACGTCATCCAGAACCCGACTCTGTGCGATGGCAGGAAACGCCCCGAGCGAGATGAGCGCAAAGAAAACGATTAACTTCTTCATGAGCGTGTCTTGAGTGTATCGCGAGACCCGCGCTTCTGCCGGGCGGGGGAGCGACGCGGCATGCAATCGCATTTTGTTGAGATAAGGAGCAAGAGAGCCTATAATCTGAATATTGTGATCGCGAATCTATAAGTGCCGTTGATGCATGGAATGAGCTTCGCATCTGAAGCGCGTCTCCCGGACCGCAAGTCCGGTGGCTGCGCAGCCAGGGAGGATTTGATGGCGAAAGGATCGGTTATCGTTCGGCAGGAGCGCTGCAAGGGCTGCGCCTTCTGCGTGGAGTTCTGTCCTCCGCGCGTGCTCGCCCTTTCCGCCGCCTTCAACGCCAAAGGCTATCATGTGCCCGAACTGATTGAGCCCGGGAAGTGCACGGGCTGCGACTTGTGTGGCATGTATTGCCCGGATTTCGCCATTCACGGCTTCCGTTTCTCCAAGCCAGCGGATCCCGTTTCCGGTTCGAACGATCATTCCGGAATGAAGGAAGCTGCCGAAACCGCCAGCTAAGAGGAGACTTCTGTTATGCATGCCGACGCTCGCGCCGTGTTGACCGGCGTCCACTTTCTGAACGGAGACCAAGCCTGCTGCGAAGGCGCTCTCGCCGGGGGTGCGCGCTTTGCCGCCGGGTATCCGATCACGCCCTCGACGGAGATCGTGGAGCGCTTCTCCAAGCGCATTCCGCTGGTGGGTGGTGTCTTCATCCAGATGGAAGATGAACTGGCCGCTTCCATCGCCATTCAGGGCGCAGCCTGGGCGGGAAAAAAGGTCTTCACCGTCACCTCCGGCCCCGGCTTCTCGCTGATGATGGAGCACATTGGCTTCGCTGCGATGACCGAAACACCGTGCGTCTTCGTCGACGTTCAGCGCGGTGGGCCCTCCACCGGCTTGCCCACGCTCCCGGCGCAGGGCGACATGATGCAAGCGCGCTTCGGCTCGCATGGAGACTATCCATGCATCGCGCTTTCCCCGAGTTCCCCGCAGGAGTGTTTTGGGCTGATGATCCGCGCGATGAATCTTGCCGAGGAGTTCCGCACGCCCATCCTTCTGATGATGGATGAGGTCGTGGGGCACATGACGGAGCGCGTCGAGATTCCCGCTGGCGAGTGCATTGAAGTCACGCCCCGCCGGTTGACGAAGAAGGCCCCCGAAGAGTATCGGCCCTATGCGGCTACCGGCGAATTGGTCCCTGAAATGGCCAACGCGGGCGATGGCTACAAGTTTCATGTCACCGGCCTGACGCACGACGAGCGCGGGTATCCATCAATGACGCCCGAGACGCAGCACAAGCTAATCCATCGCCTCTTCGCGAAGATCGACACTGCCAAAGACAGGATCATTCAGATCGAAGAAGACCACACGGAAGATGCCGAAGTGGTGGTGATCTCGTATGGCATCACGATGCGCGTGGCTGAGGGGGCTATTCAGATGGCGCGCGCGGAAGGGATCGCCACGGGCAAACTCCGGCTTATCACGGTCTGGCCGCTCGCGGAGGATCGGATCCGCGAACTGTCCGCGCGCGTGAAGGCGTTCGTTGTGCCCGAACTCAACATGGGCCAGGTCGTTCTCGAAGTGGAGCGCGTGGTTGGCGGATGCGCCCGGGTGATCGCCGTGCCGCACGCCGGCGGGACCGTCCACAAGCCGGAACAAATCCTCGAAGCGATTCGGCGCGGAGCGGGGCGCGAGCGTCCCACCATGCATCGCGCGGAGCACGGCGGAATGGCAAATCAAGGAGGTCGAGAATGAGCGCTGCTTTGAATCCAGCGGCGCCGGCCGCCTTACCCATCTGCGAGAATCCCGCGGAACAATTTCTGCGGAGTGACCGAATGCCGAGCATCTGGTGTCCGGGATGCGGTATCGGGACCACGGTCAACTGTTTTGCCCGCGCGTTGCTCAAGACGGGAATTGATCCGAAAAAGGTGGTGATCGTCAGTGGCATCGGATGCACCGGCCGCGTGGCGGGCTATGTGCATCTCGATTCCTTCCACACCACGCACGGGCGGGCCATCCCCTTCGCCACTGGACTGAAGCTGGCGAACCCGGATCTCACCGTGGTTGTTTATTCGGGTGATGGCGATCTGGCCTCCATCGGCGGGAATCACCTCATTCACGCCGCCCGCCGCAATATCGATTTGAAGGTGATCTGCGTCAACAACCTCACCTATTCGATGACCGGCGGGCAGGCGGCAGCCACTACGCCGCGCGACGCCATCACGGCCACATCGCCTTACGGAGCCTATGAACCACCGCTGAATCTTCCACACCTGGTTGCCGCCGCCGGCGCCAGCTACGTTTCCCGCTGGACGACTTATCACGTCGTCCAGACCATGAAGTCGATCGAGCGGATGCTCACCCGCCGCGGCTTCTCGTTTCTTGAAGTCATCAGCCCGTGTCCCACACTCTTCCAGCGGCGCAACCGTCTGGGAGACGGCCTCGACACCATGAAGTCATACAAGGAACTCGGAGCCACGCGTCACAATGCCAATCTCGCTGACCTCGACATGACGATGGGCGGTGAGATCGTCATCGGCAACTTCGTCGAACGGGATCGTCCGGATTATCTCGAAGCCATGCAGGCGCACTTGCGCGCGCAGTTGAAAGAACAGTACGTCGACCCTTATGAACTGGACGAAGGAGAAGCCTCGATGGAGATGGGAGACTTGTCATGCGG
>JADLCF010000170.1 GCA_020847315.1 Bryobacterales bacterium | reverse complement strand
GGGGCAGCGAATCCCCGACGACCTGGAATTAGCAAGCCGCGAACGGATCTGCGAGCGTATTCTGCCCGCCGACGTCCTCGCGATGAATTTCGCCGCCTGACGCCCGGAGGCTGGAGCTACCGAGGCCGCCCGTCTCAACGATTGCGGCCTGCCAACTGTCAAGGAGATGTTGCGTGAGATCCGCTGCCGTCCGTTCCAACATAAGCCCGCAAACTGAAGGGCCCTCTCGGGAAGTTCTCATCCTTGAGCACATGCCTCAGGTGCGGTTGATCGCCCGCAAGATCTACGAACGGCTCCCGGAGAGCATTAGTCTTGACGATCTCGTATCGGCTGGCGTCCTGGGCCTGATCTCTGCGATTGACTGTTTCGACCCGGCGCACAACGTCAAGCTGAAAACATACGCCGAATATAAGATTCGCGGCGCGATTCTCGACAGCCTGCGGGGTTTGGATTGGGCGCCTCGCCAACGCCGTCGGCTCGCCAAACAGATCGAAGCCGCCATTGGCCGCGTCGAGCAAGAGTTGCAAGAGACGCCCAGCGACGAGCAAATCGCAGAGGAGATGGGGGTACCCCTCGAGGTCTACCACCAATACCTCGTCGACACCCAGGGCCTTACTCTCGGAAGCCTGGAGTATGCGGCAAACGAAGACGATGGACGCGAGTTGATCTCCTATCTCGCCGATGACGAGGCGGAACTCCCCAGCCAGATCTACGAACAGCGCGAATTGGAGCGCCTGCTTGCGGAGGCTATCCGGCGATTGCCGCCGATCGAGAGCGCGATACTCGGCTTCTATTTTCAGGAGGAGTTGACATTGCGGGAAATTGCGAAGATCGTCCATCTGCACGAGTCGCGCATTTCTCAACTGAAGACCCAAGCCATTCTCCGCCTCCGAACGTCGTTGCGGCGAAGCTGGCCCATGGAGCGTGGACGATGACAATGAAAACTTCGAGCGATCCCGTCTCTCCGCAATCGATTGCCGCCGAGTTCCGCACTCGCCTGGCCGCATCGCTCGAAATGCTCTGCGGGGCTCAAGTGGACGTGGTGGAATCGCCCGCGCCATCCGGCATCTCCTGTGAATGGCGCGCGCATCCCCTCGATACGGAGCCCGCTTCCCAGCTCTTCACTGGCGCGCCGGAGATTATCGGACGGGCGGTGGGTGCGCGTGTTCTGAGCGCGGCGGGTCTCGATGACTTCACCGATGAGGACGTTTCCGGCAGCTATACGGAGGTGTTGCAAAGCGCGCTATCCGCGGTCGCGCAGTATCTCAGCCGTGCGCTCGGTTCCGACGTCGCCCTCCTTGAGACCACGGTTCGCGCTCCCGATTCCTCCGCCGCCTTCGAGGTCGCCTACCAGTTGCAGTTCGAGGATCAAACGCTTTCTCCTCTGTGTTTCGGTGTCTCCCCCTCCCTGCTGCAACTGCTTGCAGCGCAAACAGAGGAAGCCGCGGATCGTCCCGCGCCGGATCGCGCGGTGGATCCTCCTCCGATGGGCCGGGCGCCCGCCAACCTCACGCACACAGGCACGGAAGTCGACGACCTCCATCGGGTGCTCGATCTCGAACTACCTATCCGAGTCAGCTTTGGAAAGGCAAAAGTCGCCCTCAAGGATGTCCTTAAGCTTTCCACCGGATCCATCGTGGAATTGGACCGTAGTATCCATGACCCGGTCGAGATCATCGTGAATGATCGCGTCATCGGCCGAGGAGAAGTCGTCGTCACTGAAGGGAACTACGGTGTCCGCATCCAGGAAATCGTCAGTCTCGGCTCGGCTTAGCTCGTCAGAATTGTTGCAAAGGAGAATCGAATGTTACCGATCATCAGCTTCGTGATTGCTCTCATGGCGTTCGCTCTTGCCGCCGCCCTCGCCATGCTGGGCCGGCGCTACGCTCAGCAGGCACGTCAACGGTTAGAGAACATCGGCGAATCCGTAAGGATCCTCCGCGTTTCCCAGGAGTCCTTGGAGCGCAAATGGAGCGAGACCCAACTGCGGCAAGCCGGCAACGATGCGGCTCTCGAAGCACAGCGTTCCGGTCTCGAAGAACTCCAGGCCCGCTTTGAAGACGTGGAATCCTACGCCGCGGTCTGCGTGCCTCAGAAACCCGCGAGTTCCGGGCTGAATATTAATCGGCGGGTGGAGGCGGTGCGATTGCTCAGGGAAGGGCAGAGTGAAGAGCAGGTGGCCGCGGAGTTGGCCCTCGCGCTTAGCGAAGTACGCCTAATTGGCCACCTTGAGAAAAACGCCCCAAAACCTGCGCCAAAGCGCGGCCGGCGCGTCGCCTGATCCTTCGGCGGATTTCCGCGCCGCTCACGCTGCTCGACCTATGGAGCCGGATACTCATAGCGTACATAAGCAAATGCGTGACCATCCGGCGCCCAGGAATTGACGTTGATCGTCCCCTGCCCGCCGGTGAGCGATTCCAGCATGCGCGCTTTCTGCGAGACCGGCGATCCCGCGTCCAGGCGAATCCAACGCAATTCGACTCGTTGATTCGCGGGGTGCCCCTCCGTCCCCTCCGGGTAACTCAGATACACCATCCCCTTTCCATCCGGCGACGGATGCGGAAACCAATCCGCCCGGTCTCCGCCCACGACCAACTCCGCGTCCTGGTCCTGCGGCGTCGCTTTTCCCGCGGGAACCCGCCAGATGCTAGTTTCGCCACCCCGGTTCGAATTGAAATAGATCCACTTCCCATCGGGCGAGTAATCCGGACCATCGTCGTGCGAGGCCATCGCTGTCACCCGGATCTCCTCGCCGCCCTCCACGGGGATCACATAGATGTCGAAGTTGTTATCGCGCTGCGCGCAGTAGGCCAGCATCTTCCCGTCGGGTGACCAGCCGTGATAGTAGCTTGGCGTACGGGAAGTGATTTGTCTGGGCGCGCCCCCGGCCCTGGGAAGGGTGTACATGTGTCCCGCTGAAATTACGAGCAAGCTCCCATCGGGCGAAATGCCGTGGTCGTTGTTCACCCGCGTCACATCCCCGGTAGGAATTGGTTTCAACTCCGGCGTGGCAAGCGAGACCTCATAGAGCAAGCCGCCACTGTTCACCAGCAAATACTTGCCGTCGGGCGTCCAATTTGGAGCTTCCACATGCCGGCTCGTCGAGAGGATGCAGCGGCTGGCTCCGCTGCGGAAATCGTAGATACAAAGCTCGCTCTTCGTTGGAGCCATGCGCTGTGCCGCCGCCATCGACGCCAGCAGCAACAGCAGCGCAGCCGATTGGAACCAGGTTCGCATTGTGCCACTCCTCGCCCCGTTTTACTCCCCGCCCCACCCCATACGCTCCGAGGCCCTCGCGCGATTTCGCGCGGGCGCCGTCCCCAGGCGCGCCACCGTCTCCCGGCGCCGCTCCTCTATGCGTTCAGCCAGCGATGCAGATTCTCCTCCACGAAACGGTCGTCGACCAGATGAGGATACTGCCGACAGACGCGATCGATCTCATCCATTTGTCCCGGTGAGAGATCCTCGTCTTCATCCAGACACCACCGTCCTTCGAGCAACCCCTGCCTGCGCAGAATCTCATGCAAGCCGGCGATACACCCGTGGAAACCATTCGCCGCATCGAACAGCGCGGCATTCGAATCGGTAATCTCCGCCGCGAGCGTCAACGTTTCCTTCGTGATGCCACCACCGTTGGCGTGAACCTGCTTCGCCAGCGCCAGGTGCTTCACAGCCACACTCGTCCAGACGGACCAATGCCCCAGCAATCCTCCGCTCATTCGGACCGTCCGGCCACCCGCGGGAAAGTCCGTCAGCAGATCGCCCAGAATCTGGTCGTCATTCCCGGTGTAAAGCGCGATCGAATCCGCCTGCCCCGCGTCCGCCACCGCCCGGATCACGTCCAGCGTCTGGTAACGATTGAACGGAGCCATCTTGATGGCCACCACGTTCTCAATCTCCGCAAACTTTCGCCAGAACGCATACGGCAGCACGCGCCCACCGACAGCCGGTTGCAGATAGAAACCAAATACCGGCAGCACCTCGGCCACGGCTCGCGCGTGGCTAAGCATCGCCTCCACCGAGTCGTCGCGAAACGCGCTCAAACTCAGAAGACCCGCGTGATAGCCCCAGTCCGCCGCGAACTTTGCTTCGCGCAGAGCCTGTCCTGTCTTACCGCAAATCCCTGCCACTCGAATCAAGGGCCGGTCGCCCAGCGCCACGGCCGCCAGTTCCAACACCGGCTCAAACAAACCGAATCGGGGCTCCCGGATGGCGAACTGGGTCGTATGCACGCCCACGGCCACCCCGCCCGCACCCGCGTCCACGTAATATCGCGTGAGCGCGGTTTGCCGCCGCTCATCCAGCTTCCGCTGGGAGTTCAGTGCCAAAGGATGCGCGGGGATCACTGCCCCATCGAAGAGTCGTTTGCGTAAATCCATTAGAATTTCCCGTCCCGCACCTGGAACTTCGTCGGTTTATCCCAGGTTTCTCCGCCCGCCAGCAGCCAATTCGATACCCAATCCAACAGTTTCACCACAGGAACCGTGGGGTAGCCGAAACGGCCCTGGCAGCGAGTCGCGTTGCTCAAGAGCGCCGACTCCTGTTCTTCGCCGTCGAAAACGGGGTTCCTGCCCAATCGATCTCCGAGTTCCGCCGCCAGCCAGCGGACGGAAAGCGTTTCCGGACCCGTCAAATTCAATACGTCCGGCGGCGTTGCGCAGTAGGCAAAAGAGCCCAGGCACGCCGCGTTCGCGTCCCGTTGCCAAATCACGTTGACCGCGCCCATGGTGACGTCCACCGGCGCACCGGCAAGCACTTTCCGGCCGAGATCCACCAGCACGCCGTACCGCAGGTCGATCGCATAGTTGAGCCGGAGCAAGGCCACCGGCGTTCCGTTCTGGTGGGAGAAATGGGTAAACATGCGCTCCCTCGCCAGCGCGGAAAGCCCATACTCACCCACCGGGTCGAGGGGTGTTTCTTCCGTCGCACCGCCGCTTGCCGCCTTTGTAAAGGGATAGACGTTCCCGGTGGAAAAGCTCACGATTCGGGACTTCGCGAAGCGCTCCGCCACCCGCCCCGGCAGGTATGCGTTCATGGCCCATGTCGCCGCGGCTTCAGCCGCTCCGCCCCCGCTCGTGCCGAACTTCTTCGCCGCCATGTAAATGATGTTCGCGGCATCGGGCAGCCCGGCAAGGTCTTCGCTCTTCAACAGATCCGCAGGCAGCGCTTCAATGTCGTGCGAGGCGAATTCCCGGATCAAGG
>JADLCF010000169.1 GCA_020847315.1 Bryobacterales bacterium | reverse complement strand
CCGCGCCTCGCTGCTAAAATAAAACATTCCCACTCGATTCAGGAGAGTCCATACGAATGATTTCCGCGAATAGCCTGCGTCCAGGCATGGTGATTATCTTCAAGAACGATCTGCACTCCGTCTTTACCGTGATGCACCGGACCCCCGGCAACCTCCGCGCCTTCGTGCAGGTAAAGCTCCGCAACTTACGCAACGGCTCCATGTTTGAGCATCGATTTTCGTCGAGCGATCAGGTGGATCGCGCCGTTCTCGAACAGCACGACATGGAGTATCTTTACGACGACGGCGGCAATACGTTCACCTTCATGAACAGTGAGACCTATGAGCAGGTGGAACTGACGAAGGACGATCTGGGCGATAACGTCTACTTTCTCATCCCGAATATCAAGGTGACCGTGGAGTTCCACGAAGGCAAGCCCATCAGCGTGGAAATGCCGCAGAACGTGGTGATGACCGTAATGGAAACCGAACCGGGCATCAAGAGCGCCACCGCGTCGAGCGTGCAGAAACCGGCCAAGATGGAAACCGGCCTGGTGGTGCAGGTGCCGCCCTTCATCAACGAGGGCGACAAGATCATCGTGAACACCGCCGAGCAGAGCTACGTATCACGCGCTTAGCGCGTGTCCGTGAGATATGCGGTGCGCTTAGCGCATGCCCGCGGGATTTACAATACGCGTGGCGCAGCGCGGGAGATGCGAGCGGCGCGCCGCTTAGCTGGCGTCCTCAGCGCGGTCCAATCCATTCGCGCGGCAGAGTGAGTAGCGCCTCCATCAACTCCATCTCTTCCACGGGAAATACCGTGCGGAGATCGAAGAGCAGCGTCTGCTTCTCAATGCGGCAGACCACGGGCGCGCGCTCTTCGCCGTTCTCCCAAGGTTCGCGCAGCCATGCCGCCGCGCGCTCCGGATGCACGCATGGCAAGGCGAGCAGCGCGGTTTCCAGGCTCTGCCCTGGGGTGGAGCCGCCGCCGATCATGGATTGCCCGCGCCGCACGGTGAGCCCGAACTCCTCCAGCGCGGGGCCGCCGGGCAGCGCCACGAAGGCCCTCGCGCGTTCCTCCACTTCGCCGGGCGTCGCAAGAATCATGCGCAGCATCGGAACCTCCGCGTAGCGCCGGAAGTAGATGGAGCGCAGCGTGTGCTCCATGGCTTCGAGCACCAACTTCCCGACACGGAGGGTGCGGTACATCGGATGCCGGCGCACGCGGATGATCAGGTCCGGCCGCCCGCTGACGATGCCCGCCTGCGGCCCCCCCAGCAGTTTGTCTCCACTAAAGCTGACGATATCCGCGCCGTCGGCGAGGCTCCGGGAGACCAGCGGTTCGTCGATTCCCGCTTCCCGCAGGTCCACGAGGTTCCCGCTCCCCAAGTCGTCATAGACGGGCACTCCATGCGCATGCGCCAGCTCGCAAATCTCCGAAAGAGCCGGGCGCCCGGTGAAGCCTTCTATCCGGAAGTTACTCGGATGCACCCGGACGATGAGGGCCGTATTCTCGTTGATGGCCTCTTCGTAATCGCGCAAGTGGGTCCGGTTGGTGGAGCCCACTTCGCGCAACACCACACCGGCCTGGGCCATGATCTCCGGGATGCGGAACCCATCGCCGATTTCGATGAGCTCGCCGCGGGATACGATCACTTCCCGCCCGCCCGCCAGCGCGCGCAGGATGAGATACGTGGCGGCGGCGTTGTTGTTTAGGATGATCGAGGCCGTGCCGAGCAGGCGTTCGAGCAGGTCCGCCACATGGACGTCGCGCTGTCCGCGCTCGCCCTGGGCCAGATCGAATTCCAGGTTGCTGTATCCCAGCGTTCCATTCCCGCTGGAAAGGGGAGCGCGCCCCAGGTTGGTGTGCAGCACCACACCCGTGGCATTGATCACGCGCCGCAGGGAAGGCCGCTCCAACGCGGCGAACCGCCGTTCCAAACCGGCCTGGAACTCCTCCCCCGGCAGAGCGTCGTTCTCCCGGATGTATTCCCGCCATTCCTCCTGAAGGCGGCGAATCTCCTCGACAAGCACCTCCCTTGGATACCGCTTCACGAGGGCGCGCGATTGCTCCAGGATCTGATCGACAGCCGGAATGCGGCGAAACAAATTCTCTAACTGCGAAGGGGGCATGGGAAACCTGCGGATCTCTGCTCTCCCGCTATTATTTCCATTTCCGGACGCCAGGGGAGAATCTGCGATCGAAAACGCCGCTCGCGAAAGCGCCGCGCTCAATGGGCGGCGCCGTTCAATGGGAAGCGGCGCGGCGCAGCCGGTCCCAGATCGCTTCCCACTCCTCGCTTATGGGAGGCGCCTCGACAACGATGAACCGGGGCCGGCACCCGTCGGCCAGATGCAGGGCGCGGTAGAGTTCGCGCGCGTAACCGGCGGGATCGGCGGGGAGTTGGATGCCCTGCCCCTCGGCCGGCTCCTCCTTCCACCACAAGCGAACGACGCGGCCGTTGGGAATCGGATCTCCGCGCCCGGCAATGAGCAGCGCCGCGCGCGGGCTATAGTGCCGTGGGTGCATCCCGGGGGACGCATAAGCTCCACCCTCCCGCGCCTCGTGCTCGCCGGCGCGGTCCAGGGGTCCGATGACCTCTTCGATCTGGCGGCGGGTGACCATGCCCAGGCGGAGGATGACGGGCCGCTCCGAAACCAGCGAGAGGACGGTGCTTTCGAGGCCAACCTCGCTCGGGCCGCCCTCGAGGATCATGTCCGCCGCTTCGCCCAGCGAGGTTCGGACGTGCGCCGCATCCGTGGGGGAAACCCCCATGAAGAGGTTGGCGCTCGGCGCGGCGATCGGGAAGCCGCAAGCTTCGAGCAAGGCGCGCGCCACTGGATGCGAAGGAACTCGCAGCCCCACCGTGGCGAGCCCCGCCGTGACGCGATCCGGGATCGCGGCGCTCTTCGGCAGCACCAGAGTGAGCGGCCCCGGCCAGAATGCGGCGGCAAGCGCATCCGCCCCGGCGGGCCATTCAACGGCGAATTGCCGGGCCTGTTCAACACCGGCCACATGGACAATCAGGGGCGAGGCCGCGGGCCGGTTCTTGGCCTGGTAAATGCGGTCAACGGCGCTCTCGTCGAGCGCGTTCGCGCCCAGCCCGTACACGGTTTCCGTCGGGAACGCGACCAAGCCGCCCGCGCGCAGAATACGCGCGGCTTCGGCAATCACATCCCCGTCTATCCCCTCGTTGCCAAGCAAAAATCGCCGCATCTGGAGTTCCCGATCGATCCCCGCGATCTACTCGATATCGGCCCCGTCGTCGCTGCCCGCCGTGCGGCCCGTCTTCTTCCACGCTAGATATGCCTGGATGAAGGGGTCAATGTCGCCGTCCAGCACGCTATCCACGTCGCCCACGCCCAGCTTGCTGCGAAGGTCTTTCACCAGCCGGTACGGAGCCAGAACGTAGTTGCGGATCTGGCTGCCGAACTTGATATCGGCCTTCGAATCCTCCAGCTTGTCGGTCTCGGCCCGCCGCTTGGAAAGCTCCAGCTCATAGAGCCGCGCCTTGAGCTGCTTCATCGCCATATCGCGGTTCTTGTGCTGGCTGCGCTCATTTTGGCACTGCACCACGATACCCGTGGGGAGGTGGACCATGCGGACCGCGGAATCCGTCCGGTTCACATGCTGCCCCCCCGCGCCGCCCGCGCGAAACGTGTCCACGCGCAAGTCGTCCGACTTCACTTCGATGTTGATGGTGTCGTCGATTTCCGGATAGACGAAAACGCTGGCGAAGGACGTGTGCCTGCGCGCGTTCGAATCAAAGGGCGAGATGCGCACCAGGCGATGCACGCCCACTTCGCTCTGCAGCATTCCATAGGCGTAGTCCCCATTCACTTCGAACGTGGCGCTCTTGATGCCCGCTCCGTCGCCGTCCTGGCGGTCCGTGATGATGGCCTTGAACCCCTCGCGCTCCGTCCAGCGAAGATACATGCGCAAGAGCATCTCCGCCCAATCCTGGCTTTCTGTGCCGCCTGCCCCCGGATGGATGGTGACAATCGCGCTCCGATGATCGTTCTCGCCCGAGAGCAGCATCGCCGTTTCCATCCGGCCGAGAACGGCGCGGAAACTGCTCAGCTCCGTAGCGAGTTCTTCCTCGACCGCTTCCCCTTCCCGGGCAAGTTCGAAGAACGCATCGAGATCGCCCGTGAGCCGGGCGATCTGTTCTTCCTGCGAGATACCCTCTTCGAGGCGCTTGCGCGCGCGAAGCACGCGCTGGCTCTCTTCCGGGTTGTTCCAGAAATCCGGCGCCGCGCTCTTCTCCTCTAGCGCCGCCATCTCCTTCCGCTTGCCGGGAGCGTCAAAGATACCTCCGGATGGCGGTAGCCTGCTGCTTGAGTCCGGTAAACTCGCGTTCTAACTCTTCCACGTGATCCATAGGTGAATCCAGTTTAGCAAGGGCTTAGGCTTAGAGACGCCATGCCCCGTCCGGAAACCCTATTGGCGCCATGGGTGCGCGAGAGGGCGTTTCAGTTCGATTGCCAGTTGTCGTTTTTCGTGCTCCACTTGCCCTTCACCTTTTGCATTTCGAACTTCCGGCTGATTGGTTTTCCTTCGAGGACTCCGCTCACCGTCAACGTGGCCGTGTCCCCGGCTTCCCATGCTTCCAGAACCTGGATGTCCATCGGTTCTTCGGATTGCATCAGCTTCACGAACTGCTCGCCGGCGGCCCCCTCGAAGTCCTGCGGGTAGCGCGCCAATTTCCGAATGGTCTCCATATCCGCGGCGCGCACCGCTTTGCGCATCGTCAGGTAGGTTTTCACGGATTCGAGTTCCGCGGTTGCGGCGCCCTTCTTCACATCCGCCTTCGGCGCCTCCGGTTGTGGCTTCACGGAAGCGGAGAAGCGCGCGGAAACGGAGAACGGCACGCCACTCACGGTATTCGCGAGGTCTTTCACTTCCCCGGCAATACCGGTGGCTGTCTGGCCGGATAGCGAAACCTCGCCCATCGTGCCGGACATGCTGACAATCAGGCTATGGTCGCTGCTCCAGAGATTCATGGAGACATAGCTGCGCTCGTCCCCGATATCGAACGTCACTCCATGAAAGCCACCCTTGCTCTTCAACGTTGAGATACCACTTCGATCCCGAAGATCGGCTTCGCTCACCGGCAGATCGCTTAAGGAAAGGCGCGTCGCCTGACGGTTCTCGTCGAACGTGTCCGGAATGCGGACGGCGGTAACATACTTCAGTTCGTATTGCTGATCGCCGATCTTCAGCATCCCGGAGGCCGCTTCCTGTGCGAAGCCCGATCTCCCGCCCGCCAGCAGCAGAAGGAGCAGACCAAGGGCGGAAACGGGAATGCGCGAGTTTCTTGTTGAGGTTTGGATCATGACTACAAGAGCGCATCCGCCGGATCTTGAGGCTCAACAAAGGGACTTTCCCCGGCCTTGCTTCCCCCGGACCACAGCGAACGTTCCACGACACAGCGAGGCGCATCGTGATATCGTCCCGGGAGGAGTGTGCGATGTTCTCTAGGCTTCCCGTTCTTTTCCGATCCAGCGTGCTGGCGTTCAGCGCCGCCGCGATGGCTGTGGCGTTAGTTTTCCCGGCAACCGCTTCCGCGCAGGACAATTACGACGAAAGCAAAGTGGGCAATTACGAATTGCCGGATCCGCTCACCTTACTCAATGGGAAGAAGGTGACGACGGCGGAGCAATGGACGAAAGAGCGCCGCCCCGAGATTCTCCGCCTCTTTGAGGAGCAGGTCTTCGGCAACGTACCGGGTTCCGCGCCCCTCGCGAAGGTGATCTCCGTGGAAGAGGCAAAGGGAGTTCTGGGCGGGTTGGGAGACCGCAAGCAGGTAGGCATTCAGTTCGTTCGCAACGGCATGGCGGGGCCGGTGATGCAGCTATTGCTCTATCTGCCCGCGAAGCGAAGCGGCCCCGTGCCGGTGTTCCTGGGCCTGAACTTCATGGGGAACCAGGCCGTCGATAAAGACCCCGGGATCAAGCTGGGGATTCTCTGGTCCCGCGACACGCTCACCCGAACGGCTGGCCCATCGCGGGACCGCGCGCGCATCGTCTCAAAGATCGCCACCGAGGCGTCGCGTGGAGAAAGAGTGGGACGCTGGCAGGTGGAGAAAATCCTGCAATCCGGTTTCGGCCTTGCCACCATCTACTACGGCGATATCGAACCCGATTCGGTCCTGGGCTTCCCTTATGGCATTCGTGCCATGGCGCTGAAGCCGGGGCAAACGAAACCCGCGGCGGACGAGTGGGGAGCGATTGCGGGCTGGGCTTATGCGCTCAGCAAGGCCATGGATTATCTGGAGACCGACGCGGATGTGGATGCGAAGCGCGTCGCCGTGATGGGACACTCCCGGCTCGGCAAGACTTCGCTCTGGGCCGGGGCGATGGATGAACGCTTCGCGATTGTGATCTCGAATGATTCCGGCGAGGGCGGAGCCGCCATTGCCCGCCGGAATTTCGGCGAACGAACCGAAGGGTTGAACCGGAACTTCCCGCATTGGTACTGCGCGAACTTCAAGCAGTACAGCAACCAGGAAGCGCGGCTTCCCGTGGATTCGCACATGCTGATTGCGCTGGCCGCGCCCCGGCCCGTTTACGTCGCAAGCGCAGTGGAAGATCGCCACGCCGATCCGCGCGGAGAATTTCTCGGGGCGGTGGCCGCGGGCCCCGTCTATCAACTGCTCGGCAAACAGGGCCTGGGCACGGATGCGATGCCGGGAGTTCATCAGCCCATCATGCACGATGTCGGCTACCACGTTCGCGCCGGCGTGCATGACGTCACGGCGTACGACTGGGATCAGTACATCGCCTTCGCAAAGTTGCACTACGGCATGAAGTAGACGGCGGCTACCAAACGAAGAGGGCCGCCCCGTGAAGGGCGGCCCTCTTTGCTTAATTTGTGCTTCCCCGCCTAGAGCGCGGCCAGAACTTCTTTCATGATGTGCTGAGCGCCTTCAACACCATCCCATGGGCCATCTTCATATTCAAGCGCGAAGATTCCCTGAAAGCCCGCTTCGTTCATCACGCGGGTGGAGCGCTGAATGTCGTTGTTCTTCCAGCGGTTCCAATACTTGGCGTGGACCGTGCTGTGCGCATAGGGCGCGACGACGGCCAGGCCATGATAGAGCATGTATTCATGTTCCCAGTTGCAGAAATCCGGCGACGCTTCGCACCATGGGCTGTTCACCTGGTCAATGATGATGCGAATGTTCGTCGGGTCCGCCGTCAGGCCCCAGTGGTTTTCAATGGTGACCTTCACGCCCACCTTTCCACCGTGGTCCGCCATTTCCTTGAAAGATTCGATCGCGCGCGTCAGGTAGCCCTCGATCTCATCGTTCTTCGGATAGCCGCCACCCTCCGCCTTGGCAGTCGGCGTCAGGCGAGGCCCGCCGGAGTTGACGCGCATGGTCTTCGCGCCCAGCGTGGACGCGGCATCCAGCCACTTCTTTGCCGTCTCGACGCCTTCCTTGCGGAGATTGTCTTCCGGAACGCAGATATTGCGGGGCGCATTGTTCGAGATATGGTGGCACAACATGCCGGTGCTCGCGAACTTATTCGCGAGTTGCTCAACCCAGCGCTTGGAGGAAGGCAGCGAGGGATCGAACTCCATCATCTTGCGCTCCTGGCCGTTGAACACGAACGTGGAGGACGTGTACATCGACTCGTCCTTGCGGTCTCCGAAGAAGCCCGAAAACACGTCCATGTGATACACGCCCGGAAACCGTTCCTTGGTGAACGCGGGCAGGTCGAACAGCGTGAGCTTGCCGTACTTCTTTTGCATGGCCTCCGTGGCTTCGCTCATCCTTTGGGAAGATCCACCCATGGAAAAAAGCGGCCGCAGCGGCCAGGTGTTCACCGCGATGTGAGCCAGTTTCTCGCTATCGGTGAGTTCCCGTTTCGCGCCACGATTGCCGGCCAGCGCCGACGAGCCCGCGGCCATCGTTAAGGCAGCCGCTCCCGCGGCGCCCTGGAAAAAATTGCGTCTGTTAAAACTCATCTGCCTATCCTCTTTCCCTGAAGGTGGCGACCGTGTTCGCGGCCCTGTATCTCCACCCCATTAAATCAAATTAATCCCAACGAACCTCTGAGAAATGACGACGGCTTAATCCAATTCGTTACCGGGCTTCTCCGCAATTTCCGGATCCCAAAGGAGATCGCACGATCCGCTGCCGCCTTGAGGAAGCCTCTCTCGTTTGCTAGCATCCCCATCAGAAGGCCATTTTCCATTGCGGCAAGCGCGCTTCATTCCGTTCCTGCTCCTGTGGCTGCTCACCGGCTGCGTTGCCTCCGCGCAGGACCGGCCCGTCGAAAGTTTCGAATCGCAGTGGCGCGAGTTTCGGATCCCGCCGTTCGAGGTGATCGTCGAGCGCGATACCAACGACGCACGCGCGTTCCTGGGCGACCTCTTCCAGTTCCGCCATCTACTCGTCACCGCATTCCCCGGCAAGGAATTGAAGGCGCAGTGGCCCATCCGCATCTGGATTCTCAACGGCCCCATTTCTCCGCCGCAACCTGCAGCGCAGGGGTTGCCCGTTGTCGTGGATCGCTACGTCGCCGTGCTCGGCAGTCCTCCGCATCTCACGGCCGCGCTCCGGCATCAAATCGCGCAAACCATCCTGCACGATAACTTGCGCCCCATGCCCGCGTGGTTTGAGCGCGGCCTGCTTTCCCTGCTTGGCGGCGCAAGCATCGATGGCCAGGTGATCCGGCTGGCGGAACCGGTTGACCCGGAGCATCGCATCCTTGATTGGGCGCGCGTCTTTGCGTTGCTCGCTTCCAAGGAATCCGTCCCCGCGCTCAGCGCCCTCACCGGCAACCTCGAAAAAGGCATGGAGATTCGCCTCGCCTTGCGCAACAGTTACCAGACAGATTTCGAGAAGCTCGAAGCGCAAGCCCGGGCGGTGCTCGCGCGCGGTGCCGCCAAACCCGTCCTGTTTTCCGGCCTTGCCAACAATCCCAGGCAGGATTTTCGGGATTGGTATGTGCCCCTCGGCTATAGTGAGTTTGCGCGGCTGAGCCTGCTCGCCTCCCACCACGAAACGGCATCCCTACAAAAGGCGGTCACCGCGCTGCGCCCGCGATACGGCGAACTGGACCCGCGCGCCCGCGTGGAGATCGAAGCCATCGACGCATTCGACGCGCTCGCCGCCGGAGAGAGTGAGGAAGCCGCGCGGCAACTCAAGGCCCTCACTTCCGTCGGTCTCAGCCGAAGCGCCCGGGTTTACCTGGAAGCGGCGAAGCTGAGCAAAGACGCCGCGGAAAAGAAGCGGCTGGCGGCGCGGGCCAGGGAGTTCAACCCGAATTGGGCGGAGGTGGATCGCCTGCTCGCCAGCCTCGAAACCAACCCGGCCGCTCACGCCAAACTTCTCTACCAGGCTGCCCGGCTGGACCCTCGCAATCGCGCCCTTTGGGAGGAGACTGCCGCCGCCGCGGAGAAGGCGCGGGATTTCGCAATGGCGGATGCGGCTCTCGAAGGGGCGGAACGTTCGGCCATCGACGATGCGGAGAAGGCCAAACTGCGGGAGCGCCGCTGGAGCCTCAGAGACCGGCGCGCGAAGAAGGAAGAGGAAGACCGGCAATCGAAACTCGCGGAAGATCGCAAAGAGATCGAAGCGCTGAAAGCCGTCACGATGTCTCGCATCGACGCGGCTCTGGCCCGCGCCAACAAGCAGAATGAATCTCCGGGAGTGGAGAAGCTCGAGATCGTCAAGTATGGCGACCTCGACCAGAAGGAAACCGTCACCGGGCGCCTCATCCGCATTGAGTGCCGTTCCGGCGGAAACCTGGTGCTGGAGCTGGAGAGCGAAACGGAACGAACCCGGCTTCTGCTCCCGGACGCATCCAAAGTAAAGATCGAGGGCGGCGCCGCCCTTTCCTTCCGCTGCGGCGCGCAATCTCCCGTCCAGACTCTCACCGCGGAATACATGCCGAAAACGAACGCGGTGCTCGGCACCATCGGTGAGGTGCAAGTGCTGCGTCCGGAAGCAGCGAGCGCGCCCGTCGCGAAGCCGTAGCGCCCCGGTGGTACGCTGTAAGCGAACCCTCGCGCAGCATGAGCTATCCCCCCGTTTCTTCCGCACACCGCTGGCGCTGGCTCGTGATGGGTGTCTTCGTCATCTCCTCCGCCCTCAACTATCTGGACCGGCAAATTCTCGCCCAACTCGCCCCCATCCTCAAGACGGACCTCCATATCACAGACCAGCAATACGGCTGGCTGCTTTCCGCCTTCGCCGCCTTTTATGCCGTAAGCGCGCCCTGTGCCGGGTGGGTGCTGGATCGCCTTGGGCTCACGCGCGGCATGAGCGCGGCGGTGGGCTTCTGGTCCCTCGCGGGGATGGCCACGGGGCTGACGTCCGGCTTCTGGAGTCTCGCGGCCTGCCGCAGTGCGTTGGCCGTCGGCGAATCCGCCGGCGTGCCGGGTTCCGCGAAAGCTGGCCGCCTGTATCTGCCCGCGCCGGAATATGCCCTGGGCAGCGCCGCCGGCCAGGTGGGCCTCACCGTCGGCGGCGTGGTCGCGCCTCCCCTTGCCACCTGGTTCGCGCTTCAAGGGCAATGGCGGGCAACGTTCCTTGTGGCAGGCGCGCTCGGCCTGCTTTGGATTCCCCTGTGGCGGATGGTGG
>JADLCF010000168.1 GCA_020847315.1 Bryobacterales bacterium | reverse complement strand
GATGAAGATTTTGCGGCGCTGCAAGCGGTGCCTGAGTTCCAGACTCTTCTGGCGACGGAGTTTCGTGTCCTCTAATCAAGGTTGGAAGCGGTGGGTGGTTTGGGGCGCAGCCGCGGCGTCGTTGATTCTGTTTTCCGGTTGCCGGAAGGAGACGCCCGAGGGTGTCCGGCGGGTTGCCCTGTTACCGTTCGAGTATCAGGGCTCGGAGATCGGGAACCGTTGGCTGGCCGATGCACTGGAATCGGCGGCGTCCGACGAAATGCGGGGCATTGCGGGCGTGATTCCGATTCGTGCAACGGATGCGGGGAATGCTGCCATCCAGGGGGCGACGGAGGTGCTGCGAGGCATCGTTAGCGGATCTCCCGAATCGCTCCGGATCCAGCTTTACCGGGAGAGCCTGGCGCCAGGGGAAGTGCGGCCCCTAGGTGACAATCGCGCCGTTTCTTTAGCCGAAGCGCTGCCGGAACTGCGGCGGCTCCTCCAAGCGGCGGGTGCGGCGGGTACGCCGTTCTCCACGCGGAACCCCAAAGCGTTCGAGGCATTCGGCCGCGCATTAGCGGCCGGGGCGGCTGCCCAGGCAATCCCGCTTCTGCGCGAGGCGGTCGCGGCGGATCCTCAGTTCACGAGCGCCTCCCTCCGCCTGGCGGCGCTCTATCAGCGGGAAGGGCAGATCGAACAGGCGGAAGCGGAAACGGAGCGGCTGCTGGCAGCGCTGCCCGCCGGCCGGGCGCTCGACCGTGCTTACGCCAAGCTGCAATTGGCTTCGTTCCGCAAAAACGATGCCGAAATTGAATCCGCGCTCGCGGGAGTCGTGAAAGCTGCGCCCTACGATCTTGAGGCCGCCAGCCGGCTTGCCGCGATTTACCAGCAGCGCCGCCACTACCTCGGGGCGGTGGCCGTGCTGCGGGAGATGGTGAAGACCGATGGACGCAATGCCGCGCTGTGGAACCAGATCGCGTATGCGGAGGCCTTCGGCGGCAATCGGCCGGGCGCGATCGAGGCTCTTGGGGAGTATCGAAAACTGAATCCGGCGGACCCGAATGTGGAGGATACCAGCGGGGACGTGCTTTTCTTTTTTGGTGAGTTCGGCGAGGCCGCCGGCCACTACGAGAAGGCGAACAGCCTTAACCCGCAGTGGCAGGGAGGGTTCCCCTTGTTCAAGGCGGCCTGGGCCCGGATGTGTGCCGCAGACCTAACGGCGGCAGACACGTTGATGGATCGGTACTTGGCGCTGCTCCGGACATCGAACAAGCAGATCGCCGAGTTGCGGGCGGCGCAGTGGCAGTTTCTTCGCGGACGCCGGGCGGAGGCGCGTTCGAGCTTAACGGCGATCCTTGGCCAGGGTTCGCTCGCGCGCCCCTATCGCGGATTGGTGGCTTCTCAGTTGTATGTGTGGGACATGGCCGAGGGGCAGCTTGCGCGGCTGGAGGCCGAGTTCCGGGCGCGCACTCCGCGTTATGGGCTCGAGGTGACGCCGGCGCTGGCGGGCCTTTTGCAGGCGGGAACGGCGGGATTGACGCCCGCGGAGCGCGCTGCCGCGATCTCCCGCGCAATGGGCGGGAATGCGCCGGGCGCCTTGGTGGCGGCCGCTACGTTTCTCGAAGCGCGGTTGCATCCGCCTTTGAGCGCGGAAGGCTTGCAGGCGCTCGTGATGGCGGATAACGCGACCCCGGAGGCATCCGCGATGTTTACGCATGCCCTTGCCGCCTGGGGGTTCCTGGAGCGCGGCGAAGCGGGAGAGGCGGCGCAGATCTTCGCCCGGCGCGTCCCCCCAGTGGCGGCCGACGATGGCATGCTCTGGCCGCTTGTCTTTCCGGTGAGCCTGGAGTGGGAGTTGGAGGCGTGGAAACAGGCGGGGCAGAACCCGCCCGTTCCGCACATGCGCAAACTTGTGGAAACTTTGATGCCGCACGCCTCGAACGGCGCGACGCCATGATTCCACGCGCGCCCGCTGAAGGCGCGGGGCGGTGACCCCGGCGGTTCGTGCGCCAGATATTCGACTCTTTACGCCGGAGCCGGCGTCTTATAGGTAAGACCGGTCTTCCCGCCGGCAAGGGCAGCGCAGCGGCTGGCAAATTGAGGAAACGCGATTCCCGCGTGGGCGCGTACAAGCAGTAATACCCCTTTGCAACTTCGGCTGAACTGCTAGGGTAATGGGTAACGGCAGGGTTCGGGCGCCCCATGAGATTTCCCAGACGAGCACTTCTACTTCTTGTTCTCTTCGCGATGGCCGGGATCGTTGCGTTCGCGTTCCAGCGAGGTTTCCGGTACATGAATCCGGAAGAGGATGCGCCGATCCCTGAGAACCCTACCGAACGGACGGAGTTTGTATTCGCGCGATTGCAGTACCCACAGATCAACATCGGAGGGCTCTGGGGACGGCGAGGCAGTTGGACGACGGACTACCCGAAGGCGGACCGGCATCTGACGGTGGGACTGAAAAGATTAAGCCGCCTGCATATCCGGTCCATGGAGGAAGTGGTCTCGCTCGATGACGACCGCATTTTCGACTATCCGTGGGTCTACGCAGTCGAAGTGGGCCACTGGGACCTCGAGGATGCGCAGGCGGCCCGGCTACGGGAGTATCTGCTGCGCGGCGGATTTTTGATGGTGGACGATTTTCACGGTTCCAGGGAGTGGGAGATCTTCACCGACGGCATGTCGAAAGTGTTTCCAGACCGTCCGATTGTCGATATCCCCGAGGCGGACGCAATCAACCACACCGTGTTCGATATCGAGGATCGCTTCCAGATTCCAGGAATTCAGTATTTGTACACGGGCAGAGAAGCGGAGTACGACGGATACATTCCGCACTGGCGCGGCGTCTATGACGATAAGGGCCGTGTGATGGTGGCGATTTGCCACAATTCGGATCTGGGAGACG
>JADLCF010000167.1 GCA_020847315.1 Bryobacterales bacterium | reverse complement strand
GAACGGCCGCCCTTGCCCAGTACCATTCCGGAAGCGCGGAGATCAATGGAAGCCGCTGCATGCTGTACATCCGCGTGGATGAAGGGATCGGCATGGGCATCGTGATGGATGGAAAGATCTTCCGCGGCCCACATCGCGCCGCCGGTGAAATCGGACAAATGGTGGTGGCCGACTCCCCGGGCCTGGGTGCGCAGGACCGCCCGGGCTGCCTCGAATCCCTGGCGGCGCATCCCGCGATCTTCTCCCGTTACAATTCTCTAGCCAACGAGACGCGCGGTGCGAGCGGGGAGACCGAGAGCCGCATTCGCAAGATCTGCCATCTCGCACGGGAAGGCAACGCCGCTGCCGTCCAGGCGATTCGCGAGTGCATGCGATATCTCGGCATTGGCATCGCAAACGTCATCTGGGCGCTCAATGCGGACGTGGTGATTATCGATGGCGCCATCACCGACGCCTGGCCTTTGGTTCTGACGGCGATTCGGGAGCAATTCCCCGGCGGCGACGAATTCCGCAATTTTAACAACCTCATCCTGCGGCCGTGCTCTCTCGCCCAGGAAACCGGATTCACCGGGGCGCTCGCGCTTCCGTTCGTGGATCTTTTTGAGCACGGAGGAGTGCCGGGGCCGGGGGAACCCGGAGCGCCCGCGAGAGATAGCGACGGCGCCCGGGGCGTCCAACCGGTTGCTGCATTAGTCTAGAATTTGCGGCGCGGCTGCTGGTTTCGCAGGGGCTGTAGCTCTGCCCCATGGCCCGCTTTCGCGAAACGCATCGCCCCGGCAGAATCATCGTGAATGACGAATCCATCCGGGAGTTGCATCGCCGCCGCACGGCGAGTTCATGGCGCGGCCGCTTGCGACGTCTCCTTAGCCCGCCGCTTCCCTATGTGCTGAATCCCGATGAGCTTCGGATTGACGCTCCGCTGGGCCGCTGGAATCTCTACATCGGCGGGGCCGGCGCGCGGCCCGATGGCTACCTCAATCTCGACCTTTTCCCTCTTCCGGGCGTCGATCTTGCCGCCGACGCAGAACACCTCCCCTTCCCGGACGGCGTATTTCAGCGGATTGAATGCGACGCCGTTCTGGAGCACGTCGAAAGACCGGAAGCGATTCTCCTTGAGATGGCGCGCGCCTTGAAGCCCGGCGGATTTCTCCACATCGTCGTCCCCTTCGCGCATCCTTTCCATGAGTATCCTCGCGATTACCGGCGCTTCACCATCGATGCGCTTCTGCTGATGAACCCTGGCCTCAAGGCCGTCAAGCACGGCTGGCGCACGGGGCCCACCGCCACGCTGCTCGTCTTTCTGCTGGAGTACGCCAAGCTCTGGGCGCCCAGGCCACTCCGGCCGGTGGCGCATGGCGTTCTCGGCTGGCTGCTCTTCCCGCTGCGCTATCTGGACCTGCTTCTCCTACGAAATCCGCGCGCCCGCCAGATTGGAAACCATTGCTATGTCTGGTTCCAAAAGTGTTAGCTCAATTCGCAGAGGGAAGGGAGGCTCCATCTCTCCGATTCGGATTCTTCAGAAGCGCTTCCCAGGGGCTCTGCTAAAATAGAGGGTTCAGGCTTTCTATGATTCGCAGCTACAAGGGAATCACCCCCACCGTTCCCTCCTCCTGCTACATCGATCCCAGCGCTCAGGTGATTGGCGATGTTGTGCTGGGAGAGGAATCGAGCGTCTGGTGCAATGTCACCATCCGTGGTGATGTGAATACCATTCGCATCGGCGACGCCACCAATATCCAGGACAATTCCTGCCTCCATGTGGAACACGACATCTGTCCGCTGAAGATCGGGAATCGCGTCACCGTGGGCCACTCCGTCAATCTACATGGCTGCACCATCGAAGACGATGCCGTAATTGGGATTGGCGCCATCGTCCTGAACGACGCCGTGGTCGGCAAAGGCAGCGTGGTGGCCGCCGGCGCTCTGGTGCCGGAACGGATGAAAGTGCCGCCAAACTCGATGGTGATGGGCGTGCCCGCCAAGGTCGTTCGGGAATTGCGCGACGACGAGAAGCAGCGCTTCAGCGAGAACGCTTCCAACTACGTGAAATACAAGAAAGCCTTCAAGGACGAAGTATTTTGATTCGCGCCGTGAAAGGGACCCGGGACTTGCTCCCGCCGGATACCTCCGTCTGGAATCACGTCGAGCGCACGGCGCGCGAAGTGTTCCGCCGTTTTCGCTACGCCGAGATCCGCACGCCCATTTTTGAACAAACCGAACTCTTCGCCCGCGGAGTTGGCGAGGAAACCGACATCGTCACGAAGGAAATGTATACCTGGGAAGATCGCGACGGCTCTTCCTTGACGCTCCGCCCGGAGAACACCGCATCCGTAATCCGCGCCTACATCGAGCATCGGCTGGACCAGCGAGCGGGCCTCCAGAAGCTCTATTACATGGGGCCGATGTTTCGCCGGGAGCGCCCGCAGAAGGGCCGCTTCCGCCAGTTCTACCAGATCGGCGCGGAAGTGATTGGTTCGGAATCACCGCTCGTCGACGGCGAAGTGATTGAGATGGTGGTGACCTACCTCCGTGAGGTGGGCCTGAAGGATTTCAAACTCCTCATCAACTCCGTGGGAGATCCGGAGAGCCGCGCGCGCTACGTCGCGAAACTTCGCGAGGAACTGCGGGGCGTGAAGCACCAGCTCAGCGAGGATAACCAGCGGCGCGCGGAAACGAATCCCCTCCGGGTGCTGGATTCGAAAGACCCGCAAGATGAACCCATCATCGCCGCCTTGCCTTCCATTCACGAGTTCCTGAACGATGAAACCAAGGCTCACTTCGACGCGGTGCTGGACTACCTCACGGCGGCCGGAATCGAGTTCGAGATACGCCCGAGGCTGGTGCGCGGGCTCGACTACTATACACGCACCACGTTTGAGATTGTCCATGGCGCGCTGGGAGCGCAGAATTCCGTGCTGGGCGGCGGGCGGTATGACGGCCTGGCGGAATCCCTGGGGTCGAAGCTGCGCTCACCCGGAATCGGCTATTCGATTGGCGCGGACCGTCTGGCTATGAGCCTTCAGGAAACGCAGTCCGCCACCCTTCCGAGGGAAGGCGTGCACTTTGCCATGCTCGCGCTTGGCGATGCCGCGATGGAGCGGAATCTCTCGCTGGCTCGCGCCCTGCGATCGAAAGGCGCTACCGTCGAAGTATTCTTCGAAGGCAAGCTGAAGCGCGCAATGGATCTGGCGAATCGTCTGGCGGTTGAGCGCGTTGTCATCCTTGGTGACGATGAGCTTGCGCGCGGTGTCTTCGTCGTGAAGGACATGCGAACCGGCGAGCAGGAAAATCTCAGTGAAGCGGCGATTCTCGATCTCGTAAATTAGGGAAGTACTCCAGGCAGGAAACATCATGAGCACCAACGGCGAAGGCCAACACTCCGTCCAATTAGATTTCCTAGGAAATTTGCGGCGTACCCACAAGTGTGGTGAATTGCGCGCGGAAAATGCCGGCAATCGCGTGCTTCTAATGGGTTGGGTACACCGTCGGCGGGATCTCGGCGGCGTGATTTTTCTTCACCTCCGCGATATCACCGGGATCACGCAAGTTGTCTTTCGCGTCGAGAATGCGGCGGAAGTTCACGCCCGCGCGGAGCACATCCGCGGCGAGTTCGTCGTGGCGGTTGAGGGGAGTGTGGAGAAGCGATCCGCGGAAACCGTCAACCCGAATCTTCCCACTGGCGAGGTCGAAGTGGTAGTGGAGAAGGTGTGGATTCTCAATGAATCGAAGCCTGCGCCCTTCCCCATGGAAGACGATCTCAGCGTCGGCGAGGAAAGCCGCCTCAAGCACCGCTATATCGATTTACGCCGCCATCGGATGCAGCAGAACATCCGGATGCGTTCCGATGTCTCCTTCGCGGTGCGGAATAGCCTTTTCGCACAGGGTTTCCACGAGATTGAAACGCCCTTCATGACGCGCTCCACGCCGGAAGGCGCACGCGATTTCATCATCCCAAGCCGCCTCAGCCAGGGGAGCTTTTATGCCTTGCCGCAATCGCCCCAAATCTTCAAGCAATTGCTGATGGTTGGGGGCTACGAGCGCTATTTCCAGATCGTGCGCTGTTTCCGCGACGAAGATCTGCGCGCGGACCGGCAGCCCGAGTTCACGCAGATCGATCTGGAGATGTCCTTCGTGCAGCAGCCGGACGTCTTCGCGGTCATCGAGAAGATGCTCGTCCCTGCCTTTGCGGCTGCGGGTTTCCCGATTGAAGCGCCGTTTCAGCGGATCACGTACCGGGAAGCGATGGATTCCTATGGAATCGACAAGCCGGATACACGCATCCCGCCCTTCCATCGCGTGGAGGCATTGTTCGAAGGGACGCCGATCGGCGGAAACGGTCTCCCGATGGTGGCGATCCTCGTCCCGAAGGTGGGCCAGATCTCCCGCAAGGAACGGGATGAGCTGAAGACGTTCGGGCAGGAGAAGAACCTTCGCGTGTTTGACGACGCGAAACGCTTGGAGCGCGATTATCCGGAGCAAATGGCAAAGGTGCGCGAGATAACCAACGCCACGGATGAGGACCTTCTGCTCTTAGCCAACTGGGCGGCCGAACCGGATCCGCATTTGCCGGAACGTGAAGCGCTGAAGGCCTGTGGACAGCTTCGGCTCTTCGCCGCGCAGAAGTATGCGGACAAGCACAAACTCCTCGACCCGAAGAAGTTCAACTTCCTTTGGGTGGTGGATTTCCCCATGTTCGAATGGGACCCCGAGGAACAGCGCTGGGTGGCCGCACATCACCCATTTACGTCCGTGCATGATGAGGATCTGGACCTGCTGACGACCGATCCCGCCAACTGCCGCGCCAAGAGCTACGACATCGTTCTCAACGGCGTGGAGTTGGGTTCCGGCTCCATCCGTATCCACCGCGCCGATGTGCAGCAGAAGGTGTTCAGCGCCCTTGGCTTTACCCCGGAAGATGCCCAGCACCGCTTCGGCTTCCTGCTCGAAGGGCTCAGCTACGGCGCTCCTCCGCACGGCGGCATCGCGTTGGGGTTGGACCGCATGGTGATGATTCTGGCGGGCGAGACCTCCATCCGCGACGTCATCGCCTTCCCCAAGACGGCCCGCGGCACAGATCTCATGTGTGAAGCTCCGAGCGATGTGCCGGACCGGTTGCTTCGCGATCTGGGCATCATGCACATCCGGAAGTAGGGCTCAGCCCATTGCGGCACGATCCCCGCGAACTGCGGCATTGCGGCTGAGAGTTAGGTTGAGACCTTTTCCACTGTGACTTGCGCGACCCGGTTCTTCTTCCACCAGACGTCCGGGCGGCCGCTCGGGCTCAGGTGCGGATTCGGTTCCACCATTTTCGCGTAAAGCTCCGGACGCCGTGCGCGAATGTATCCCGGTCCGGAGGCCAGCTTGCGCTTCTCCGGGTCGAGCGTGGCCACCACCACTTCATCCCCGAACGTGCGGCACTCTGTAAGCACTTCCCCGAAGGGGTCCAGAATCAGCGAACCTCCCGGCTTGATCGTGCCGCCCTCCTCGCCGATCGGGTTGGCGTAAACGATAAACACGCCGTTTTCCCAGGCGCGCGCCGGCAACCACCGCAGCAGCCAGGCGCGGCCCTTCGGGCCGTCGAACTCCTGACGGCAGCGCACCGGGTCAAGTTCCCGGTTATGCCAGATCTCCGGCGCCACAATTCCGCGCCCCGGCATTGCCGAGGGCAGGCATCCCGTGACGTGCGGAGCCAGAATGAGATCCGCGCCTAGCATGGCGGTCATGCGCGCATTCTCGGGTAGGTTATTGTCGTAGCAGATCAAAATTCCGATCCGGCAACCAAGATGATCGAAGACCGTATAGCCGCTCCCGCAGCTCAGCGCGTCGTTCACAAATGCGTGGATTTTACGGTGCTTAGCAACGAGTCCGTCGGGCGAGACAACGGCGAAGGTGTTGTAGAGATCTTCTCCTTCGCGCTCGATGAGGCCGGCGCCAATCGAGATCCCAATGTCACGCGCAATCTCGATCAGCCGCTGGATTGACGGTCCGTCGGGCACTGCTTCCGCCACCGCCTCGAGTCCCCCCCGGTCAAGTGTTTCGAGATAGGTGTAGCCGCTGATGGAGCATTCGTGGAAGCACACAAGTTCTGCCCGCTCCGCCTTTGCCGCGGCGGTCAGCCGCGCAATCGCGCCGAGGTTGTACGCCTTATCCCCATCGCGTGCTTCAAATTGTGCCGCGCCCACTCGAATCGCTCTCATACGTAAGCCTCGTCCTGTCCTTTCGCGTCTGCGTTCTAAGCCTTCTCCACCCAAATGGGGCTGGACCAAGCGAGTTCCCCATTGGCCTGCACCACTCGCACATAATACCAGTTCGCCTCTAGGCCTTCGTCCTCGTCCTCAAACGTAAAGCGGCTCAGATAATTCTCTTCAAACACCACCCGGTGCAGCATGGCGGATTCCCACGGAAACTTTGCCGTGAAGAGCATTTCGTTCGATTCGCTCAACTGCGCGAACGTCTGCGTCAGGGAGCATGGCTTCGGCCGGGTGCATGTGACGGTCACGCGCGTTTCCGGCCCGCCCTGGACGCGTAGAACGATCGCCTTCTGAGAATAGTCGTCCACCTGCTGCTTGAGCGCGGTGAAGCTTCGCACCTTCACGGAGGTCTCCGTGCGCTCGAGAATCCGGTCCCGCCGGAACTCGTCGAGTGGTCCTGTCACAAAGCAAGGTTGCACGGCTTCGAATTTCCCGTTCTCGACGGTGACGGTAAACTCCCAATCCGCCGTGCCGCCCCATCCCAGAGCGGGCCATGGCCCCCAACCGTACTCAAATCGAAGTGTCACCGGCCTGCGCCAACTTTCCGCCGTGGGCGCCGCATCCATGGGGAAATCGCGGTGTACGACGCGGTTATTCTTGAGCACTTCCACCCGGTCCACGACGTCCCAGCCGCGGACTTCCACCGCCAGGGAACGTGTGCGCGCATACGGGAGTTCCTGCCCCATGATGCGGCCATTCAAATGGAAGTCGAGATCGATGCGGTCTCCGGTCACCGCGTACGTCCGCCGATTCCGGATCGCATCGAAGATCGCCTCGCGGGTGAGTTCGGTGGTCTTCACCACGGCGAGTCCCTCGCGGTACGCGCCGGGATACCCGAGATGGTCGTCGGTGCTGGCCACCACGCCGAAGCGCATCCCCTGTGCCAGATAGTGCTGCAGCGTGTGCCTGGTCCAACGCCCGCCCTCCGTGTGCCGCTTGTATGGGTTCGGCGCGCGGTCGTGTTCGGCGCAGCCCCACTCGGAGTGAATCTCCAGAACTGGCGAAACTCGCGCATCCACCGCGTGCGCATTGATGCCGCGATGGCCCAATCGGTTCGCCGGGTGGTGGGGAACCAGAATGCAGCCTCTCTCGCGAGCGAAGGCCTGCAGCGCCGGCAGATCCGCAATCAGTTCGTAATCGCCCTTCAGATCCGGGTACAGGATGTGATAATCCCCCTCCGCCGCGCCATGCCGCTCGTATCCGAGAATGGTGACGAAGCGGCCCGGGTCGTCATATTGCCTGGCCAGCTTCACCACCTCCGGCCAGTTTGCCTTGGCGACGTAAAATCCGTTCCGCCACTTAGTCTCGATGCGGCCGTCGTATGCGCCCATATCGGGCCAATAGGAGTGCGGCGTGAAGGCATAGAAGTCCAGATGATTCCGGGCGATCTCGAAACTACGTTCAAGCGTGCCCTGCGCGTAACCGACCTGGTTGTGGTTGTGCAGATCCCCGAAAAAATTGCGGTATGCAACCTGCTTCTCCGGGAGGGCTTGCGCACCCAATGCAGCAGCCGCTCCCAACGTCGCGCTGCCTGCCTGCACCAGTTCCCTACGTGTCATGTTTCCACCCACTGTTCTTTCGCCGGATTCCGAAGCCGCCCGCTCAGTATCCTGCCGCCCCGCCGTGCGGTAGGGAGTTTGACCCGCCTTCTAGCCATTCTCCATTGATCACGATGAGCTGTAGCCGGCCCACACTCTCAATCTCAACCACCTCGTGCCCCATCTGTTTGAGCAACGCCACGGTATCGGGAGAAACTCCCGATTGCACGTTCAGTTGATCCGGCATCCACTGGTGATGGATGCGTGGAACGTCCACCGCCTCCTGGGCGTTCATCCCAAAATCGATCACGTTCAAGAGCGCCTGAAGCACCGCGTTGATGATGCGTCCACCGCCGGGAGCGCCCACTACGATCTTTAAACTGCCGTCCTTAACCACGATGGTGGGTGTCATCGACGACAGCGGACGCTTGCCCGGCTCCACCTTGTTGGCCTCGCCCTGCACGAGGCCGAACATATTGGCCTGGCCCGGTCTCGTGGCGAAGTCATCCATCTCATTGTTGAGCAGAAACCCCGCGCCAGGCACGGTCACGCCGGAGCCATAACTCCCGTTCAGCGTATACGTTACGGCAACGGCGTTGCCATCGCCATCCACCACGGAGAAATGGGTGGTTTCCATGCTCTCGTATCCTGGAGCGATCCCAGGGTGAATCTCCTCGCTCCGAGATGCCCTGGTTCGATTGATCGTCGATCGTCTCGCCGTGAGATATCCCTTGTCGAGCAGCCTGCCGAGCGGAACACGATAGAAATCGGGGTCGGCCAGAAACTCGCTGCGGTCCGCGTAGGAACGCCGCATCACTTCGGCCAAATAATGCCAGGTGCTGGCGGCGTTGAAGCCGCCCTTCTCATAGCCGCTGCCTTCCAGCATTCCCAGCATCTCGAGAATGCCGACACCCCCGGAACTGGGCGGCGGCGCGGTGATTACCGTGTAGCCTTTGTACTCCGCGCGCAGTGGTTGGCGCTCCACCGCGCGGTATCGCTTCAGGTCATCGAGGGTAATCTCGCCGCCGTTCCGCTTCATTCCGGCTGCGAGCAATCGCGCGGTTTCCCCCTCGTAAAAATCCCGCGCTCCCTGCCCGGCGATCCGTTCGAGCGTTGCCGCCAACTCCGGTTGGCGCAGTGTATCCCCGGCCTCGAAATACTTCCCATCGCGCAGAAAAATGCGCTTCGAGTCCGGAAATCGTCCCAGCAAGGCGGTGGAGCCTCTGAGGCTTTCCGACAGCGTATAATCCACCGGGAAGCCATTCCGCGCTAGCTTCACCGCCGGTGCTAGAAGTTCCTTCCACGGTTTCCGTCCGTACTTGCTCGATGCCAGTTCCAGGCCGCGCACCGTGCCGGGCACGCCGCTGGCGCGCCAGCCCACCAGGCTCTCGTTCAACTCGATTTGCATCTGGCGACCCTGGTAATCCGAATGGATTACCCCGGTGTTCTTCTTCGTAAGATACATGTCCCGATGGGCGGAGGCCGGCGCCATTTCCCGGAAGTCCAGAAACGTGTCCCTGCCATCCGCGTGGCGGATCAGCATGAATCCCCCGCCGCCTAGATTGCCCGCTGCCGGGTGCGTCACGGCCAGCGCGAAGCCTACGGCCACGGCCGCATCCACCGCATTGCCGCCATTCTTGAGTACCTCCACACCCACTTTGCTCGCGATCGCATCAGTCGAAACCACCATGCCGTGACGCGCGCGAACGGGCTCCGTGCTCCAGGCAAAGGGAAGCAGCAACAGGATGAGAAGTGCGGATGGAAAGATGCGCATGCGGGGCCATCCTATCACGCGGGTGGCGCGGCCTCAGTCTCCCGTGGGATACCGGCTCTCGCCGCCTCCAACTGTTTGCGCCGCCAGTCAAACAAGACGATGCCCGCGGCAACGGAGACATTCAGCGAAGCCACGGCGCCCGCCATCGGAATGCCGATGAGCAGATCGCAACGCTCGGAAACCAGGCGATGCAGACCATGGCCCTCGGCGCCCAGCACAATCGCGTTCTGCCGCCCCCACTCCACCTGATGATAGGGAGTCTCGCCGCGTTCGTCGAGACCGTAGATCCAGTAGCCTTCCGATTTAAGCGATTCCATGGCCTGGGCCAGATTCTTGACTTTCGAAATCGGCAAGTACTCGAGAGCGCCGGCCGCCGCCTTCTGCACGACGTCGGTCACACCCACCGCCCTGCGCTCAGGGATGACAACCGCGCCCGCGCCCGCCGCATGGGCGCTTCGGGCGATCGCCCCCAGGTTGTGGGGGTCTTCAATGCCATCCAGCAGCACGAGCATTTCCGCCCCCGACACGGCATCCAACCCGGCGTAGCCTTGTGCTGCCCCATACGCCACCACACCCTGGTGAACACTGCTCTTCGTCATGCGGTCGAGCGCGTCCCGGGGTTCGAAACGCACCGGCACGCCGGCCTGCCGCGCCGCATCCACAATTGCCTGAATTCGTGCTCCACCCGCACCCTTCGCGATCAGAATGCGTTCGAGAGGCGCCCCCGCGCGCAATGCCTCCATCACCGGATTGATTCCGGAACGCAAGTTCATTGATTTCTCTGGCATGGACCCCACGGCTCTGTAACACCCGCGCGCTTACCACAAGTTCACGTACCTGGCCCGCGCTCGAACCTCCATTTTGCATTAGAATGCCTCTTATGGGTGAACATGGCGGACTCTCACGCAAGGGTGCCTCTCCCAAATCCGCTTCCGCAGTCTCCACGCCCGCCGGGATTCCCGACAAACTCGTGTTTCGAATTGGGGAAGTAAGCCGAATCGTGGGTGTCGAACCTTACGTGCTTCGCTATTGGGAGACCGAGTTTTCCCAACTCGCCCCGAAGAAATCCGGTACGGGTCACCGGATGTACCGGCGCCGCGAAGTCGAGCAGCTATTGCTGATCCGGCAATTGCTCTATGATCGTCAGTACACCATCAAAGGCGCCCGGCAATACCTGAAGGAACTCGGCCAGCGCCGGCCGCATGCGGTGGAAGATTCCCCCGCGGAGTCGATGCGCGTTGTCTCCATGCCGGTCCCGGCGGAATCCGCAAGTAGCGTGGCCATGGATACCGATTCTTCCGGGAATGGGACCCCAACTTCCGCGGAAGCCGTTACCATTGATGGGTTGCGCCAGGAACTCCGCAGTATTCTCACGCTCCTCGAATAGCGGAACGGCTCCGCTGCCCCCTCAGACTGCGGATCGCGGCTGTTCAAATTTCGCCGTTTCGTCCGCCGGTGTCAAATTCCCGTCCACCCGGCGTGGCTCCTACTTTAAGCCCCAATCCAGGGAGCGCCGTTCCCAGATCGGCTCCCTCGCCCGGCGCGCGGCCCGCCAGATGCCGGGCAATGTCCAGATAGCTACGGGAAGCCTCAATGCGTTGATAGATATGCATCAACATGGCGTGCAGATCCAGCCGCATCTGCACGGCGATGGCGCGCAGCAACTCCAACTTCTCAAACTCCCCGTCATCCGCGGTGTTCACTTCATCCGGTTTTCCGATGCCCGGATCCATCAGTGCAATCCTTGAAAGGACCTCGAGTAAAGAGGCGGAAGACCCGCTATCCACCGCGTCCAGCAATTCGGCGGCGAGCCTGCCGGCGGCGTCCTGCGCGCACGTGCAAGCGGCGGCGCTGATGCAGGCGGGGATCGGTGAACCCGATTCTTCCGTTGGCTCAAGAGCCTCGGATTCCATCGTCCGTATCGGGTGGTTCTCCATCATCGACATCGCCCCGTGCAATTTACGCTCCAAACCCGCATCTTTTGAATCGGTCTGCTCTCCGATTCCGCGAATCAATCCAAGTTCCTCATACCTCCGTCGCCGCGAACGATATGAAGGAATGCGGGAGAGGATTGCATGATTCGAGTAACCCGGCTCAATCACGAGCCCATCTACGTCAACGCCGAGTTGATCGAGTATGTCGAAACGACGCCCGACACGGTGATTTCTCTCACCACGGGAGAAAAATTCATGGTTCTGGAATCACCCGATCAAATCGTCGCCATGGTGATCGATTATGGCCGTCAAGTACACCAGAGTCCGGATCGCCGGTTGAACCTATCCCTGGTTTCTCCCATCGGCGAAACGCTGCGGCAAGAGGAACCTGCCTAGGTGGATGGGCCCATTAGATTGAGCCGATTAGATCGAGTGATTCCCGACGGCCGGGATCCATGCGGAAGTGAGGTCAACGTCCGTGCCCGAGAGCAAGCCCAGGAAGTTTCGCTTCGATTATGCAACCCCTCTGGGCATCGTGCTTGGCCTCATCGGCATTATCGGCGGGCTGATCGCGGAGCGTGGGGAACTCGCGGATATCGGACAGGCCACGGCCGCCTTGATTGTGCTTGGGGGCACGGTGGGCGCGGTGCTCGTCACCACGCCTATGAACGTGTTCATGGCCGCGGCCCGGCGATTCGCGGATCTCATCATCGTGCGCTCTCCCTCTACCCCGGCCACCATTGAGCACCTCGTCGAGTTCGCGACGAAGGCGCGCAAGCAGGGGATCGTCTCCCTCGAATCGGACGCAGACCGGGTGGAGGATCCCTTCTTCCGCAAGGCGATGAACCTGGCCGTCGATGGCACCCCCCTCCAGGATCTGCGGCGCCAGATGGAACTCGAGATCACCATTCAGGAGCGCCGGGCGGAATCGGCTGCGCGCGTCTACGAAACCGCCGGCGGCTATTCCCCCACCATCGGCATCATCGGGGCGGTCATGGGACTGATCCAGGTGATGAAACAACTGGACAATCTGGAGGAAGTGGGCCATGGCATCGCGGTCGCCTTCGTGGCGACCATTTATGGTGTGGGCCTCGCCAACCTGTTGCTGCTGCCCGCCGCCAGCAAGATCCGGGCCAGGGCCGAGGAACTCGCTCAGCACCAGGAACTCGTGCTCGATGGGGTTGCGAGCATCGTCGAAGGCCTCAATCCGAAACTGATCCGGCTCAAGCTCGAAGCGTATCTCGACGATTCCTCCCGCAGCCGCTCTTCCTCGCCCTCCTCCAACCGTTCGCGCGGAAAGGCCGCATAGCGAAGGTCCGCCATGGCCCGGGAAAAGAAACACCAGCCGCACCAGAATCACGAACGATGGATGGTGAGTTACGCCGACTTCGTGACGCTCCTCTTCGCATTCTTCGTCGTCATGTACGCCACCGCCCGGATTGACGAGTCCGCGCCGCAGCGGGTCTCCGAATCGGTGAGAGAGGCTCTGAAGGAAGATTCTTTTCGCGCCCTGGTCTCCGCTCTCATGGAAGAGAACACCCGGAATCCGGGTACCTATTCCGCCAATCCCGCGAACCATAAGAAATCCACGGCGAGCAAGGCCGATGCAGTCCTTTTGGAGCAATTCCTGCCCTCAATGAACTTTCTTTCCCGGGAACTGGCCGATGAGATCAGGAAAGAACAGGTACAGATTCGTCTTACCCGCCGCGGCCTCGTGATCTCACTCCGGCAGGCGGCGTTCTTCCCTTCCGGGCAGGATGTCATCGCTCCGGAAACTTACGGCGCCATCGGCAAGGTAGCCGAGACCATCGCCAAGCTGCCCAATCACGTGCGGCTCGAAGGACATACGGATTCCATCCCGATCCACAACGGGCGATTCCGCAGCAACTGGCACCTTTCCACCGCCCGCGCCATCTCCATGCTCGATCTGCTTACCGGGGAGTTCCACGTACCCGGCGCGAAGTTCACGGTGGCCGGGTATTCCGACACCATCCCCGTGGATTCGAATGAAACCGACGACGGCCGGCGTAGAAATCGGCGGGTCGATATCGTGGTGCTGAACCTCTACGGCTTGAATGATGAGCCCGTCGGGGGGAACCGGGCTCAGGACGAACTGATTCACCGCCTTGCCGAGGAAAAGCAAAAAGCGATCGGAACGGCCAATTAGTTCTGACTCTTGCCGGAGTGGGGAAGCGCTTCGATGCGGTCCAGCAAACGTGCCGCCGCGGATTGGCTGGCCGCCTTGATGCTGTGCCCTTCCGCCGTCTCGCTTAGGTCGGTCTGGATTCGCGCTTCCACGACGAAAAGCTTCGCGTGGTCTGGGCCATGCTTGGCGAGCACCGTATAAGTGGGCTGGTGCAGTCCGATAACTTTTGCGCGCTCCTGCAACTCGCTCTTAAAGTTGCGCGCTTCCTCGATCTGCCCTACCGTCTTGTCGTACTCCGCCACCAGAAAAGCTTCAACGAACGTTCGTGCAGGCACGATGCCGCCATCCAGATATATTGCGGCGAGCAACGCTTCCATCGCATTGCCGAGTAGCTTCTGCTTCACGCGGCCGCCCGTGAGTTCCTCGCCTTTCCCCAAGAGCAAGTAATCGCCTAGCATCATCTCGCGCGCCACCATCGTGAGGTGACTCTTGCTGACGAGGTGGTTCTTCAACTTCGAAAGTTGCCCCTCTCGCGCATCGGGATAACGGGTTAACAGAATTTCGCTCGCGGTAAAGGAGAGGATGGCGTCTCCGAAGAATTCGAAGCGCTCGTTGTGGGGGTGTGTGTCGTTGGGATCCGGGATCGCGGAGGACGCGAACGACTTATGCGTCAGCGCCCTCCGCAATAGACCGCGATCTCGAAATGGGTAGCGGATTGTCCGCTCCAGTTGCTGCCAGTCCGGTTCCATCCCGCTCCAGATTGCCTGGTCTTCCACTGTGGTTCCATCGTGGCCTTGCCACGAAGTTCAGCGGACAGAGGGCTATGCGCCTGATGCCTTGGCTTGCAAGGCCTGTTTCTTTTCATTGTTTGCCAAGCTCTTCACCTGCTCGGTGGCCTGGGGGCTGGCAATCGCCTGGTCAAACATCGCGATCGCTTCGTCGTACTTCTTAGCCAGCCGGTATGCATTGCCTGCCTTCAGCATCCGCACCGGGTCGGGCTGCGCTTCAATCGCCTTCTTGAAGTATTCCGCGGCTTCGACGTACTTCTTCCGAACAAATTCCGCCTGAGCCACGGCATCGTGAGCCATCGCTTCTTCCGCCTTCAAATACGCCTGCCAATCTGCATCCGGAAACTCCGCGTTCGGCTTGGTTGCCGTCTTCAAAAGGGCGATTCCCTTAGCGGCATGTTCTTCCACGCGCTTCAGCTTCTCTTCGCGATCCAGGTCGAACTCCTTGGTTTGTCGCGCCAAACCATTGGCAATACGGATCTGCGCGGTGGCTGCCTCAATATCCGAAGGCTTTGCGGCAAGAGTTTGCTCCGCATATACGATCATGTTCGGGATGTCGCCCTTCATCTCGTAGCTCTGCATGATGATCGAAAGCGCCCAGGACTTGAATTGCGTGTCGGCGAAATCTTGAATTAGCTTGGTAGCTGCTTCGATGCGGCCATCGGGAGTGGTGGCGGCCTGGATCGCCATCAGGGCGTCCACTTCTTTTTGCGACTTTGGTTGCGGTCCCTGCGCGAATACGGAGAATGCCATCGCGGCGAGCGCGACCAAGGCAATCATGAGTCGGGTGGATTTCTTCATCACGTTCGTTCCTCTTCCAATAGTGTATGTTACCGGCGCTCTTTCCGCGCCTGTTCCAGGCCCTTCTCCGCGGCGGCCTTACCCGCCCGGGAAAGTCCTGCTACTTCGAGGGCCGCTTCGAAGTAAGCAGCCGCTTTTCTGGCATCCCCTTCGATATCCGCCAGCCGCCCCAAATAGATCAGGCTCCAGCTCTTCGTGGAGGGGTCGGGACCATATTCGAGCGCGCGCTGGAACAATTGAATCGCCGCTTCGGTCTGGCGTTCCAATACGGCAATGCGGGCCAGCCCAAAGAACGCGCGCGATTGCATCGTCCGCTGCCCGGTATTCTGGGAAAGCTCCAGATAGATCGCCTTCGCGCCGGGGTAATCTTTCTTCTCATAGAGCAATGCTTCCGCTTCTTCCAGCCGCTTCTGCGCCTCGCTCAGTTCAACTGTTCGCGCCTCACGGATGACCTTCTGCTGCTCGTTCTCAAGGAAAGTGACGTTCTTCAGCCTCTCGTTCTCTTTGTAGATATCGAGGTTCTTCACCATCTCCTCGAAATAGAAGCGTAGCGTGGCTGGCTGCTTCTCGAACTTCAACAGTTCTTCATAGAAAAACGGTGTGAGCACAAAGCCCTGCTGGGTGGCGTCGCGCACCATTTTTTCGCGTTGCGAAGCGGGCATCGGGTCTATCCGCGCGGCAATCGCCCGCACCAGGCTCGCGGAAGCGAGCAGCGTGAAATCCTGCTTGTAGGCCATGCTCAGCGCGGGCGCCCGCAAAGCGAAATCGCCAATCGCTCGCTTGGGTTCAAGCTCATGGTGAAAGCGGTAGACGACGGGGTCCACCAGATAATGCAGATAAGCGATCAGCAGACGGTCGCGCGGAAACTCGGATGTCGGCGTGATTACGAAAAATACAAGATCGTCATACGCCCGCGTCTCCACCCGGTTGGGCGCGCCCATAAGATCCAGCACAATCTGGAAACTGCGCTGGGTAACGCCGCTTGTGGGGTTACGCAGATAGGCGTTCGACTTCAAGATCGTGTCGGCCACCTGCGGTTGATACTTCGCAAGCAGGGGTTCGAACTGCGGCTCCACCTCCCGCCACAAAGAAGGTACATCCGCCTCCTCATAGAAGAGCTTCATGAAAGCCTCGAATCCCCGCAATTCCTGCGTGTCCGGGGGCATTTCATTCCAAATGAACAGAGGCTCGAAGCCCGGTGGGCCCTGGTTCAGCAGAGCGAAGGAAACATACTGGCTGAACTCCTCCTGCCAGTTCGCCTTGCGATGCTCTTCGTAGAAGCGCTTAATATCCGCCAGCAGCGCGGGGTTCTTCTTCTTAAGCTGCTCGCGCACCCACCGCCGGGCCGGATGGTTAGCTGTGCTGTCAATCTCCTCGTCATAGCCCGCCGCATTAATCGCTGCCAGCGCCGTGAAGAGGGTTTCGCTCACCTCGAAGCGCACTGCGTCCTTCACTGGCGGCGCGGAGGATGGCGCCTCGAACTGTGCCGATAGGGAAAGGCTAAGCGTCGCCGCGAGAACCAAGCGCGCGCAGTGCTTCCCGAGATTTCGGTTTACCATCGATCTCACGCTAAAGGGGTATGCCTTCTGGGAAAATTCGTTCGCTGGGTAAATGTCACGCTGGGCCTGGCTCCTGCCGGAATCCGGCGGACGCCGGAGCGCTAACTACATATTGTAAGGCGTCCGGCCGCTTCCACGGGTTTCGCTCCGCTCAGCGAGGCTTTGTAAAAAGAACCAGCTCGATACCGCCCAGAATGCCGCGGCCCGGCAGCGGCACGCCTGGGATCTCCTCATAGACGGCGCCGCCCAGATTGCTCAATTGTATAAAGGGGCGAATCCGCTTCCCATAGTGAGCAAGAGACAGGTCCCACACCATGTAGGAGTCTCGCCTGAACCGCTTCGTTACGCCGATTCGCGTTCGCACCGCAAACTCGCCGCGCGTCACCGCTTGCCAGCTCGCTACCGCCTGATGCACCGGATAATTGAACGCATACCGCGATTCGAGCCCCTGGAGGGCATCCTGCGCGCCGCGCAAACCCGTATAGGCGATCTCGACGCTTGTCCGTGGCCGGTATCGCCAACGCGCCGCGGATTCAACACCCGTAAAGTGGAGCCTCTGAAAATTGCGCGCGCGCCAGATCTCCGCCGCGGAGGAACGCACGAAGTCGATTCCATCCCGCTCCCGGCGTTCGAAGACGGTCACTTCGCCGTCGATGGCATTTCCGGCATTCCAGTCAAGGCCCGCTTCATAACCCACCGCTCTCTCCGGACGAAGATCGGGGTTCCCCACGTTGGCGGGATCGTGATAATAGAGATCCGTGAAGCTGGGCGCCCGGTACGCGCGGCTTACGCTAGCGCGTAGTTTTGCGTGCGTGGAAATCCAGTAGCCGGCGGAGAGCGTGGGGCTGAGCTGCCCGCTCCAGGTATCGAAGAGTTCGTACCTCATGCCCGCCGTTAGAGAAAAACGCCCTGCCGCGCGGAGATCGTAGTTTACATAAACAGACTGCCGGTTCCGGCTGTGCGTGCCCAGATTGGTGCTAGCAATCCCATCCCGAAGGCTCTCAAAGCCATAGTGCAGCCGGCCATTGGCTCCCAATTCGTCGCTGCGCCGGAGACTGCCCAGCCAGGTTTCGGAAATGTGGTGGTTCGCGTAGACTTGCGGGCGGTCCCGGTAGAGCACGAAGAGGTCCGTGTGGCGCCGGTAGCTGAAACTGGCCGTGGTCTTGGAGCCCAGTTCCTGGCTGGCCATGGCGAGCCATTCCTTGGTGCGCTCCCAGGAGTTGTAATTCCCGTAGTAGCCCTGTGCGCCGAAGGGCCGGTCAAGCCCGGCGAGCGTCACCCGCGTGAAGCCGAGTCCGGTCTGGATATGGGTTGTTGAAGAGATCAATCCGTTTCGATAGTCCCGGTTCGGTACAAAGCCTGTCGAGAAATCGCGAGATGCCGCGAACTGCTGAAAGAGAATGCCCCTCACCAGGCTGGCCGTAATGCGCTCCTGATTGGAGCCGAAGTTGCCAAGAGCGCCCCGCAGCCGGATCTCGGAAACTTCCGGCCGCCTCGTGCGGAAATTCACCACGCCCCCGATCGCATCCGCGCCATAGAGAGTGGACCCTGCGCCTCGCAGCACCTCGATGCTTTCCAGCGCCTCCATCGGAACGGGCAGATCCAGGTTGTGATGGCCGGATTGTGCGTCGTTCATCCTAACGCCGTCGAGTAGAATCAACGTCTGTCCGAACGTTCCTCCCCGGATCGACAGATCTCCCTGGATGCCATTCTGCCCCCGTTGCCGCAGATCGAGGGACGGCAGCAGTTTCAGGTAGTCGGTAAACGTGTTGTAAAGTAGCGGCGACGCGGCGACGTTGAGCGAATCCACCGAACGCTCACTCTCTTCGAGCGGGATTGGCGTGAACGTGCCAGTGACGACGATGGTCTCCTTGCGTGGAGGTTGTGGATTCGCGGGTGGTTGGGGCGCCTCGTTTCCGCTGCGCGCATTCGTTGAGGTTTTCCCTTCGGTCGATTCCAGACGACTTTCTAAGGCAAAACAAAAGCCAGGAAAAACAAACAATGAAAAAACGAGGAAAGAGCGTAACTGGTGTGAAATCAACATCGTGGCAACATCTCATATCATACCAAATGGTCTGTTATGCAGCGTGAGGAGCGGCGGCTTCTGCAACACGCGCGGCAATCCGGCGGCGCAGGAATCTTGTGGAAAAATCCCTGTGCCGGTTGCTGCCCGGCCCACTTGTCTCACGATGACGCGAGGGTTCCTCGTCCGAGTTGTCCTCGCCCATTGATCAGAGGTTGTACTTGTTGTTTCAACATGTTACTATTCATCAGCTCGCTTGTTTTACTTTAGCTTTCCAACGAATTCTGATGGGAGGGAAATCTATGCATAGGATGAACTGGTATCGGATTACCTTCATTCTTTTCGCGGCGATCACTATGTTGACGCCCGCGCAACTGTGGGGGCAGGGATCGGACTTGGGCACCATCCGCGGCGCAGTGACGGATAACTCCGGCGCCCGCATCCCCCGTGTAACGGTGACCATCACCGATACGGGAACGAAAGCCCAAAGAGAAATTATCACAAACGATTTGGGGGAATACGAAGCTGCCGGACAAAAATCCGGATCGTATACCGTCACGTTCACCGCCCAGGGGTTCAACACGCTTCAGGTTGGCCCCGTGACCCTTCGGCCCAGTGAAATTACCCGTATCGACGGGCGCCTGGAAGTCGGGCAGACAACCGAAACCGTTACGGTGACTGCCGAAGCGCCGATGATCCAAACCGACAACCCGACCGTGAGCGGCACCCTGACGAATGAGCAGGTAACCTCGTTGCCGCGAGACAGCCGGGATTACTTCTCGTTTCTCTATCTGAGCCCGAATGTCACGCAGGCAGCCGGGTCCGGTAGCTTCAAGTTCATCGGCGCGCAGAGTTACGGCGCCAGTTTCTCCGTCGACGGTCAACGGACCAACGGTGGCGTGTTTGGCGAACCCACGGCAAGCCAGCCATCGCTTGAGACCATCGGCGAGCTCACGGTAATGTCGAACAACTTCACGGCGGAATACGCGGGCATCGCCAATATCCGCGTCACCACGCGGCGCGGCACGGGCCAGTATCATGGCTCGCTGTTCTATGACAACAAGAATTCCGCCCTGGCGGCCTGGAACCTCAATAACAAGAACGCCAAGGGTTCATTCGTGCCCACACAGGCTGTGCCGGAGTATCCGTTCCCGTATTTCAATCAGAATGAGTTTGGCGGATCGTTCGGCGGCCCGGTCCCGAAGGTCAAGCAGACCTACTTCTTCGCGGCGTACGAGAAACTGTTCCGAAACTCGCCGGTGTTTCTGAGGAATACCAGACTGCCCCATCCTTCCCTGCTTGCAGGAGATTTCACGATGATCTCGGATTCGGCAAAGCCTGCCGTGCCCGCGGGCATCACCCTGACCGCATCGGAAATCGCTCAGAACACCGTGAACGGGCAAGGCCTGGTTTTCACGAAGATTCCCCAGCGCTTGATGAATCCCACCGTCGGGAATTTCGTTCAGAAGTACTTCCCCGGCGTCAGCATGAATGCGCCTATCAATGCTAGCAATGGGCGCCTGATCGAGTACGCAACGAATCTTCCCGGAACCTTGCGCCGTGATCTCGGCACCTTGCGCGTGGACCACGACTTCACGGATTCCGATCGTATTTACGCCGTCTACAACGTCCAGGCGGTCACCTCTGCGACGAGTCCAGTCGTTTCGCCGTTCGTCCCTCTGGGCCTAACCCAGAATGAGCGCCGGAACGACACCCTCTCCATCTCCGAGATTCACATGTTCTCGCCCACGATCATCAATGAAGTCCGCGGCGGCTTCAACCGGGTGCCGAATCTCCGCAAGAGCAACAACACGATGCGCGAGTTCCTCACCAACATCGGTTTTGACAACTCCGACATCGACGCTTATGGGTCCGTTATCGGTGCATCTACTCTCGACACCTTCGGCCACCCGGCGGTGAACCTCGGCTCCACTTTCCAGGCCTTCACGAACGGCGGCAGGAACACTTACCGGCCGCTCGACCAGAACCTGATCACCTTCGGCGATACCATCACCTGGGTCACCGGGAAGCACGTCATCAAAGCAGGTGCGGATTGGGTCCGCAATGCGGCGGTGGATGGCTTCACCAGCGGCCGCGGCAATCCGCGTGGCGTGATGAACTACACTGGCGCGGGAACGGCTCCTCTCTCCCGCTTCCTGTTGGGCATGCCGGCGAATACGGTTAGCTACGTGAACCAGTTCCGCCCCCCCATGGACGTCCACAATTGGGAGCAGGGCTACTTTGTCCAGGATGATTTCAAGATCCACCCGAGGCTTACTCTCAACCTCGGCCTGCGCTATGAAATCGTCTCTCCCTTCACGGAGAACAATGATCTCCTCGTGAACTTCGATCCAAACTTCACCGGACCGGATGGCAGGAAGGGCCGCTTCGTGGTTCCCTCCTCGAAGACCCTCGAGTTCGTGGACCCGCGGTTCATCGCTTACGGCGTCACCACAGCCGATACACTGGGTGTTCCGCGAAGTCTCGTGAACACGGATTATGGCAGCATCGCTCCCCGTATCGGATTGGCTTTCCGAATCACTGATAAGACCGTGCTCCGCGGAGGTTACGGATTGTTCTATCCGACCGCCGCCGCGCAAGGCATCCGTGATCCCTTGGCGACCAACTCATTCCAGGTGGGTCTCACCAAACGAACCACCCCGGATGCCGCTCTTCAGGGATGGCCGGGCGCAGTCCACGGGATCAGCCCGATGTCTGGCGGCGCGGTGAACGCGCTTAGCTCGACAATTTCCGCGAACTGGGTCCCGTTTAACCTAAAGCAGCCCCGAATCCAGCAATACAACATCACCGTGGAGCACGAGATCGGCTGGCAGACGGGAGTCCGCGTGTCTTACCTGGGCTCTACCATGCAGCGTCTGATTTCAGGCGCCGATGCGAACCTGCTTCCGCCGAGCGATACCCCGTTCGCCACCACAATCGGCGACGGTGTAACGCCTTGCACCCCGGATGACGGCGATTGTGACTACTCCGACGCGGATCGGAGCCGGTTGCCCTACCCGAACCTGGGCTCGTACCAGACTTCCTTCGGCAACTTCGGCCACGGCCGCAGCCACGCTTTCCAGACGGAAGTGAACCGGAGGTTCTCGAGCGGGTTCACCTTCAATGCGTCCTACACCTACCTCAACCAGAAGTCGACGTCACCCGATACCGGGAACTCGAGTCTCGGTGGAACAGCCTATAACCAGTTCGATCCAAACGCCGATTATGGCGCGGATGCGTTCACCTCGAAGCATCGCTTCATTTCCTACGGCATCGTGGAATCGCCAGTGGGCCGTGGGAAGCGGTTCGGTAGTGATATGCACAAGGGACTGGATGCCATCGTGGGCGGCTGGCAGTTGTCCTGGCAACTGTTCGCCAAGTCCGGAACCCCCTTCACTCCGTTCTGGATTTGCGACAACTGCGACCCCATCATGCCGGGCAACGTTGGCTCCGGTTCGCTTGATGCCACCGGTGGCTTCTATGGGACAACGATGCGTCCCATTGTGAGCGGCGACCCCAATGTAAAGAGCGGAGACCGTCTCTGGGATCCATCGGCATTCAGCTTGATGCCTTTGGGCGCGGACCTATTCACCAACCCGAACATTGCGGTGCGCAACCTGCTCACCGGGCCGAGCACCTATGGCTTGAACATGGGCTTGAAGAAGATATTCTCGCTAAGCGAGCAAGTTCGCCTGGAACTGGGCGCTGATGCGAACAATATCCTCAATCATCCCCTGAAGTCGCCCGATGCTTACGACATTGGCGCGCTTGGGAACTTCACCCTTATGGTGAACCCCACCACGCTGAAACCCGAAATTCAATCGGTCGAGCGAAATCCCGATTTTGGCCGCCTTCTCAGCAGCTACGATCAGGATGGCGTGGATAGCCGCAGAACCTTCCGCATCCGCCTGCGCCTCACCTTCTAGGTTGAGATTGTCAGGTCGGAACAGAAAAGCCGCGGCTCCGATGTGCCGCGGCTTTTCTTGTGTTCGCTTGTATCCAGCCTAAACGGGATGATCCAGAATCCGCTCGTTCTTCCGGTCCCAATACATCTTCTTCCCTTCACGATAGCTGCGGTTCGCCATCACCACCGCGACCGAATGCGCAAATCCCGTCTCGATGTCGCCATTCGGCGTCTTCCGGCTGCGCATGCACGCCAGCCAGTTGTCCGTGTGAGCCTTGAGATTGTCGTCCTGATTCACGGGAGGCACTTCCGGATTCCCGGGAAGTGTAACCGGTTCCGGTTTCACCTTGCCCAGCTTCAAGTCGAAAATCACGTGGCCGCCCCACCCGCTCCTCGTTTCAGGAAGGAACCACCATTGCGGGCTGCCCTCCCCTCCCGGCGAGTAGAGCGTGCCGCGCGTGCCGCGGATGATCGTGTGGTCGCCATACGCATTCCCAAAGGTCGTGCTATAGCTATATAGCACTTCCCTCTCCGCGAACGTGGAGACGCACTGGAAGGTATCTGGATTCTCGCGCACATCATGCCACGCGAAGATTCCGCCGTTCGCCACCGTGTCGTCGGGAATGAAAGTGTCCAGGTAGAAATGGGCGAGGCCGCTCCCGTGGCTGTACCATTGGTCCGTAATTCCGCCGGAGAATTCCTTGAAGATGCGGAACTCGAAGTAAACCCTCGGATCGAAAGGACGCCATGGACGCCCCAGCAGCCAGCGCTTCCAATCTGTATCCTGTTCGCGCAATAGGGCGATATCCGGGTTCTTCGGCGAATCCCAGCGCGGGCCATTGAAGTTCCAGCTCTGGTCGATGGCTACGATCTTGCCCAGCTTTCCGCTTCGCACAATCTCGCGAACCTGCCACTGATACGGGTCGCTCAGCCACTGGGATCCCATCTGTACCACCTGCTTGCTGCCGCGCACAGCGTCGCGAGCAAGTTTGGCGTCCTCAAGCGTATTCGCCATCGGTTTTTCGCAATAGCAATCCTTCCCGGCCCGCACCACCTCTGCGAGGACTCTTGCATGCTGATGATCGCCCGTGCCGATCATCACTGCGTCCAAGTCCGAGTCCGCCAGGATTTGCTCGGAGTATTGATACATCTTCGGGCGGGCGCCGAAGAGTTTCTCCACACTCGCCGCCGCCCTTTCCCGGTTCACGCTCCAAAGATCGCAAACACTCCGAACGTCAAACTTCGAATCCGTGGCGGCGGACTTCTTCAGCATCAGCCTGTGTCCGCCCGCGCGGTGGCCGCATCCGATCTGCCCGATCTGGATCCGGTCATTGGCTCCGAGAATTCGCGCGTACGATCGCGCCGTCATTGGCAGCGCGGCGGCCGTAGCGTAGAGCATGCTCCGCCGCGATGGCTCTTTCATCATCACTCTTTTCCTCTCTGCAAAATGGGCAATCCTCATTGATACGGGATTCCCATCGCCGCGTGCCGGCCAGCCATTCCCAAACGACGAGCCTGCCCGGTCACCTCTGATTTCCTCCGGCCTACACCGCGTCGGAGATCGAGGTAAACCGGAAACTCTTCAGCCGCAGCGCGGGCAGCATCATGCGGAAATCGCCATAACGTTCCCCCGCCACCACCGGCAGCACCTGGCCGATCTCGTCGACATCGCCCAGCAGCCGGTACGGGCTCTCATTAAACCGGAAGTTCTTCAACGGATGCTGAATCTTTCCATCTTCGATCCAGAACAAGCCGTCCCGCGTGAGACCGGTATAAAGCGCCTGCTGCGGATCCACCGGACGAATGTACCAGAGCCGCGTCACCAGCACTCCCCGCTCAGTATTCTCTATGAGCTTCGACAGGGGCGCATCCGTTCCATCCATGATCAAATTATTCAGGAAAGGTCCGGCCTGTTTCTTGCTCCGCTCCGCCCAGTAACGGGAATATGTGAGGTTCTTGAGCACCCCATCCCGGATGAAGTCGGCCGCCCTGATTGGGAAACCGTCCTCGTCAAACGGCCGCGATGGGATGGTCCGATTCGCCGGATCGGTATAGACGCTCACCCTGGGGTCGAAAATTCTCTGGCCCATGTGCGTCTTCCCATCCTGACCGGAAAAAACACTGCGGCCCTCATCGGCTCTGCGAGCGTCCAGAATGCCGCGCATCATGTTGCCGATGAGGTCCGCCACCGCTTGCGGCTCGAGAATCGTCGGATAGTCTTGCGGCTTTATCTCCCGCCCGTTCCGGGATTCCACCGCCTTGTGCGCGGCCATCGCGGCAGTCTCCTTGAAGTCCAGCCCACCTATGCGGCTGGAACTGACGGCCGTGTACCCGGACCCGCGATCATCCGGTGTCCGTGCCGTGATGGAGAATGTCGCCACACTGCCGCGATGATAAGCAAACAGCCCTGCGGAATTGGCAATCGCCTGCTCCGATCCGCGCTGTTCGAACAAGCCCGCCGCCACCACATTGCGTTCATTCGCCACGCGGATGGCGTCCGCGACATGTTGCGCCCGCTTTCCCGCGGTCATCTCCGCCGTCTCGGGATCGTAGGCGTTCACCTCCAGGTATTTCTGTGGCCCAAGCAAGGGGAGGTATTCGCGGTCTTCCGGCGAGATCGCCGCAAGCCGCTCCGCTTGCGCCACCAGGCGTTTGAGTTCATCTATGGCGTTCTGCGGGTTGGCAAGATCTACCGCTCCAGCCACGCTGGCCTTGCGTTTGCCCTTCCAAGCGGTAACGTTTGCCTGGCCCGTAAGGGTAAGGCCGCTCGTCGTGGGCGCATTCCGCGCGAAGCGCAGAAAGCCATGCCGGTCATGGGAGAGGTTGATCTCCACCTCTGGGACGCCGGCCGCCTTCAGCGCCTTGCCCGTAATGTCTCGCGCCTGCTCGCTCGTCACGATTTCCTCCCCGTATTGATCACGTTCACGCCGCGAAACCGGGAAGGAGTGCAGCCATGGCTTACCGCGTTGCTTTGGGGCGGCTCTCCTTTTCCGTCGTTGAAAGCGCCGCCCAATTCATACTCGGCCCTACCGGCCACGCCGTCGCAGGAATTCCAGAACTCCGGCGTGCGCGCCTGGTAGGCCACGTCGCGCAGCATCCGAGTCTTCTTGCCATTCTTGATCTCCCAGAAAACCTGACCGCCGAACTGGAAGTTGTAGCGCTGCTGATCGATCGAAAAACTGCCATCGCCGAGAATCAGGATCCCGTTGTCGATCTCAGAGAGCAATTCCGCTTCCGTGAGCTTGCTATCCATTGGATCGAGCGAAACATTCGGCATGCGCTGGAACACCACGCTGGACCAGGAATCCGCATGCGTGCAGGCGTGCGCCTTCACCCCCGGCACAAGGCCCTCCTGCTCCCGCGTCGTCTGGTAGTCGATAAAGACGCCATCCCGAATCAAATACCAGCGCTGTGCCGGCGCGCCATCGTCGTCGTAGGCCACCGTGGCCAGCCCATGAGGCTGAATCCGGTCCGCCACCATGTTCACCCACTTGGAGCCGTATTGAAACTTGCCCAGCTTATCCGGCGTGAGGAAGCTCGTCCCTGCGTAGTTGGCTTCGTAGCCCAACGCGCGATCGAGTTCTGTCGGGTGTCCGCAGCTTTCGTGAATCGTCAGCCACAGATGGTTCGGATGCAGCAGCAAATCGTAGACGCCCGGTTCCACACCCGGGGCTTTCAGTTTCATCACCGCTTCTTCACCGGCCTGAGCCGCCTCTTGCACCAGCGGGTATTCTTCAATGGCTTCCCAGCCGCGCTGGATCGGCGCCATCATGGACCGGCGGGATTGCGAATCGCCCTTCGCCCGATCCACAGCCGTCACCATGAACTGGCCGTGCGAGCGAACGATATCCTGCTGAATCCGGGAACCAAGGCTTGAGGCAAAGTACCGGTCTTCACGAACCGCGCGAACGTAGCTGTTCACGAAGCTCACTCCCTTCGTGGCGAGCGCGGCGGCGTTCACCTTCATCAGCAGGTCCACCTTGCGCTCAATCGGGATGGTGAACGGGTCAATCTCATAGGCGGACTTCCACTTCGCTGTATACGCCTTGAGCGGAGCCAGATGAACCGGCCTGGTTTGGATGGCTCCGTTCGCTTCCGCGATTTCGATGGAATTCCGTACCGCTTGCGCCAGCGCCTCCTCCCGGAAGTCGTTGGTGGCGGAGAAGCCCCATGCCCCTTTCTTGAGCACACGAATCCCATAGCCGTAGCTCGAACTGGAGGAAACATTCTGCACCTGGCGCTCGCGCGTGAAGATGCCTTCGTTGTCATAGCGGCTCACGCGCAGGTCGGCATACTCGGCGCCGGCCTTTTTCGCGAGTTCCATCGCCATGTCGGCCAGACGGTCGCGATCTGCCTTCTCGGCGGCGCTGAGCCTCGCCAGCGGCACGGTGGCTGCGACTGCCAGCAATTCTCTGCGATTGAGCATCCAGATCCTCCCAGGATATGCGTTCTCCGAAGCCCTGCATTCATGCTACACAATACGGTTGGGCGCGAGAATCGGGAGGGCCTCGAACCTAGGGCCGCTCCCCCTCCACCGGGGTTTCCTTGAGCCAGCGCTCCAGAAAACTTTTCCATGCGGAGTCAATCGCGGGTCCGGTTGCGTGGTGGCCATCGGCGGTAGACGCGAATTGCAAGCGTTCGCCAATCCCGAGCAGGTTATACACCTCCTTCGCCCGGTTGAAATAGCCCCAACTCGCCAGGTCGTCCGAGTCATGGCCTTCGGCTTCGCTCTGGCTGCCCCCAATCAACAGAAAAGGCCGTGGCGCAGCCAGCGCCAGCAATTCATGGTGGTTGCGCTCAAAGCCGGGCCGTTCGACGTCCGGATTCAGTAAGCTCTGCACCGTGCCCCGCAGTTCGGCCACCGGATAGCCGTCCGTGTGGATATCGTCGAAGCGGTGATGCCAGTCAAGATACCAGGGGTCGTAGTAGTTGGTCCCCCCGTTCAGGGCGATGTGCGGGTCAATCGCCACGGTTGCGATGATGCTCGGGGAAAATGCGCCCACGTATACCGCTGTCTTGGCGCTCAAGGAGAATCCCATGAATCCGATCCGGCCAGGACTCACCTCTCTTCGGGATCGCAGATATTCCACCTCGCGTTCCACGTCGTGCACCATCTTTGCCATCGGGAGCCAGTGGCCGAAGCGTGCATAGAGCTTCTCGCTAGCCGTGCTATCTTCCACCCCTTCCCGGTAGTGCCGAATGAAAGACCAGCTTGTCAGCACCACATACCCGCGTGACGCCAGATAAGCGCCCCACCATTCCTCGGGTTTCTGGTAGTCCGGAGTCGAAGAGGTCCAGGCGATCACGGCCGGGAAAGGGCCATCCCCTTGGCCCCGTGGCAACAGCAGCAAGTGCTTCTGATAGAAGTCCGACTCAAGCGGAATCTCCAGAACGATCCGCGTATAGTGCTCCTTCTCCTCGGTAGACACAACGCGGACTTTGGTTACATCGCCGAACCACTTCCGATCCTCCGCGCCCGGCTCGAGCTTGCCGAGAATCTCCAGCCAATTGGCGGCAATCACCGGCCTGCGTTCGCCATACCACTCCTGGGTGCTGGAGACCCGCTGGCCATCCGGCCGTTCGAGCGGCGAGAGCAGCGGCGTATTCTCCTGGCCGGGTTCGGGAGCCGGCGTGCGCGGGCTATTCGCCGGGTGGTAGTTCGTCCGTGCCAGTTCATGCGCGGAGGGCTCGGGCACGATCACTTTGGTCACCGGCGCCGGTTGCGGCCATGCCTGGAGGCTGGCGAGGAGGGACAAAGCGGCTAGCCGGATTCCCCAGTGCGGGGACTTCGATCCTCGTGTTTGATCCAAAAGCTTGTTCGTCATCATCTACAACCTCACTCTCCAGATGCCGCTCGCGCGGCGAAACCGGGTCCGCAGGATTCTCCGCATGGTTGGATTCTATCCGGAATCCCCGATCCTCCACATCCGGACTTCGCAAGCTGTTCACGGTTGCGATGTACCGTTTGTCGGGCTTCCTTCCCGCATCGGTTCGCATTCCCCGTTCGATTCCGGTACGCTGAACTCGGCGTTTCGCTTCGCATTGGCCGAGCGCGGCGACTATCTCGATCGGGAGTATTCTAATGTCCGTAGCAAGAGTCACTGAGGTGATTTCCTCCTCCTCCATCAGTTTCGAAGACGCGGTAAAACAGGGAATTGAGCGTGCGAATAAGACGCTCAAGAATGTCCAGGGCGCCTGGGTGAAAGACCAGAAAGTCGTAGTGAAAGACGGCGCGATCACGGAGTACCGCGCAACGCTGAAGATCACCTTCGTGCTTGTGGATTAGCCGCGCGGCCTCGCGCTCCCGTGCGTCTTGAGCGCCCGGTGCACCCCAACCCATCCATCGCGGTGGAGGGTTGGGGACCGCTGGCGGGAATGTTGCGGAATCGGCGAGCGTTCGTAATACTGATAATGTATTCCCGATTGTGCCGTTCGCCCTATGTCTCTCCGGCCGAGTTTCTTGTGCAATGTTCTCCAGTCCCTGGTCTTGCTTGCCTTCTGCCTCTGCCCCCTGCCAGCTCAGCCTGCCCTCGGAAGCATCCAGGGTCAAGTGACCCTCGAAGGGTCCGGCCAGCCAATCCACGAAGCACTCGTTACCTCACCGCAACTTCGGCGCGTCATCAGCACGGATGAGAAGGGCCTGTTCGTCATTGATCATCTTCGGCCGGGAAACTACGACCTTATTGTTCATTTGGGTCAACTTTCAGATACCCGCCAGCGCGTCACCGTGGAAGCGGGCAAGACCGTGAGAGTTGCCTTCCAACTCGGCATCCGCCCCGTGCGGGAGCACATCAATGTGACGGCCACCGGAAGCCAGGTGACGGCGCAGGAATCGCTTCAAGTCGTGACGTCTCTCGAATCCACGGAACTCATCACGCGAATGGCGCCGTCGCTAGGTGGAGCTTTGGACGAGGTGCCCGGCGTGAACCGGCGAAGCTTTGGACCGGGTAACGAACGGCCTGTCATCCGGGGCTTTGATGGCGATCGCGTCCTTGTGCTGCAGGATGGAATGCCGACCGGTACGATGTCATCGAGTTCCGGGGATCACGGCGAACCCATCAACGTCGCCAGCGCAGAACGCGTGGAGATCATTCGAGGTCCTGCCACGCTGCTCTATGGAAGCAATGCGATCGGCGGCGTTGTGAATGTGGTCGGCTACGGGAATCATCTCCATGAGCATCAGCATCAGACGCTGAGTGGCAATCTGGCCGCCTCGGGTGGGTCCGCCAATGGGATGTTCGGGGGTAGCGGCGGCTTTGAATACGGCCACAAGGGGTGGCTGCTCTGGGGAGGCGGCGGCGGCCAGCGCACAAGCGATTACCAGACTCCCGTAGGCCGGATTTTCAACTCCGCCACCGATTCGCGCAATACCTATGCAGGTTTCGGAAAGTACAACGACAAAGCCTACTTCAACCTCGAATACACGTTCGGGGAAGGAAACTACGGCGTGCCGTTCGCGGGTGAGATCCATTCGCACGAAGGGGAAGAGCACAGCGATCACGACCATTCCACGGCGGAGGAAGCCGAAAAGATCGGGATCGGCTGGCGAAGGCATAACCTGCGCGGCGAACTGGGTTTCACCCGCATTCCCCGCGTTGTCGAGAACTTCACCCTCGTCCTCAATCACACGGATTGGAATCATCGCGAGATGGAGGGCGGCGCCATTGGCACGGAGTTCTTCAACAAGCAGACAGTCTATCGAGGGGCCTTTGACCAGAAGCAGCGGGGAAACCTCACCGGAACCTTCGGTTTCTGGGGCATGCAGCGGGATTTTCGCGCCATCGGCGAAGAGGCCCTAGCGCCTCCAACCGGCCAGAGCGCGTTTGCCCTCTTCGCCCTCGAAGAGATGACGTTTGACCGCGTGAAGTGGCAGTTCGGCGGCCGTTTCGAAAGGAACGGCTTCCAGCCAACCGGGTTGGTGGATCGAAGCTTCACGGCATTCTCCGGTTCCGCCGGATTCGCCGTGCCGCTCCCGCATGAGTTTACGTTCGCCACCAACTACAGCCATGCGGCGCGCGCGCCGGGGTTGGAGGAACTGTACAATCACGGCCCTCACGCCGGGAACCTCACCTATGAGATTGGGAACCGGAATCTGAGCGTGGAACGGAGCAATGGGGTGGAGGCCTCGCTAAGAAAACTGTCGGAGCATTTCCATCTGGAGGCGAACCTCTTCCTCTATCAGTTCTCGGACTTCATCTTCCTGGCGCCCACCGGGGAGCGGGAGGCGGGTTTGCCCGTGGCAAGATACCTGCAAGGCAACGCGCGCTTCTGGGGCTTTGACGGCCGCGCAGACCTGGAGACGGTGCGCAATCTCTGGGTGAAGCTCGGCTTTGATTCCGTGAATGCGGCGTTGACCGATCTCCATACCGGCCTGCCTCGCATTCCCCCGCGACGGCTTCGATTGGGTCTCGACTATCGTCCAGGCAGGTTCAGCTTCGAACCGGAACTGGCAATGGCAAGCCGCCAGGATCGCACGTATTTCGATGAGACGGAAACGGCCGGTTACCTGGTGGCCAATTTCCGCGCTTCGTATGCGATCGCGACCTCGCACACCACGCATATTTTCTCGGTCGATGCCTTCAACCTGGGGAACCGGTTGTGGCGGAACCATCTTTCCTTTATCAAAGATCTGGCGCCGGAGATCGGGCGCGGCATCCGCTTCGGCTACACTTTGCGCTTCTTCTAGCGTCGCAACTCCTTGGCCAACATCGTGGAACAGCGAAAGGGGGAACCGGACCGGCTCCCCCTTTCGCATTGGTCGAGAAGCGTTATGTCGATCACAGGCCGTTCGGAGCTTGTGGCGCTGCAGCACCCGGCGCTGGAGCGCCAGGCTGGCGGCGGTTGGGGCGGTCTCTCCGTCGGTTGCGTTGCTCGGAACGAATCTCGGTGAGCTTGGCGCGTTGCTCCGCGGTGAGAATGTTGTTGTGGATGGCGGCGCGCGACTTCAGCGAGATCGCGAGAAGGTTCCCCTGGAGGGCGCCTACCTGATTGGCGAGCCCATCCAGCGTGGCATCCGTCGCGCCGCTGTTCATCGCCTCGGCAACTTGCGATTGAATGTTCCGCAACTGTTCGCGAACGGCTTGGCCGGCATCACGCGCCGACTTCCCTTCCGCTCGAATCGCTTCCTTCTGCGCATCGGTGAGATTTAGGAGACGAACCATCACCGGGCTTAGCAAATCGCAACCGGGGCAGGCGGCTGCAAACGATCCGCCCCGCTTGCCCATTGCATTCGGTCCCCGGTCGCGCATACGCCCCGGACCCTGAGCGAACGCAAGAGTGGCGGCAAGCAGGATGGCCATTCCCGCAGCGAATAGAGTTTGTTTCTTCATGATCGATACCTCTTCAAGTGCAATTGCCGGAATATTCCGGCATCCATCGCGGGGGTTCCCGTCTTTCGATTTGATGGCTGTTCATGCAAACCCGGCAACACTTGGAAAGTTGCGGCAGCCGGGCATCGAGAAGAGGCTGCGCGGACGGCCGCCTAGGAGGGGGGCGTCTGCTGCTGCGCTTCGAGTTTGTCCACCTTTTCACGCAGGCTGGCCACTTGCTCCCGCAGCTTGCCGATCTTCCCCAGATTGGCGAGTTGGACGAGGTACTCTTTCAAGGGGCGCGCCGGCGTCCCCCAGACGACCTCTCCGGATCGCACAATCTTCGAGGTGAGAATGCCGCTGCCGGAACCGACCGTGGCTCGTGTCTCGATGCGCGCCTTGTCGCCGATCCCGACCTGGCCGCCAATCACGGCGTAGTCTTCGATAACGACCCCTCCGGAGAGCCCCGTTTGCGCCACGATTACCACGTGCTTCCCGATACGGCAGTTGTGTCCGATGTGTACCAGGTTGTCGATCTTCGTTCCCTCGCCGATCAGGGTCACGCCCAGCGCCGCCCGGTCGACCGTGGAGTTGACGCCCAGCTCCACATCGTCCTCGATCACCACGCGGCCCACCTGTGGGAACTGCTCATAGCGGCCCTCGTTCATCACATAGCCGAATCCATCCGCGCCCACCACGCAGCCGGCCTGGAGCACCACGCGATCACCGATCTCGACCTCGTCATAAATCGTGACGTTCGGGTGGATGGTGCAACTCGCTCCAATGCGCACGAAATCTCCGATAACCACGCCTGGGGCGATATACGTGCCCTCGCCCACGGCGCTGCCGGAACCGATCACCACATCGGCGCTGATGGAAGCGCTCTCCGCCACCAGGGCGTCATAGGATATCTTGGCCGCCGGGTGGATCCCCTCCAGCCGCCGCGGCAGCGGATGGAAGAGCCGCACGGCGCGGGCGAAATCCACGCGTGGCTGCCGGGAGCGGATCACCGTGCGCTGCTCCGCGTTCGGGTACTCCATCGGAGCCAGAAGGCAGCCAGCGGCGGACGCGGGTGCTTGTTCAGCGGCTTTGCGATTCCCGATGAAAGCGAGATCGCAAACTCCCGCCGCGCTCAGTTCAGCCACCGCATCCACCTCGCGTTCGCCATCTCCTTCAAAGGTAAGGCCGAGTATCTCCGCAATGCGCCGGACTTCCATTGTGTTCTGCCTCCCCGATGGCGGGCCTTTCGCGGCGGCCCACAAGCTACTATTCCTAGTAGGATACTGAATTGTGGCTGTCGATCCCTCTACCTACGTTGCCCCTACCGCGGTCATTCACCCGGAAGCGAAGATCGGTCCAGGCTGCCATATTGGCGAGTTCTGCGTCGTCGAAAGCGACGTCGAAATGGGCGCGGAGTGCCGATTGGAACCCTACGTCTATGTGAAGCGCTGGACCACGATGGGCAGCCGGAACGAGATTTCCGCGGGAACCGCGCTCGGCACGGACCCGCTCGATAAGGGTTTTACCGGCGAACGCAGTTACTTGAAGATCGGCCGCGGGAACCGAATTCGCGAGCATTACACAATTTCGCGAGGCACGAAGCCCGAATCCGTTACCGTCCTGGGCGATGACAACTACATCATGACTTCCGGACACATCGCGCACAATTGCGTGGTGGGCAGCAACACTGTAATCGCCAGTTGTTCGCTCGTTTCCGGGTACGCCGAAGTGGAGGATAACGCCTTCATCTCCGGGGGCGTCGTGATCCACCAGTTCTCGAAGATCGGCCGGCTTTCGATGGTGGGCGGGAACTCCCGCGTGAACCTGGATATACCCCCTTTCTTCCTGACGGTTGGCTTCCACGTGGAGGCCATCGGCCCGAATGTGGTCGGCATGCGGAGAGCGGGGTACAAGAGCGCGGATGTGCGCGCCGTGAAGGAAGCCTTCCGGTTGCTGTATATGAGCGGCCTTTCCCGCGCCGAGGCGCTGTCGCAACTGGAGGCGGGGCCGGAGGTGAGCCGGGAGATCGCCGCTTTCGCGCGATCCAGCAAGCGCGGCATCTGCCCCCCGCGAAGGAAGACTCATAGACCCGGGACGGCGGAGGGTGCGGACGACCCCACTATCGAATGATGCGATTGAACCTTGCTGCAAAGATCTTCGCCGCCTATGCGGTGCTGGTGATTTATTTGTGTCTGTTCCCATGGGTGGCGAAGCCGGGCCCGCCCGGTCCTTGGCTTTCTTGGGATTGGGCGGGAGGCCGCACCGGTCTGGCCGATTTCGTTCTGAACGTCATGCTGTTTGTCCCCTTGGGCATCAGCGGGGGACTTGCGTTCCGGGGTAGCGGGCGCGCCGTGCCCGTTGTTTTGCTGTGCGCCGTGCTTTCCTTCCTGATCGAGTTGCTGCAGGGATGGCTTCCAGGGCGCGTGAGCAGTATTAGCGACTTGCTGAGTAATACGGCCGGAGCGGCGCTGGGGTGCTTGGTCGCTCCATGGCTGGCGAGTCTTGTCCGTCACGAAGTCTCCAGTCTGAAAGCCGCCCGGGTGTACGTGCCGGCCGTTGTGCTGGCGATCAGTTTTTTCGCGGGTCAAACGTTCCCATTCATTCCCCGCTATCGCCTGCCGCATTTGCGGAATGCCTTCGGTCCCGTGATGGAAGTCGGGGACGGGCTGCAGGTGCTTACGGTATTGCTGGTCCTTGCGGCGGCGGCGTACCTGGTGCGGTTGGCGATGACGCCGCCTTTGCGGGGGAGATGGTGCCTCCTCGTGATGGTGTTCTTTCTATTCCTCCGTCCGCTTTTTGGAAATATTCCGTTCACCGGAGGCGAATGGGTGGCTGCATTCCTGGGGAGCGCCGCGGGCGCCTTCCTTCGGCCGGCGGCACTTGAACGCGCACTGTCGATCCTGCTGCCGATTGCTGTGCTTGTCGAGGAATTCCGTCCGTTTACCTTCATGGCACAACCTCAGGCGTTTGGATGGGTTCCGTTTGTGGCCGTCTTCGATATATCGCCCGTCACCGCCATCCACTATTTCGCGGAGAAATTCTTCTTCTATGGCGCGACGATCTTCATCATCGCCAGAAGAGGCATCCCCTTGGGAGCGGCGTCGCTAGGCGTGATCGTGATTTTGGCCGTGGGCGAAACGGCGCAGATCTACCTGCCCGGGCGCACTCCCGAGAGCACGGATCTCCTGCTGGCGTTGCTGGCCTGGGTAGTACTATCGCTGCCAGTGGGACATTCCTACTCCCCGAGAGAACCGGATGCTTTCTCTTCGCCGGAAAGCCTGCGCTGAGCTCATGGTACCTTCGATAGTGTTGGCTGCAAGACACACTGCAGCAACGGAGTGGGCGTATTTCGCGCATGTTCAAGCGTCGCATTCTCTATTTGTTGATCGGCGACATCCTCCTGCTGGCAGGTTCCTTCCTGGCTGCCTACTTGTTTGCCAGCCGTCAGGGCTACGTTCCATCCATGGAGTTGGATGTCTTCCTGTTGCTCGACAACGGCTTGATTGAGATCGCAGGCGTGATGGTTACCGTCCTGCTGGGGATGTACTTTCTGGGCCTGTATGAGCGGATTCGGGTGCAATCCCTTCCCGGCTTGATTCAGGACCTGTTGCTGGTATTTGGGGTGGCATTTCTGGTTCAGGCCATTGCAAGTTATTCCAAGACACAGCTAGTCCTATCGCGCTGGGTGATGCTTTATGGCTCGGCGCTCGGTGGGATCGCTTTGCTGATATGGCGATCGCTTTACAGCATCGAGGTCGTCCGGCGCTCCGGCAGGCAAGGCGTCTTGTTTCTTGGAGATTCCCCCCTGGTGGAACGGGTGCGGGACTTCATCGCAGCGAATCCGGAGGCGGGCTTCGCCACCATCGGATGCATCCGCTCTCTGCACCGGGACGAAGGATTGATCGGCCTGACGGAGGACGCGGAGAAAGCCGATACGCGGATTCTCTCTCTCGCCGACACCGTGCAACAGCTCGACCCAGAGCGCGTGGCCGTGGCCGATTCGGTGGAATTGGACGATGAGATTCGGAGCCAACTGCTCACTTGCAGCATGCTCGGCCTGAACGTCGAGAGTGTCGGAACCGTATACGAGGAGATGTTCGGGCGCGTGGCGATCGAAACCGTCACGCTGAACCAGTTGGTCTTCTCGCCGGCCTTTCGGCCGCGGCCGTGGGTCCTGATGCTGCAGGAAGTCTATGGCCGTGTTATCGCTCTCACGGGCATCCTTCTCACATGGCCGCTGATGGTACTCGCGGCAGTTGCCGTTCGGCTCGATTCGGGCAGCCCGGTGCTTTTCCGGCAAGTCCGGATCGGCAGAAACGG
>JADLCF010000166.1 GCA_020847315.1 Bryobacterales bacterium | reverse complement strand
GCGCCGCCTCCAGATCGGATAGCGATTGAGACAAGAGGCACCTCCTTCTCTGAGTATATACGCATACTCAGAGAAGGCGTGATTCAGGCCAAACCAGAAGAACCTCCATTCCTACGTCGCGCACCCCCACTTCGCGTCCTCGCCTGACTGTTGGACTGATTGTGGTATGATCCGCGTTTCGCCATGCGCTACTTTGACCTCGGTATCATCGCTCTATACCTGGTTGGAATCACTTGGTTCGGCGCCCAGTTCCGCTCCTCTCAGAAGAGTCTGAAGGACTATTTTCTGGGGGGCAAGAATACGCCATGGTGGGCGATCTCGCTCTCGATCGTCTCCGCCGAAACCAGCACGCTCACCATCATCGGCACCCCGGCGCTCGCGTTCGGCGGCAATCTGAGCTTCCTGCAATTGGTGATGGGGTACCTGCTGGCGCGGCTGATCATCATCGGCCTGTTTCTGCCCCAATACTACCGGGGCGAACTCTACACAGCGTATGAACTGATGCGGAACCGTTTCGGCGAGCGCGTCCGCAAGGTGACCGCTTCGATCTTTCTGGTGACCAGGGCGCTGGCCGAAGGCGTGCGGGTCTACGCTATCTCCATTGTGGTCGCCATCATCCTCGGGGCCGGCGAGACCCCCTCGATCATCATCATCCTGCTGCTGACGCTCTTCTATACGTTTGAGGGTGGAATGACTGCGGTGATCTGGACCGACGTGGTCCAGATGTTCCTTTATGTGGCTGGGGCGATCCTCAGTTTCTACGTCATTCTCAACCACATCGACGGGGGCTGGGCGCATGTCTGGACCACCGCGGCGGCGGCCGGCAAATTGCAGGTCTTCGATTTTCAGTTTGCGTTTTCGAGTGCGTTCTTTTCGCAACCCTATACGTTCCTGGCGGGTTTCCTGGGGGGAACCTTCCTCACCACGGCGACCCATGGAACGGAGCAGTTGATGGTGCAGCGGCTGCTGGCGGCGAAGAACGAGAAGGAAAGCCGCATCGCGCTACTGGCGAGTTGGGGCGTCATCTTCTTTCAATTCGTCCTATTTCTATTCATCGGGATCGCGCTCTACGTCTACTATCAGGACAACGGGATGGCGCTCCCCGCGCTCACCGAGCGCGACAAGATTTATCCCCGGTTTATTTGGGAGTACCTCCCGGTGGGCGTGGCCGGAATCGTGATGGCGGCCATCCTGGCGGCGGCGATGAGCAACATCAGCGCGGCCCTCAATTCCCTTGCCTCCACCACGGTCATGGACTTCTACCGGCCATTGACACGCGCGAAACAGATCGATAGCGAACAGGACCACGCGAGTTCGCTCAGGCTTGCGCGCTGGACCACCGTCCTCTGGGGCGGTGTTCTGCTCGCCATCGCGTTACTCGCCCGGCAGTGGGGCAACGTTCTCGAAGCGGGCCTGACCGTGGCTTCGATCTCCGTGGGTGCGCTTCTGGGCGTGTTTCTGCTCGGGATCTTAACCAAACGGGTGGGCGAGAACGGAACCGTCGTGGGTGTGATCGTGGGCCTCTCCGCCGTGCTCTATCTCAAGTTCGGCACCAATGTCGCGTGGACCTGGTATGTCATCGCAGGTTCGTTATCAACGTTCCTGGCCGGAGTGCTCGTGTCGCCACTCGTGGATCGATCTCCTAAAGGAATTGCATGAACCCTCAGCCGGTTGAATTGCGCAGAGATCTCGGTATCACCGCGGCGGTCGCGATCGTCGTTGGCACGGTGATCGGCTCCGGAATCTTTCTTGTGCCGAAGACGATGATCCTCAAGGTGGGCTCGCCGGACTTGCTGTTTCTGGTTTGGATCGTGGGGGGGCTGCTTTCCCTCTTCGGCGCGCTGACCTACGCGGAACTGGCGGCGTCGATGCCCGAGGCGGGCGGGGAGTATGTCTTTCTGCGAGAGGCGTATGGGCCGTTTTGGGGCTTCCTTTTTGGCTGGATTCAAACGCTGATCGCAAAGAGTGGTTCGATCGCCGCTCTCGGAGTCGGTTTCTTTCTCTACTTCGCTAATTTCTTTCCCGTTCTAGACTCCACAATTTTTGAAATTCCTCTCCCCATCGGACCTGGGGGCGGGCCATTGCCGATTCGTTGGGGCCAAGCCGGAGCGGCATGTCTGATCCTGCTGCTTGCGGGTGTAAATTATCTGGGAGTCCGCATTTCCGGCGGCGTGCAGATTTTTTTCACCGTCTCCAAATTGGCATTGATTTTCGGCTTAGTTGCGGCCGGATTGCTTCTGGGCTCGGGATCGGCTTCGCATTTCACGGATACGGTGCCGGCCCCCGGCGGCTTTACCGGGTTTTTCGCCGCGCTGGTAGCGGCGCTCTGGGCCTACGATGGCTGGAATAACTTGAGCATGGTTTCCTCGGAGATTAAGCGTCCAGGCCGGAACTTGCCGCTGGCGCTGATCGCGGGGACCGGGACCGTGATGCTCGTCTACCTGCTTACGAACTTGGCCTACTTCTATGTGCTCTCTCCGGCGGATGTGGCCGCTTCCGATCGCGTCGCATCGGAAATGATGCGGCGAATTTTGGGGGATGGCGGCGCGGCGGTGGTGAGCGTCGTTGCGATGGTCTCAATGTTCGCGGCGCTCAATGGCAGCATTCTGAGCGGTTCCCGGATTCCGTACGCGATGGCTCGGGACGGGCTGTTTCCACGCTGGCTGGCCAAGGTGGACCCGGTACATCGAGTGCCCAGAGAGTCCGTGCTTTTTCTAAGCCTGCTGGCGAGCATTCTCGTCTTTTCCGGACGCTACGAAGAGATCATCACCTATGTAATTTTCACGAGTTGGATCCTTTACGCGATGACGACCGCCGCAGTGATCGTGCTGCGCCGTAAGCGCCCGGAACTTGTGCGCCCCTACCGCACACTTGGCTACCCGGTGGTGCCGGCGCTCTTCGTCGTTGCCGCGAGCGCGATTCTTATTTCAACGTTATTCGAAGCTCCCAGGGAATCGATGATCGGACTTTCCGTGATTGCCATTGCCTGGCCGTTTTACCGGTATTGGGCACGCCGGAGAACGTTGCGCGCCCAGGCGTAGCCGGGTTGGCGGTATTTTTCCCATTTCGGGATGGATCTGGTACTTTCTTGACAATAAACGAGAAATTTAGTTGAAATTGGTATTGAAAAGAATACCGATCTGGGATAAAACTACAGAGCGGCAATTTGGCATGCGAAAGGCTCTGCCGCATTCCGAACCGAATGCAATTGGAGTATTCAACGGAATTGTGTGGGAGCAAGTGGAATGGATATATCGAAAATTCTTTCAGAACTGAAAGAGGAGCGCAGGAATATCGACGAAGCGATCACCGTGCTGGAGCGTTTGGAGAGCGGAAAAAGCCGCCGGCGCGGCCGTCCTCCGGGATGGTTGAATCGTGTTGCAACGGTTACTGCCGACGGGGTTGAAGGCCCCCGGCGCCGTGGCCGCCCGCCAGGCAGCAAGAACAAGGTCAAGGCGGAATAGCCCCGTGGGAGGCGGCCGGCGATAGCGCCCACCTCTCTCCCGGCGTGCTGCCCATTCTCTTCCAAGACCTGGTTCCGCCTATTCCTTATAGATGAGGTATTTGCTTCTGCGGGCGACGAATTCGGCGAGGGCGGGCTCCCAGCCAGTGACGATGCGCCGTGGGTCTGTTCCCGCAGCCAAGGCATCAATGGTGGCCTGATTTCCGATCAGATTCCGGTTTTTCGCAAGTTCGACTTTATCCGGATACAGGGCGACAAGTGCCGCCGCGATTTCCACGCCCAGATGGGTGGCGCGCACTTCTTCCCGGTCTGTGACGAGGATCCGGACTCCTTCCGCGCGAACTCCCTTGAGTTTTGATTCCGAAGGCGTAAAAGAAACGGGATAAAATCGGACACCGGGAATGTCCCGCTTGTTCAGATATTCCGAGAGTGCCTGGCCGTTAATCCAATTGGCGCCGATCATCTCAAATGGAGAGTCCGTTCCCCGGCCCACCGAGTAATTCAGAGAGCCTTCGAGCATGGCCACGCCCGTATACAGCAGGGCCTGTGTGAGATTGCGCATATTCGGCGAGGGGTTCACCCAGGTCTGCCCGATAGAATCAAACCAATCGCCACGCTGCCAGCCGCGCATGGCCACCACTTCGAGCGGCATCTTCATCTGCTTCTCGGCATGGAACATCCTGGCCAGTTCGCCCAGCGTCATCCCGTGGCGGAGCGGCATCGGGTGGTAGCCGATGAAAGAAAGAAGGCCGGCGTCAATGGGTGGCCCTTCCACGTAGACGCCCGTGATCGGGTTTGGCCTGTCGAGGACGTAAAACGGCATGCCCCGCTTATCCGCTTCTTCCATGGCATAGCCCATGGTGGACATGTAGGTGTAGAAGCGCGCGCCGACGTCCTGGATATCGAACACGATGACGTCCACCATATCGAGCATGGCGGCGCTCGGCCGCCGCTCATCGCCTCCACGGTAGAGGCTGAAGATCGGTATGCCGGTTCGTTCGTCCTTGGCATCGGCGATGTTCTCGTGATCGAGGGCGCCCGTAATGCCGTGCTCCGGTGAGAAAATCGCGGTGATCGTCACGCCGCTTTCGCGCATTGCATCGATATTGCGCCTGCCGTCGCGGAGTAGACCGGTGTGGTTGGTGATTAAACCAACACGCTTTCCCTGAAGTGCGCGGAACCCGTCCGCGGCAAGCACGTCAATGCCATTCTCGACAGTGGCATCGCGGTTCACTACCTGCCGGTTGCCGGGGCCGAAAATCGTCTCGCCATAACTTGTGATGGCTACCCGCTCACCGGAAATCCCAACTAATTCCGCGGCGAGCGTCGCCACTTTCGCACGAAGACTCACTACAGATTTTCCTGGAATATGCACCGAGTTCGTCAGCAATATCACGAAGGTGTTCGAGTGTGGATCAATCCAAAGGGAAGTGCCCGTAAATCCGGTGTGGCCGAAGCTGCCCACTGGAAATAATTCGCCACGGTTCGAAGAGAAACGTGAATCGATATCCCACCCAAGGCCTCGTAGATCCGGCCGTGATGCGGGCGAGGCGGGAACGCTCATCTTCGAGACGGCGCCTTCGGAGAGAACGCGGCGGCCGTCGAGTTCTCCGTGGTTCAGGATCATCCGGGCGAACCGGGCGAGATCGGCGGCGGTGGTGAACACACCGGCGTGGCCCGCCACGCCGCCCATATAGCGCGTGGTTGGATCGTGCACCACCCCGAGCAGGGGCGTGCCGTCGACGATCTCGGTGGGCGCGATGCGGCTGCGCTTCGAAGCGGGTGGGAGGTAGCCTGTGTCCTTCATTCCGAGCGGCTCGAAGATATTCTCTCTGGCGTATTCATCAATCCGCTTTCCACTTACGGCACGCACAATCTCCGCCAACAGGATGAAATTAATATCCGAATAAACAAACCGGCGGCCCGGCGGGGTAGCCGGTTTATCCGTGAGCGCGAGGTTAATTCCTGTGCTCTCCCCACTCCAGCGCGGGACCAGATCGACATCCGGGCGCAGGCCGGAATAGTGGGTCAGGAGATCCCGGACGGTGATGTCGCTCTTGCCGCCCTGGAACTTGGGAAGGTACTCGGTTACCCGGTCTCCCAGCCGGATCTTGCCCTGTTCCCAAAGCTGCATGACCGCGGTTGTCGTGGCCAGCACCTTTGTGAGCGATGCCGCGTCGAAGATCGTATCCATCTTCATCGAGGTCTTGCGGGGCACGAGAGATCGGCTGCCGTACGCTTTCGCATAGAGCATGCGATCCGGTTGCCCTACCCAAAGCACGGCTCCGGGTATGGTGTTGCTCTCAACCGCATCTTCGATTAGAGAGTCGAAATTTGCCTCGATCGAATCCTCGTTTGCAGGGAATGCGAGGGCAGGGAGAAGAATCAAGGCGCAAAACGCGAACAGCAGGGGGAGGAACGGCTTTCGCATCATTGAGGGTTCACCGCCAGCGCATCGAGAATTCCCGCAAGCTCGACATCCTTTCCGGTGATCCCGCCGCTATCATGGGTGGTGAGATCGACTCGCACCGTGTTATAGACGTTGCACCATTCCGGATGGTGGTCCAGCCGTTCGATCCGCATCGCGGCGGTAGCCATGAAACCGAATGCATGCACAAAATCGGCAAACCTATATTCCTTGTGCAACTTGCCGTCCTTCACACGCCACCCTTTGAGGGCTGTGAGCGCCTGGTTGATTTCCGCATCACTGAGCTTGGATACGCGCGCCATCTAATCTATCCCCTTTCCCGCAGCAGCTCCAACCCGCGGAGGCGCTGACGAATACGCACTATCGTATCGCCAGACGCAGTTCGGAATGGGCCGTGGAAAATCGATGCATCCATCCGCGGTAGGCGTCGCATCCAAATTTTGGTGGCGCACCACACTCATTCGGACGGATGCCAGCACCATGGCGATTCGGGATTCCTCGCGAGCGAGAAGCTTCCGGCGTTTCGAATGGATCTTGATTTTCAGCCTTCTCCGGTTGAGGAGAATCCCGGCCTCCTGATTCGCGATTGCCTGCATTTTTCCGATACAACCCTTTTGATCCCGAACTACCTGTTGCGTTTCCTGCGGTTTTTCGACGGATGCCATACGCGAGGGCAACTGGTGGAGGAGATCAGTCGCTCCGCGAACCGCGAAACGGCGGTCGGGTTGGAATCCCATCTTTTCGAGACGCTGGATTCCGCCGGATTTCTGGAAAGCGAGAGTTTCTTAGCGCGGCGGGAAGCCGTGCTGGAAGAGTTCCGGCGCAGCCCGATCCGCGCAGCGACGCATGCAGGTTCGGCCTACCCCGGCACGGCCGAAGAGATCCGCGCGTATTTCGATGCCAATCTGCGAATTGAATCCTTTCGGGGGGAGCCGGACCATCGCCCCATGGTTGGGATCGCCGCGCCGCACATCAGCTTCGAGGGAGGTTGGAGTTCGTATTCCGCGATGGCGTCGGCTCTGCGCAATGCCGCTCCGGATAGCCTCTTCGTGGTGATGGGCACATCGCACTATGGGGAGCGGGATCAATTTGGGTTAACCGCGAAGGCGTTTGAAACCCCATTAGGGACGACCCGGCCGGAACCGGATCTGGCAAAGCGGCTTGCCGAGGCATCGCCCGGCGCTTCGATCTGGGAGGATTACTGCCACGCCGTGGACCATTCCCTCGAATTTCATGTGCTGCTGCTTCAACATCTGGTGCGACCCGATGTGAGAGTGTTGCCGATTCTTGTGGGTGGGTTTGGGAGCGCGATGCAGGCGGGAACCGCGCCGGAGGCAAATCCGGCGCTGGCGCGGCTATTCTCCGCGTTGCGGGACCTGGCGGATGAGGAAGGCCGCAAGATCTTTTGGCTGCTCAGCGTGGATATGGCGCACATGGGGGAACGCTACGGGGACGAGTTCGCGGCGCAGGTATCTACCGATGCGATGGCGGCGGTGGAGGGGATTGACCGTGCCCGCGTGGCGATGCTCGAAGCAGGCGACGCGAGTGCGTTCTGGAGCGACGTAGTGAAGCGGGACGCGGAACTGAAATGGTGCGGCTCGTCCACGCTCTATGCGTTCATGCAAGTCTACCCAGATGCGCGTGCAAACCTGTTGCACTATGAGCAATGGAATATCGATCCGGCGAGCGTGGTGAGTTTTGGCTCGCTTGCCTTCCATCGCTAAGCTCCACCGGGGACCGCTTAGCGGCCTGCGTGCCGGAGACATGGTATTCTCAGTGGCCGTGAGCCGTGAATGCCGCATAGATTCCCCGACTGCCGAAGGCGCGTCCCCCAGGGCGGATTCAGGTGTTGCGCCAACCCGGATCATTGCGATCGCGGGAGCTTCGGGATCCGGCAAGACGTATCTCTCAAACTATGCCGCAGGCCGGTTAGACGCGCCTATTCTTTCCTTGGACTCCTACTACCTGGACCTCTCGCATCTCCCGTCGGAGGAACGCGCGCAATGGAACTTCGACGATCCGGCTTCGCTCGATTGGGCGCTGCTTCGCGCTCAGCTATCGTTGTTGCGCGCGGGGAGATGGGTGAATGCGCCCGTATATGATTTCTCGACGCATACCCGGACGCAAGAGGCGAGGCGCGTCGAAGCACGCGAGTATCTGGTGCTTGAAGGGATCTTCGCGCTCTACGACGCGGAGGTGCGCGCGATGCTCAGCGTGGGAGTGTTTATTGATTATCCTGACGCCGGCTGCCTGGAGCGGCGAACCGCGCGGGATGTGGCGGAGCGTGGGCGCACGGCGGTGAGTGTAAGGCAGCAGTATGCGCGCACGGTGAGGCCGATGTTCGCTGAGCACATCGCACCGACCCGGCGGTATGCGCAGATCGTCGTTCAGGGAGACAGCCCGCCGGAGCAATCCTTCGAGACCCTCGAAGCCTGTCTTCGAAGCTAGCGCGAACGCCAGGAACAGGAGAGCGCGCGGGTGCCGACGATCCTCCCGCTACGGCTTGTAGGCGACGACATCCACTTCAATCTTCATGCCGGGCGCGCCGAAGGACGTGCCCACCGTGGTGCGGGCGGGGCGAACCTCGGAGAAGAACTCCACATAGACGGCATTCATGGCCGCGAAATCGCGCTCCGCATCCCGCAGATAGACATTGCATTTCGCGACGTCGTTCAACGTGCAGCCGCAAGCGGCCAGGATGCGCTCCACGTTCCGAAAGACGAGCCGGGTTTCCTCCTCAATCGTGCCCAACTCGAATTTGTTGGTGTCGAGATTGATGGGCGCCTGCCCGGAGACGTAGACGAAATCTCCGGCGCGAACCGCATAAGAATAGGGAGCCTTGGGGGCGGTAAGGCCCGCCGGGGTGATGCGTTCCAGCGTTTTTGCCATTCTTTGGAAGGTTCGCATAGAAGGGCGTGCGCGGACAAGCGGGGATGGAGCGCGGCGCCGGGTTCGCCGGAACGGGAAGGGGCGGGCACGCGACCGTTACCGGTTGCGTGCCCGCCCCCAATGCCGCTCGCGCATGGCGCGGACCGCGACAGTGGCTTACGATGCCGGGATCTCTTCCTTTGGGGGCGGCAGCGCCGCGGGGGTTCCGAAGAAGGAATCCAGATCATCCTGAACTTTCAGCCGTTTTGGATCGAATTCCGCAGCCACGGCGGCTGCTTCGGAACCCGGCTTTGTGAGAGCGATCTCTTCGCCGATAGCCGCCTCACGGTCTTCGGCGGAAGTGACCTTGCGCTCCAGTTCATCGACAGCGGCGAGAGTCCCCTTGCCGGTGGAGAACGCAGCGGCGGCATCGTTCAAGCCTTGCCGGATCTTCACCGCCTGCTGGCGGGCGGCAAGCGTCACCAGTTTCTGCTCGCGCTCGGCCAGATCGCTCTGCGCTTCCATCAATTGCTTGCGGAGCTGCACCAGCATCTCTTCCTGTGACTTGATGGAGGAGCGTAACCCTTCGGCGCGTTCCGTGGCGGAGTTGCGCGCGGCCATAACGGGCGCACCTTTTTCCTTCTTTGCCTCCAAATCGAGAGCGGCATTGCGGATGTTTTCGAGCGTGGCGGACCACTTGGCGATCTCGCCATCGGTGTCGCCAAGCTGTCGCTCCAGCACGCGCTTGGCCTGGTTGACTTCCGCAACCTTATTCCGAAAATCGACGATCTCGCGCTTGCGGTTCTCGATCGCTTCCCTGGCATCGGCCACGTAGTCCCGCATGTTCTCGGCCGCGTCCTTATCCTTGCGCCGCAGCTTCTTCCAGAGTTCCTTCAAGAATTCCATGGTTCTTCCTCTCTCCTGTCTTCCGTTCGGTTGCTGATTTGGTGTCCGGTCTTGCCGTGAGCGGTTATGCAATGGCGGCCATGATCTCATCCGCGACGGGCAATGCGTTCGCGAGATCCGCAATAGCGCTGCGCAGTTCGCCCGCCGACAGATCGCCCAGGCAGACGCTCTCAATCAACATGACGATCCAATCATCGGGGGAATCGATCTCCGGATCATCCCGGTCTGTCAGCGTGGCGAAGGCAAACGGATCAATGCGCGTATTCGCTTCGAGCAGCGCCGCCTGGAACGCGGATTGACGCTCTTCCGCGACATCGCCGTAGCGGGCCACGCGGGATGAGATCATCAGCTTGCCACGGATCTCATCGATGGTTAGCAAAGCGTGGGCGGGCGGCTGATTTCCATGAGGCACTTTCACGGCCAGGAAGCCGTCACCCTGCGCCACTTCATATCCGCTGTCTTCCAGCACTTCAGCCATGTCGGCCAAGCTGGAGAGGTTCTCTTTTGTCGTCATCGCTATCTCCATAGTTTGTTTACGCGGGCCGCGGCGATTTCTTTTGCCGCCCGCTGAAATTTCATGGCCGGAACCGGTTCCGGCATTGCGCACGCCGCACTCCGCTACAACGGCAGTTGCGCGCCATCCCCGAGTGGGAGCACTTCGATATCCCCGATCGAGATATCGGAGCCCTGGAGCATCCGGACCAATCCGCCCTTCGGGCTGGGGACGCCGGTTTCGAAGAATACCACTTTCGGATTGGGCACGCGCATCGTGGTGAGATACTCCGCGACGGTACCGATCATTTCCGTGCTCTCCGCGAAAGAGACGTTGCTCACGGAGGGGTCGGCAGTAGCCTTGCCGTGGAACTCGATGTTGCCGATCTTCGCAAACTCCGCTTCCCGCGCCACGCCGTCCACATCCACATTGAAGTTTAATTGCGGCGCGAATTCAAGGTCGATCAACTTGTAGTTTGACGTATCGGGCGGTTCGGCGAACACCCAGTAGAGTTCCTGGCTCAGAAGCTCTTCGCGGTTGCCCGGCGTGAAGCCGTCGGCCTCGAAATAAACACCCGCGCTTAGCTCTTCGCCCGTATTGGAACCGCTGCCGGCGCTCTTGACCATCAGCCATACGGCGTCTTCATCGTGGATCGAACGGATGCGGAAAAACTGCCATTCTGCGATGCCGCGGGATTCCTTGATCCGCCAAACTTCCTCCAGGTTGTAATCTCTCCCGGTGGCCAGGGCCTCTCCACTTTGGATCATGTCGGCGAGGGTCTGTTCGTCCTTCAGAATGACCGTGCTCCCCGGGCGCAGCGATTGCCAGAATGAAGCGGAATGCAGATTGTATGTGGAGCCCATGGGCTTCTCCCTTCGCAGATCTTTCCGGAGCGATGGCGGCTGTAGCGATGGCGGCGCATCCGGTGGCGGCCAGCTTGCCGCTCCGGGCGAATACGGGGCAGGCGTGCCCTGGTAGTATTGCCGTGCTCCACGGCGGCGCGGAATCATCGCCCAGCCGCCAATGAGCAGCAGGAGAATCAGCATGCCGCTGCCGGAGCCGGAGAACCAACTCGAGATGCCGCCGCCCTCTTCTCCGGACGGAGAGGCAGCGCCGGATTGCGGGTAAACGTAGCTGTTCTGGCGCATCAGCATGCTGAGGATCGCCATGTCGCGCAGCGCGTTGTAGCCCATCCAACTGCCGTTCTGGATGTAGCCGTATCCCCCGTGCTCCCGGCTATAGCGCACATCGTAGTTCTGGCCGTCGACGGTGGTGGTGGATGGAATGTAACCGGGGCGGCTTGCGGGTTCCTTCGAGAAAGTGCTCGGAAATTTGTTGGCGTTATCGCGCTCAAACGCGCGTTGTGCATCGCCGCGGGATTGGAAAACGGTGCCCTGCGTGCGGGCGCGATTCATCACGGTCTGATCCACGCCATAGGCGCTTCCGGCCGAGGCGGGCCGCGACGCTCCGCGCGAGCCCATGCGCGGCGTGACCGTGGTGGGCCTCGAACTGCCCCAGGATTGGGCGCGGCTGGGGAAGCTCCGGCTGCTGGGGCGCGAGAAACTGGAGGATCGCCCGAAGGAAACTCTTCCGCCGCGGCGCGCCCAAAGGCTCTCGGGAAGTAGCAGGAATACCAGGATGAGTAGCAATGCCCAAACGCCGGCGCGCCGCATTCGACTCCAAACGGGAAGGAGGAGGTTCCTCATTGCTTCGCTCCCTGGGCGCCGCGCAAGGGGGCGGGGCTCTCTTTCGGAGGTTCGCTTTCCGATGACGCAGCGGCGCTCTCCATTGGGCTGCCTACTTGCGTAGCCGCCACGGAAGCAGCCGGAACGGCGCGGTCATCCCGGACGCTGGCGGCGAAGAGCACGGCCACCAGCAGAAACGCCGCGGCCGCCACGGCTCCTGCCGCCATGTTCCTGTCGACAGCGACCTCCTTGGCGAGAGGGGACTTCGGAAGCAGGAATACATCCGCCACTACTCGCGCGGTGATGAGCAGGACAATGCCGAAGACCGCGAGCACAAGGCTGGTGACGACTTCATCCACCCACTGGCCGCTTGCCCCGGCGAGAGCCACGCTGGCGATATAGCCGAGCGCGGCAAGAAAGCCGCCGAAGCTAATGCCGGCGGCTACATTGTCTTTGTCGCCGATTTCCTCGTGTACGTCGTAGCCCGCGAATCTGGCGTAGACCCAACCGCCGGCGATGAGAATCAACTGTCCGACGATGAAGTAGATGGCGATATCGCGAATCCCCAGCCAGAACGACGCGCTATAGCCGCTGAGCACCCCGCGCAACATGAAGCCGGTTGCGATGCTCGATCCGGCGACGACGAAGCCCGTGCCGGAATTGTGATCCCGCACGAGTTCCTTGTCGATGGAGAAGCGGTAGAGGATGGCCTTGTCATTGATCCAGAGGCTCAAGCGCATGAGCGCCGCGGCGACAATGCCATAGAGGGCGATCGTCAGAATCTCGTCGAGAAGCGCCACTCCTTCCCAAGGCGAGAGTGCGCCTGAAATCGCGATCGCCACGCCCAGCATGTAACCCGCGAAGGCGATGCCGAACGCGGTGTTATCCCGTTCCGTGAGTTCCGCGTCGATCTCGTAGCGAGTGGTCTTCCGGAAGAGCCACCGAGCCGCGAATGCCAGCAGAAACGCCGTCGCGAAGAGCGGAATGGCGCTCAATCCATGATTGATGCTGGGCATGAATGCTTGCATCCGTACTCCTTCTTTTCCGCGTTGCCCCAACTCCGGAGACTCTACGCAGCCTCCCCCAATTGTTCTTTACGCATGCGGGAGCGAATTGTTTGCGGAAATCGCTTCAGACGCCACGGCGGTCTCCCCAGAGATCGACGTGAAGGCGGGGGCTGAAGCGGAAACCCTGTTCCTTGCAAACCTCGGCAAGCCAAAGGGAACGCTCGCGCAAAGTGACGAGATCGCGACCCTCCGGCATGAGGATCACGGATTCCCGACCCAATTCTATCGTGCGGAGAAGTGTGTTGATTTCTTCAAGATCCACCGGATTCATCACGACAAACTTTAATTGGTGAGGATAGGTGGCGCAGAGGTCCTTCAGCACGCCGGGCTGGATCCGGAGCCGGTCATGTTGCGCGGCCCAACGGCCGTTTTCACGATCGAGCGGCGTGGAGTTCGCAAGCTTCGGGCTGATCGACATCAGGTGGCATTGGACCTGCTCAAAGACCGTGCCCGCCGTTTCAATGGTGATGTGATAACGACGCGCGGAGAGTTGCTCCGTGAGAGCAACGATGCCGGGCGCGATCATTGGCTCTCCGCCGGTGATCACCACGTGGCGCGCCGCCGTAAACTGCCGGACTTCGGCGACGATCTCCGCGACGCTCATCTCCGTGCCCTCGGGCGACCAGGACGAATAAGGCGTGTCGCACCAGATGCAGCGCAGATTGCAGCCGCTGGCGCGGATGAAGACGCTCGGCACGCCCACCAGCGAACCCTCGCCCTGAAGCGAATAGAAAATCTCCGAGATTTTCACGTCGGCCTCCACGGGATATGACGTTTTCGCGCCGGTGCGTGCGTCATCCCGCGTACACCAGGGGATCGGGAATGTCCGCTTCCTCAAAGCCCTTGCGGCGTAACAGGCAGGAATCGCAATGGCCGCAGGAGAGCCCGGCGGGCGAGGGGTCGTAGCAACTGTGGGTGAGCCGGAAATCAACACCCAGCCCGGCAGCCAAGCGGACGATGGCCGCTTTGCTCAGGTTTATGAGCGGTGCATGAATGTGAATGTCCTTTCCCTCTTCCACTCCGGCGCGCGTGGCGAGGCGGGCGGTTTGCTCGAAGGATTGAATAAACTCGGGGCGGCAATCCGGATAGCCGGAGTAATCGACCGCATTCACACCGAGAAAAATATCCCGGGCTCCCAGCGCTTCGGCCCAGCCAAGCGCGCAGCTCAGGAAGATCGTGTTGCGGGCGGGCACGTAGGTAATCGGGATCCCCGCTTCGATCTGATCCACAAGTTCGTGCTTCGGCACCGCGATATCACCGGTGAGAGCGGAGCCGCCGAAGGCGCGAAGGTCGAGCCGAAGCGTGACGTGACGTTCCACGCCCATGGCCGATGCGACGCGCGCGGCGGCATCCAGTTCCACGCGGTGGCGCTGCCCGTAGTCGAAGGAGAGTGCGTAGCAGGCGAAGCCTTCCTCAAGCGCGACGGCAAGGCACGTGGTGGAATCAAGCCCGCCGCTCAGCAGGCAAATGGCCGCGGGGCGGCGCGGTTCCTGGATTGCGCCAGCCGATGCGGCACGGGCGGTGTCGGGTGGTGTCATCGAACTTTTATTGTCCCAGGAACGGGTGGCTGAGGCTAACCCGGCTCGGGTGAAATCGTCAGCCGGATACCCGCGAATCTCGAGCCGGCGCGCGCCGATGAACGTTTTCTCCTGGAAGACTGCCCCGCCCCGCAGTTCCCGGATGCGACAATAGCGGTATTCGTTATGTCTTCCATGCTTGATCGATTGCGCGGCAAGAAGCCCGCGGAAACGGAACCCGAGGATCCCTCCGTGCCCGTGTGGCCGGGCGGCTTTTCCGATTGGACCTGGACCGCGGTGCTATTCCTGTTTCTCACCACGGCCTTGGTGCAGGGCTTCGAGATCCCTACCGGATCCATGGAGGGCACCCTCCTGATCGGAGACCGGCTGCTTGTGAACAAGCAGGCTTACGCGCCATCCGACCCGATTTCGCGCGTGCTGCTGCCGTACCGGGATCCGAAGCGGGGCGACATCATCGTATTCCGCTTTCCACTCGATCTTAACCAGGCTTACGTGAAGCGCGTGGTGGGTGTGCCGGGCGACCATATCCGGCTGGAGGAACGGCAACTGTTTCTGAATGGTTCACCGGTCGACGAGCCTTACAAATCCAAGCGCGTGGGAGGAGTGGACCCGTACCGGGACAACTTTCCACGCTTTGCGGAAATGAGCTCAACGCCCCTGGCGCTGCGGGCCCTCGAGATGCACCGGAAGTACGTGCATGACGGGGAACTGGTGGTTCCGGAGGGCTACTACTTCGCGATGGGAGACAATCGCGACAACTCGCTCGATAGCCGCTATTGGGGCCTGGTGCCGCGCGACAACATTATCGGGAAACCGCTGATCGTGTACTGGTCCTATGGCTATCCATATACGGAGAGCTTCAACGAACGCATTCTCGATAAGACGATCCGCTGGGGGCGCATGCTGCGCATCGTGAGCACTTTTCCGACTGGCGCCGATATTGCGAGAGGAGGGGCACAATGAGTGACGCTGTAAGCCGGTTGGAAGAGCCGGGTAGCCCTTGGATCGCATTTGCCGGGATCTTTGTGCCGGGGGCGGGGCACTGGCTGGCCGGAGAGCGAACCAAAGCGATCGCGCTCTTCGCCATTATCCACTTGGCCGTGATCGGCACCCTGCTGGGCGGGGCGGCGGTAGCGCCGCCTGTGCCGCCGGAACCGATGTTCATCGCAGGACTCTCGTCTTCGGACCCCATCGGCAACGCGATGCGGACAATGGAGCAGGTGGCGCAACGGTCGAATGGAGTCTCAGTTTGGGCGGCGCAGTTTTTCGGCTACGATGCGCCGTTCGACGGCACGTCGGAGAACTCGATGGTGACGAATCTACTGAATCTGGCGGGCATTCTGAACCTGCTGGCGGTGTTTTATCTGTTCGATGAAAAGCGGGCGGAGGGCAAGGCCTTCCGGCTTGCGCTGGCGGCGAGAGCGGGGAAGGGGAAGAAGGGATGAGCCACTTCGTTTACGTACTGATTTTTCTGCTGCTCTCCGCTTCGGTGGCGTCGTTGCTGCAGGCGAAATCGAAAGAGGAATTTCTACGCTACTTCGGCCATCGTTTTGTGACGCCCGTGCTGGCGATGGTGGGGTTTAGCTGGCTGATGTTTTTCCTGCACAAACTCTAACAGGCAATGCAAAGGCGGGCAGGGCAGCCAGATAGGAAGATCCGGCTGCACCGCCCGCCCGTTTTCTGTTCGCGCAAGGATAGCGGAGACGGTCGCTCTAGCCGTTGACCGCGCTAAGGGCTTGATCGAGATCCCAGAGAATATCATCCAGGTCTTCGATCCCGATGCAAAGGCGAACCATGTCCGGCTCCACGCCCGCGGCCTTCTGCTCGGCGGCGCCCAATTGCTGGTGTGTGGTGGAGGAGGGGTGGATCACCAGGCTGCGGGTGTCGCCGACGTTGGCTACGTGGGAGAACATCTTCAGGCTGTTGATGAACTTCACGCCTGCGTCATATCCACCCTTGATTCCGAAGGTGAACACGGAACTCGCGCCCTTGGGAAGATACTTCTGGGCCAGCGTGTAGTAGGGGCTCGAAGGGAGTGACGGGTACTTCACCCAGGTGACGCCAGGGTGTCCCTGAAGGTGTTTGGCCACGGCGAGAGCGTTGGCGATGTGGCGTTCCATGCGTGGGCCGAGCGTCTCAATCCCTTGCAGGAAGAGGAACGCATTGAAGGGGCTGAGGCAGGGGCCGAGATCGCGCAGCCCTTCGACCCGCGCCTTGATGATGTAGGCGATCGGTCCAAAGGTCTCGCCGAACTTCATGCCGTGATAGGAAGCTGATGGCTCATTGATGCCGGGGAAATTTCCCTGAGCCCAGGGGAACTTTCCGGAATCGACGATGATGCCGCCGATGCTGTTGCCATGACCGCCGATGAACTTGGTGAGCGAATGCAGCACGATGTCGGCGCCGTGCGCGATGGGGTTGCACAGATAGGGGCTGGCGAACGTGTTATCCACGAGCAATGGAATGTTGTGCTCATGGGCAATGCGCGCGACCGCCTCGATATCGAGAACGCTACCCCGAGGGTTGGAGATGCTTTCACCGAAGATGAGCTTGGTCTTGGGTGTGATCGCCTTGCGGAAATTTTCCGGATCGTCCGGATCCACGAAGATCACATTGATGCCGAGCTTGCGGAACGAGACATCGAATTGCGTGAAGGTGCCGCCATAGAGGGTGCTGGCCGCGACAACCTCATCGCCGGAATCGCAGATATTCGTGATGGCAAGCAGTTGCGCGGATTGCCCCGACGCGGTGGCGAGGGCCGCCACGCCGCCCTCGAGCGCGGCCACGCGCTGCTCGAGCACGTCCGTGGTGGGGTTCATGATGCGCGTGTAGATGTTGCCGAACTGCTTCAGCGCGAAAAGATTAGCGGCGTGAGCGGAGTCGTCGAAGGTGAACGAGGTGGTCTGGTAAATCGGCACCGCGCGCGAGTGAGTCACCTGGTCAGGGGAATGGCCTTCGTGGAGGCTGCGGGTATTGAAGCCAAACTGGCGATCGGGTTGATCAAACATGGGTCTCCTCTAATTGATGGAAGCGGGGCCGCGCCTAGGGAATCCCCCGGGCGAATCCGCGGCGGCCGGCTTACAGAGCGTGAGCCGGTCAAGAGCCACACCATGGGTGTTCCCCTTGACCCTACTGTTGCCCCTACCGGTTAATGCGAAAACAGGCTAGCGCTTGTAACCGATTTTACGCAGAAAATCTTTGCGGGCTTGCGCGCCCGCCTCGTCCTCAATCCCTTTGGGAGAGGCTCCGTCAATGACACCCAGGACGCCGCGGCCCTGCTCCGATTCCGCCACGACTACCTGGACGGGGTTCGCGGTGGCGCAGAAAAGCCGCACCACTTCGGGAACGTCCTTAAGGCGGCCGGTGAGGTTGATGGGGAAGCCGTCGCGGAGATAAAGAACGAAGATGTGCCCGGCGCCGATGGCTTGCGCCGCGGCAACGGCAGCCTCGCGAAGCGCGTCGTCGTTGCCGTCGTGCCGGATGAGACAAGGTCCGGAGGCTTCATTGAATGCGACCCCGAAGCGGATGGAAGCGTTCGTGTTCACGACGGCTTCATAGACATCTTCGATTGTCTTGATGAAATGCGATTGGCCGAGAATCAGATTCGCGCTGTCGGGAATATCGAGGGTGATGAGCTTCAGTTCCATTACTTGCACCGGCATGCCGGCTCCCGGCGAGGGCGGAGACGTACCGTGAAATCCAGTGTATCGAAGCGCGGCCCATCCGTGCGGGAGCGCTCCGCATCGCGGCAGCGCATGACCACGGCAGCCGGGAGGCGCTAGAGTATGGAAATGCCGGTAAATTTGAATGGAAAGACCGCGCTGGTAACAGGTGGGGCAAACGGGATCGGGCTGGCGGTTTCGCGGGAACTGGCGGCATGCGGGGCGCGGGTGTGGGTAGCCGACCTCGAGCGGGCGGAACCTGCACGCGTGGCGGCTGATTTCGGTGCTCAGGGCGTAGTTGCCGATGTAACGGATCCGGACTCTCTTCGCGCTGCATTCGATGCTATTCCGGAACTGGATATTGCCGTGGCCAATGCCGGCACGGCCATTGAAGCACCGCTTGAAGAAATCACGGCATCGATATGGGAACGCACGATTTCTCTGAATTTGACTGGGCTATTCCGGACGGTGCAAATGGCGGCGGCGAAGATGAAGCCGCAGCGGCGGGGCTCCATCGTACTGATGGCCTCGACGAATTCCTACGACGGCGAGCCAAACCTGACTGCCTACAATGCGAGCAAGGCGGGAGTGCTGGGCGTGCTGCACACCGTGGCGAACGAATTGGGGCCATGGCAGATTCGCGTGAATGCGGTGAACCCTGGGCTCATCCGCACAAGCCTTACGCAGGCCGCTTTCGACAGCCCGAACGTCTTGAAGGCTTACTTTCGTCATGTACCGCTAGGCCGGGGTGGGGAAGCGGCGGAGGTCGCGAAAGCGGTGGCGTTTCTGGCCTCGGACGAAGCCTCTTTTATCACCGGAGCGACGCTCCTCGTGGATGGCGGCCAGATGGCGGGGAAGTTCGGCACCTGGGATGAATCGACCGCTGAATTCGAGACGGACCGCTGGCGGCTTCGCTAATCCATGGCCACCTCAATGCGATTTGTCCGATCCACCGGGAGTGTGGCCTGTGCTCCATGCGCGCGCATCGCGCGATCTCGAGTCTGGATGCGATGGAAGCGAACCGCGTTCTCGTTGTTCGTTCTGGCGGTGCTCATAGTAGCGGCTCGAAGCGGGGTTTCTCAAGTGATGCCCACGCCGGCCCACCAGCAATCGGAGTGGTTCAGCTATCGTGGGGACCACGAGATTAGCGGCAAGTGGGGTCTGCACCTCGATGGAAGCTGGCGGCAAATGAACGAGGCCAACTGGATGCAGTGGGTGACGAGCTCTGGAGTGAATTACCAGGTCTCGCCTAGCATTCAGGTTGCGGGAGCTTACGCCTATTTCATGACCCGTCCTGGCGGGCTGCGCTGGAGCCCGGCCTCGTATCCGGAGCACCGGATGCAGGAGCAAATCACGATCACGCGGCCAGTATGGAAAGTTCCGCTGCGCCACCGTATTCGCGCGGACCATCGCTTTATTGGAACGGGCGCGAAGGATGGGCTCGAGCGGAGTTGGAACCGCCAGCAACGGTTGCGGTACTTGGTGCGGAGCGATATTCCGTTGCGGCGCGGCAATGGCGGCCGCCCGGTGCTCCTGCTTGGGCTCTACGACGAACTCTTTTTCCACTCCCGCGAGAGAGGAGAGGGGTTTTTCGAGAAGAACCGAATCTACGCGGGGCTCACTCTCCGGCCCACGCGGACGCTCGCATTCGAATTCGGCGCATTTACCCAGAAAACCCATCGGGGCAACGGTGAGCGGGAAAGCAGCATGGCCATCCTTGTGGGCGTGAGCAGCACGGCCTCCTTGCGCCAATTGTTCGGCCGGCGATAGAACGGATGCTCCTTGCGCCCGGCGGTCTCGCTTCATATACTGGCAATTCCTTTGCGATAGAGATTCGGGAGGTCTTTGTGTCTGGTGTTGGAGATGTATCCCGGCGGCGGGTGTTGCAATCGAGCGCGGCGGCGCTGGCGCTTTCGGCGGCGCAAACGAATGCGCAGGTGAAGACGCTGCGGATCGGCATGGTTGGGGTTGGCGGCAGGGGCACGGATCTGCTGGGGCAGATCCTCCGCATGGACAACGTCGCCGTGACGGCGGTGGCCGACATCGACGAACGGCGCATCGCCAGGGCGCAGAAACTGGTGACGGATGCGAAGATGCCGCGGCCGGAAGGGTATGGGCGGGGAGAGAGGGATTACGAGCGGCTTTGCGATCGCAACGATCTGGACCTGGTGATCAACGCGACGCCGTGGCAGTGGCACACGCCAATTTCAGTTGCCGCGATGAAGGCGGGCAAGCACGCCGCGACGGAAGTGCCGGCGGCCATCACGCTGGAACAGTGCTGGGAACTCGTCGAAACGGCGGAGAAGACGGGCAAGCACTGCATGATGATGGAGAACGATTGCTACGATCCGGAAACGCTGATGGTGCTGAATATGCTCCGGCAGGGGTTGCTCGGTGAACCGCTCTTCGCCGAGGGCGGTTACATGCACGATCTGCGCAGCGTGAAGTTCGGCGCCACCAAAGCGGGCCCTGTGAGCAACGCGGAGCCCTGGCGGCTCGAACACACGCTAAAGCGCAACGGGAACCTGTATCCCACGCATCCCATCGGGCCGATTTCCTGGTGGCTGGATATCAACCGGGGAGATCGCTACACGTCCATGGTCTCGATGAGTTCGCGCAGCGGCGCGATGCGGGAGTATGCCGAGCGGGAGTTTGGCAAGGACGATTGGCGGGCGAAGGCCGACTATCGCCTTGGCGACGTGAACACATCGATTCTTCAGACCGCGAGAGGCAGGCTGGTGCATCTCTACCTGGACACCAGTACACCGCGCGTCAAGGAACACATTACCAGGCTGCAATGCGCCAAGGGCGTCTATTCTTCCATGCTGGGCAAGATGTTCATCGACGGGATGAGTTTCCGCGCGGAAGGAGAAAACTGGCGCGCCAGGGATGAGTGGGAAGATGTGGCTGCCTACAAAGACCGCTACCAACATAAGCTGTGGCGGGAACGCGGCCAAGCGGCGACCGGCTCACATGGCGGCATCGACTACATGCTGATCTATCGCCTGGTGAAACGTTTACAGGCCGGGCTCGCGCCGGACATGGACGTGTACGATGCCGCAGCGTGGAGCGCGATTTTTCCACTCTCCGAGCGAAGCGTGGCAGGGCGATCCATTCCCGTGGACTTTCCCGATTTTACGCGGGGGCGCTGGGAAGGGCGGGCCGGCATCAACCCGGACGAGATCGAGTAACGGCGGCATAGGCCTGGGGTAGCGGAGAGATACATCATGGCAACAATGGAACGCAATTTGGCGCTACAGCGAAGCGCCGCGCTCGCGGCCGCAATCGATGCGGTGACGGCTGGGCATCGAGGCATGGCCGCGCAAGGATTGACGCGCCCCCTGCGCTTCGGGTTCGTGGGCACGGGCGACCGAGGTTCCGCGCATCTCGATGTTCTCTTGAGCATGGATAGCGTCGAAGTACCGGCGATCTGCGATATCAATGACGCGTATCTTTACCGGGCAAAACGCTGGGTGACGGAATCCGGCAAGCCGGAGCCGCAACTTTACGGCAAGCACGAGACGGACTGGATGCGAATGCTGGAGCGCGACGATCTGGATGTGATTGTGTGCGCGACGGGCTGGAAGTGGCATGCGCCGGTGTGCGAGCAAGCGATGCGCGCGGGCAAACACGCCACCACGGAGGTGCCGGCCGGCCTTACCGAAGACGAATGCTGGGCGCTGGTGGATGCTTCGGAGAAATACGGCAAGCATTGCATGATGCTCGAACAGGCGAACTATTCCGAGGATCTGCTGCAAGTCTTGAACATGGCGCGAGCTGGAGTTTTCGGCGAACTGCTGCATTGCGCGGGAGGCTACGTCCACGATCTGCGCCTCGTCAAATTCGACCCCGAACGGGAGCCTTGGCGGCTGCAATACTCAGTCGACCACAATGGGAACCTATATCCGACGCACGCCATAGGTCCTCTCGCCTGGGTGCTCGATATCAACCGGGGCGACCAGTTCGATCATCTGGTTTCCATGAGCAGCAAGGCGCGATGCCTGAATGATTTCGCACGTCTGTACTACGGGCGGGAGAATGCCTACGCCACGATGGCGATGAGGCAGGGCGACGTAAACGTCACCATGCTCCGGACGAAACGCGAACGCACCGTGACACTGCATTTCGATACGAATACGCCGCATCCGCATACGGCGGAGTTTCGCGTGCAAGGCACGAAGGGGCATTACGCGGAGAACTTGCAATCGGTCTACATCGATGAGCGAAGCCCCAAGCCTCACGAATGGGAGCCGCTGGCGAACTATGCCGGTCAATACGCGCACGAGATGTATAAGTCGATTGACCGCGCGAAACTGGGCGCGGAGCGGCGAGGCCACGGCGGCGACCTGATTACTGCCATGCTGTGGCATCGGTATCTGAAAGCGATACGAGCCGGAGCCGAGCCGGACCAGGATGTTTACGATGCCGCAGCCTGGAGCGTCATCATTCCGTTGAGTGAGCGTTCCGTAGCATCGGGTGGAAAGCCCGTGGATTTCCCGGATTTCACACGCGGGAAATGGCGGACGCGCGAGCCGCTTCGATTGGGCTGAAGATTGCTTCACGGCCGCTTCTGCCGATGCGCCGCCGCGTATAGAATGGGCCGCATGCAACGACGGAATTTCCTTGCGGCGGCTCTCGCTTCGTCTCAGGCGATGGGCGCCAACGAAAGGGTGAACCTTGCGCTCTTGGGTTGCGGCGGGCGCGGCCGATACGTGGCCGGGTTCGCCAAGGAGAACCCCAACGCCCGCTTTGTGGCAGCCGCGGATGTCTTCCTGCCGAACGCGCAAACCGCGGCGCGCCAGTTGGGGGCGGGGGAAGCCGTGCAGGACTTTCGGCGTCTGCTCGACCGCAAGGAGATCGATGCGGTGATCGTCGCGACGCCGGACCACTGGCACGCGGCCATCGCGGTGCTGGCGGCGGAGGCGGGCAAGGCCGTATATGTCGAGAAGCCTCTGGCGTATTCGATCTCCGAAGGGCGGAAGATCGTGGAGGCGATGGAGCGCACCGGGAGGCTGATCTTCGCGGGCACACAGCACCGCAGCGCGCCACATTTCGCTCAGGCCGCCAGCCTCGTTCAAGGCGGTTATCTCGGCGAGGTGAAGTATGTACGCATTTGGAACTACGTGAATCTCTACCCAAGCGTCATCTCCAGAGTGCCGGATTCCGAGCCCCCGGACGGGCTCGATTGGGAGATGTATCTTGGCCCCGCGCCCAAGGCGCGCTTCAATCAACGGCGCTTTCTCGGACAGTTCCGGCAGTTCCGGGACTACGCTGGAGGCACTATTACCGATTTCGGCACGCATCGATTCGACAGCCTTCATCAGATCATGGGGTTGCATGGCGCGGCGGCGGCGCCGAAGCGGATTACGGCGTCGGGCGGGCGGCTGGTTCTGGAAGGGGCGGGGGACAACCCGGATCTCCTGCAAGCGACCTTTGAGTACGAGGACTTTGTCCTGAGCTATGAAGGGGTGAATTTCAATGGTCACGGGGGAGGCTACCGGACGCCGCAGTGGCGCTACTACAACGCGCGCGGGGAAAGGGACATGCCAAACGGGATGGCGTTTTACGGAACAAAGGGGACAATGATCGCAGAGCGTCTGGGGTTCGAGATTCATCCGGAACCAGGAGGCCCCGGAAATGCGGCGTCGCGCATCGAAGCGAAAGCGGTTGCGGCAAGAGATGCGACGCGCGAGCATGCCATGCATTTCGTGGATGCCGTCCGGGGTGCGGCGGCGCCGGTGGCAACGGCGGAGGCCGCGCACCGGGCGACGAACGTAGGCCACCTTGGGAATATCGCGCTGCGCACCGGGGAGAAGCTCCACTGGGATGCGGCGGCGGAACGCTTCACGAATTCGGACGCCGCGAATCGTTTACTCGAGCGCGTACCGCGCGAGCCGTGGGACTTGCTGGGGCGTGACCGCACATCGAGAACCGGCGCCGCGAGGAGGGCCGGAGGTGCGCCGAATCCAGACCTCGTGGGGCGGCTCGGGTTGGCATAGAATAGATGGAATTCGAGGTCTCAACAAGAGGGTACGGTTCATGCGAAGAGTGCTTCCAATCGGGCTATTTGCGGTTGTGGCGATCACTGCGTTCATGGCGTTTTCTGGCGTGGGCGCATCGGCCAGGGTGGAGGAAATTCCCGATACCCCGATGGCGAGCGGGAAGACTCCGCTCGATGTCTACGTTCAGACGCCCGACCCCGCATACCGTTACGAGTATGTGCAGGCGCAGGCGAGCGATGGCGTGCGGGCGTCTCTGCTGCGGATGACCTCGCAGGAGTGGCTGACCGAAGCGGAAGTGAACCGCACGAAATGGGAGCACTATCTTTGGATTTACACACCCGCCAACGTGAGGCACGAAACGGGATTGCTCTTTATTTCCGGCGGCGCGAACGACGGCAAAGTTCCCAAGCCATCGCGCGATTACGCGGATCTCGCTCGGAAGACCGCGAGCGTGGTGACCGAACTGCGCATGGTGCCAAACCAGCCCCTGGTATTTAAGAACGACGATTTCGGCCCGAGGAAAGAAGATGAGATGATCGCCTACGGCTGGCGGCAGTACCTTGAAGGCTCGAAGGACCCGAAGTGGCTGGCGAGGCTGCCGATGACCAAAGCCGCCGTGCGCGCGATGGATACGGTGACCGCCTTTTCCGCGACGGAGCAGGGCGGTAGCGCAACCGTGGGCAAGTTCGTGGTGGCCGGCGGCTCAAAACGCGGTTGGACGACATGGACCACGGCGGCGGTTGACAAACGCGTCGTGGCCGCGATACCCATCGTGATCGATACGCTGAATGTGGAGAAGGCCTTCGTTTACCACTACCGCAAGTATGGGTTCTGGGCGACGGCGGTGGGCGACTATTTCCGGGAGGGAATTATGGATCGCATTGACGATCCCGAGTTCCGGGCGATGATGGCCATCGTCGATCCTTATGCGTACCGCGCGCGCTACACGATGCCGAAGTTCATGGTGAACGGGTCCGGCGACCAGTTCTTCCGTCCGGAATCCTCGCGCTTCTACTACCCTGGGCTGCCGGGAGAGAAGCACCTGCGGTATGTGCCCAACGCGGGCCACAATGTCTCTAAGGGAACCGACGCGTTTGATTCGATCAAGGCGTTCTATCAAGCGGTGGTGGAAGGGCAACCCCGGCCCGAACTGCGCTGGACGGTGGAGCCGGACGGCGCTCTGCGCGTCACGAGCAACGTCTCGCCGAAGGCAGTGCGGCTGTGGGCAGGCACTAACCCGAAGTACAACGATTTCCGCATTGATTCGGCTGGCCCGATTTACCGGAGCACTTTGCTCGAACCCGTGGCGGAGAACACCTGGGTAGGCCGGGTGGAGAAACCGGCTGCGGGCTTTACCGCCTACTTCGTGGAAGCGGAATGGTCCCGTCCCCAGGGTGAGCCATTCAAGTTCTCCACGGAGGTTCTTGTGAATCCGGAGACCTTCGGGAGCGCCGCACCCGTGAAGGGCAAGACGGTGCTCGGCCCGGAGAAACAGCAATAGCGGTTTAGTGTTTGGGCATCACCGGCAGAATAATCTTCGAGGGATATTGCGCCGAATGATGGACGATATTGTGCGCGACCACTCCCTTGGTTTCATCGTAATTGTTTCCGCCTGTGTTGAGGTTGCGCATGTACTGCGGGAACTTGCTGGAGGCGACCTCCACGCGGATGCGGTGGCCCTTCTGGAATTCGTAACTGGTTGACATGGGCGTGGGCTTCAATTCGTAAACCTTGCCCGATTCCATGAAGACCTGCTTGCCATACCCCTCGCGGTAGCGGGCGCGGAGGATGGTGTCGTCGATGTTGTAGGCCGTTCCATCGGGATAGACGTCCACGAGTTTGACGGTGAAGTCTGTATCCTTGGCGTCGGAAGAGACGAAGAGCCTGGCGTAGACGCTGCCCGTAACCTGCATTGGCTCGGGGAGGGCGGCTGAGGTGTAGACGAGCACGTCGGCGCGGGCTTCAATCTCGCGTTGATCGTAACTGCCGCCGAGCGAGGCGCCGGCGTTGCAGCAAACGCCTCCGCCGAGCGAGGGAACGGGGTTCATCGGATCATACATGAAGGCATCGGATGGCGCGCCCGAGGGTGCTGCCGTGCTGAGGATGCCATCGCCAAACAGGCTGTTCGCCTTGCCTCCGCTGGCCAGGTGAAACTCAGTGAGCACGGCTTCCTTGGGTGGCCATGCGTTCGAGTCCTCCCATTGGTTCTTGCCCATGGTGTAGTACTGCACGCGCGGAGTTTTCTCCGGGAACGCATTCTTCGCCCCTTTGAGGTAGTAATCGAAGAACGCGAAAACCAGGTCATTCACCGGGAAATGCGCGCGGCCTACGTTGAGTTCTCCCACGATGAGGTCTTTGCGCTTGGGGATGCGGCCGAAGGCGCAATGCAGAGTGGGCGCGACCAGCAGGTACTGTCCATTACGCACTCCGGGGTCACTGGCTTTTTCGCGGATATGGTTGAAGAGCGCCAAGTTCGGACCCTGGCTGACGTCGAACCAACTATTGAACCAGAACGCGGGCACGCCGAAATCCTGGTCGTCATGGTAGAGACCGCCCTTGTACCAGCGGGGGTCATCGGGCTTCCACGTCATGAGTTCCGCGCCGGGGCCTTCGTTGGCTCCCGCGCTGCGTAGCCAGTCGATGGCCGGCAGTTTGCGGAGTTGCTTCTTCCAATCGACGGGCGGCATTTTCGGCGCGAGGTCATACATCGTTCGCAGGCGCTCCAACTGCTCTTGAGACAGCCCATCCGGGAACTGCGGCCTCAGATTCTGCTGAACGCCATAGAGCCAGACGGTAAAGAGCGTCTGATGAACCCCGCCCTTGTACCAGTTGCCTTGCTCATAGAATTCGCCGACGCGCCCGATGCCCGCGCCCGCCGCCATTGGGACCATTGCCTTGTGCGCGGGGTGATTCTGGGCGGCCAACTCCATTTGCCACTCCGCCGTGGAGGAGCAACCGTAAGTTCCCACGCTACCGCTTGACCACTTCTGCGCGGCCAGCCAGGTGAGGGAATCGTAGCCGTCCTTGGCCGGATCGCCCAGGAGTTCCCAATCGCCCCGGGAATAGTAGCGGCCGCGCTCATTCTGCACCACGTAGGCGTAACCCCGCTTGATCGCCTCCAAGGGAAATTCCACGGAGTTCTCGGTGAGGGGGCCGAACAGGTAGGGGGTCTTGACGAAGATTACCGGAAAGGGGCCGGGCTGGTTCTTGGGGTAGTAGACGTTGGTGGCCAGCGTGGTTCCATCACGCATCGGGACCATCACCATTTCGCTGCTGACGGCGATCTCGTTGAACTCCTCGAGCTTTGAATCGAAGTCGCTCTGCGCTGGGGCGAGCGCGGATAGCAGAAAGGAAAACAGCAAAGCGGCAGCAAAATGACGGATAGGCTTCCCGGCGCGCATAGAATTCTCCTCGAAGGGCGGCTAAAGAGTTAAGTATAGATCCCAAGGCTTGAAACGCGGAGACAGCGGACGATTGCTCTCCATGCCCACGTTCCGCTTGCGAGCTCGGGTGAAATCTATACTAGAGAGAGTGGCGCGCCAACGGATTCTAGCCCTCCTTTTGCTGAGTGTTTGCGCATATCTGCTTTTCTTTTTCGGCCTGAACCGCGCGGGGTTGATCGGCCCGGACGAGCCTCGCTATGCCGACATCGGGCGGGCGATGTTCGAATCGGGTGATTGGGTGACTCCCCGGCTCTTCGGCGCGCCTTGGTTTGAGAAACCGGCGCTGCTTTACTGGCTGATCGGCGGTGGCTTCGCGCTCGGATTCGGCGATACCGTGGGTCCGCGATTTCCGATTGCGTTGCTGAGCATTCTGGCTCTTGCGTCGTACTACCTGGGCCTGAAGCGATTGCTGGGCGCGCGCCCCGCGATGGGCGCGACGGTGATGCTGGCGATCTCCGTGGGCTGGCTCGGCTTCAGCCATGCCGCGGTGACGGATCTGCCGCTCACGGTGTTCTTTAGCGCAGGCATGCTGTTGGCGATGCCATGGGCGCTCCGGGGAGAGCAGCGGCTGCTGCCTTGGGCCGCGGTATGTTTCGCCGTGGCGAGCCTTGCCAAGGGACTTGTACCCTTGGTGCTTGCGGCGCCACTGCTGGCGTTCGGGTGGCGGCGCATTGCCGATTGGCTGCGGCCGGCGCCGCTCGGCGCGTTCGCCATTGTATCGATCCCCTGGTATGCATTCTGTTACGCCCGTAACGGCAGCGCGTTCGTGGACGAATTCTTCTGGAAGCATCATGTGAGCCGCTTCTTCTCGCCGGAGTTGCAGCATGTGCAGCCGTTCTGGTTCTACGTTCCGGTCTTGCTGGGATTGCTGGTGCCGGCGGTTCCGGTGATGGCGGGGTTGTTCCGGCGAGGAATCTGGCGTGATCCGCATGCCCGGTATTTCGCGGCATGGGCCCTGTTCGGGTTCCTGTTCTTCTCCGCGTCAACGAACAAGCTGCCAGGTTATCTGCTGCCCTTGCTGCCCGCGTTCACGGCGCTGCTCGGGCTCACGCTGGCCCGGATGCCGAAAGCGCCCATCATCCTGAGTTTCGTCGTGCTATTGAGCGCCGTTTACGCGCTGGCCGGCAGTGTACTTCCCGAGGCGCTTGCGGATGGTTTGCGGCGCACGGAGTTCGATGCGATTGCGTGGCAGTGGCTGGCGCCTTCCGTGGCCGGAGCCGTCGCCGTGTTTCTGTTCGAGCGATCGCGACGCCGGACGGCCGCGCTCATGACGGCAATGTTGATTGCCACGGTGAATGTCACGATCCTGAAGGTAACGGCGTTCCGGGCTCTCGGTGAGGAAGCGAGTTCACGTGGATTGTGGGAACGGCTCGAACCGCGCGCCTCCGAGTTTTGTATCGGCAATAGCCACCGCGCGATTGAGTACGGTCTGCGCTACTACTCCCATGGCCGCATCCCCCTGTGCGCGGACGAGGCGCGGCCCATCCCGCTCAACCTCCGGTATCCATCCGATCCGATTCTGGAAATACCTGCGGAGGGAAGGGAGGCATCTCTCCCATGAGCGAACGCATGCCTTTCCAGGCCACTCGCGGAGCGGAGCGCTACGATGCGCTTGGGGAGATTCCGGTCTCCCTGATGCTCGACGACGTTCGCAGTATGTACAACGTGGGGGCGTTCTTCCGGACCGCCGACGCCGCCGCCATCGGGCACATTTTTCTCTGCGGCATCACGCCCCTTCCGTCACAACCCGGTGTTGCGAAAACCGCTCTCGGAGCCGAGGGCGTGGTGCGGTGGAGCCATGTGGCCCAACCGCGCGACTTGCTCAATGAATTGCGCGCGAAAGGCTATCAGTTGGTTGCGCTCGAAACCAATGCGCACGCCGTGGATCTGTTCGATTGGAAACCCCAGTTCCCCGTCTGCGTCTTGTTTGGTAATGAAGTGGACGGATTGAAGGCGGAGTTGCTTTCGGCCTGCGATGTTTGCGTCCGGATTCCCATGCTTGGGTTCAAGCACTCGCTGAACGTCGCCACGGCAGGCGGGGTGGTGATGTATGAAATGCTGAGAAAGTACAGGAACCTCGTGGAATCCGCCGGCGGGAGATACGTAAATGAGACAGGCAGGTAGGCGAGCAGGCGCGCGCATGCCGCTCGGCCGCGCTTTGCGGGGAATGGGTGTGCTGGCGGCCCTCGCATTGGGCTCGCTGCTCTTCGCGCAGTTTACACTCTTCCCGCCGGTGCGTGGAACGCACGATATGGTGGCGGCAGGCGACAACCTGCAGGTGGGGGCCGGCATACGCATGCTGGATAAGGGCGGCAACGCCGTGGATGCCGGGGTCGCCACCACTCTGACCGCGGCGGTGGTGGAGCAAAGCCGGTTCGGCTTGGGAGGCGAAGCGCCGTTTATCATCAAGCTCAAGGGCAGAGCCCCGGTTGTGGTAAGCGGCATCGGCACGGCTCCGGCACTGGCGACCGTTGATTTTTTTGAGAAGCGGAAGCCCGAGAAATGGGAGACCGAGCCGGAGGAGACCGACACGCTCGCGCCCATCCCGGCGCATGGAATTTCTTCCGCTCCTTTGCCCGGCGTGGTGGATGGCATCCTCCTCGCGCTCAAGAACTTCGGTACCCTCCGCTTCGCGGATATCGCCGCGCCGGCGATCGAACACGCCGAAGGCTTTCCGATGGGCTTCGAATTCGCTTACATGCTGGATGCCGAATGGCGGGTGATGCGCAATTGGCCCTCCTCAAGGGCGTTCTTCTATCCGGGCGGACAACCATCCAGGGCGGGGGAACTCTTCGGCATGCCGGATCTTGCGGCGACATTGCGCGCGATGGTGGCGGCGGAGGCGAATGCGAAGGGCACCCGCGAGCAGAAGATTCAGGCGGTTCGAGACTACTTCTACCGGGGCGAAATCGCCCGCAAGATCGACGCCTTTTCTCGGGCTAATGGCGGGTTAATCCGCTACAGCGATCTGGCGGCGTTCAAGGCCGATCTCGACCATCCTCGGGTTTATCGCTACAAGGGCTACGAAGTTCTCAAGCCCGGCTTCTGGACGCAGGGTCCCGTGATGCTCGAAACCCTAGCCATTCTGGAGAACTTCGACCTGCGGGCGATGGGCCACAATTCCGGCGAATATATCCACACGCTCACCGAGGCGTTCAAGCTCGCCTTCGCCGATCGGGACGGTTTCTATGGCGATCCCAAGTTCTCACAGATTCCCGAAGGCGTGCTGCTCAGCGAGAGCTATGGCAAGCAGCGGGCGGCACTCATCGATCCGAGCAAGGCGTCCATGGAGTACCGCCCCGGCCATCCGGGGAAGGAGCCGGTGTTTCCCGTTTCGAAGGGCAAGAGTTTCGACATGGACACCACTTGCGTGAATGTGGTGGACCGCTGGGGCAACGCCTTCAGCGCAACCCCGAGTGGAGCGTGGCTGCCCTCGGTGATTGTGGCCGGCACGGGGATCCCGCTCAGCAACCGGCTGCAGAGTTTCGTGATGGCGCCGGGCCATGCGAACCGGATCGAGGGGGGAAAGCGCCCGCGGGTGACGCTATCTCCCACGATGGTCCTCAAGGATGGCGAAGTGGTAATGGTGTTCTCCACGCCGGGCGGCGACAACCAGGATCAATCACTGCTCCAGGTGTTGCTGAATGTGATCGAATTCGGAATGGATGCGCAACGCGCCGTGGAGGCCCCGCGCTTTCAATCGAAGCACTACTTTGCAAGTTTCGCGGGCAACGAATTCGAGCGTGGACGCCTTCTGCTCGAAAGCCGTATTCCGGGGGCGGCGATTGCGCGGCTGCGGGAGATGGGGCACCGTGTTCAGGTGCAGGGGCCGCTCTCGAACGGAGCTTCGCCCACACTCATCCGCGTGAAGCCGGGAATCCTGGAAGGCGGAGCGGACCCGCGCCGCAGCCGCTTTGTCTACGGAAGGTAGACGCAATCGCCGCCTACTTTGAATTTTGCCAGTGCTGGCAAGCGAAGGGCACCTCATTGAGCTTCTTCGCGAAACGGGAAAAGCTCCACCAGGCCGGCCGTCCCTCGGCGCCTGCCAGGGCGCGGTAAGGATCGTTTACGTACACTTGCCAGTTGCTGATGTCACTGGAACTGGCGTAGAAGGGAATCTTGATGCCGCGCACCACAATGACGTGCTTGTTGTCGTCGCAGTAAAAACCCGAGACCCAGATCGGCCCGTACCATTCCAATCGCTCCTTGAGGCTTGCCGGTGACTGGAACGCCTGGTACATGCTGGATGTAAGCCCCAGCTTGTCCCGGCAGGTCGAGAACTCGCTATCGAGGATGCCGCGCTCCCGCATCTTCGAGTCGTTAGGAAGGGAATCCGCCGCAGATTGATCTTTCCCCTTGTATGCCAGCATCATCTTGTAGCAAGCATTCCAGCAGGTGCGTTGGTCCGGCTGCTTGATGTACGGCACATCGACGGTGTATTCCATGCGTTTCCCCTTTCGCTCTTGCAGACGCGGGCGCGTTCCGGTCGAAGCAGCGCAGCGCGTCAAACAAATATGCGCGAATGCCTGAGGATTTGGCGCAGGGTGAAATGGACGGAGGCTCTTTGCGGCCTAATAGCGAATCGAGACCGAGTTACAGCGGGTAAGGTCCGGAACGCGCACGGTAAAGCTGGCCGTGCCCTCCTTGAAATCCGAGGGCAACAGACGCTGCTCGTGGGTGCGCTTGCCGGCCTTGCTGTCGTAGGCGTAGGAAATGGTAACAGGCCCGCGGAGACGACTCGCACTGTCAAGCTCGAAACGCATGTCGTTGTTTCCGGCAAAAAGCGGTGGAATCGACATAATGCCGGTTTCGAAAAACAGCTTCATCCGCAATGCCGAAAGTCCGGCGATGCGCCGCTGGGAATCCCCTTTCACGTTCACGCGAATCTGAAAGCGATAGGTTCCATGGATGCTCACATCCTTGCCATTGAAGCGCGGCCGACCCAACTCGATCTTCAAGTGCCCATCGGATGCGGGTAAGGTTTGCCACTCGGACCATTGATCCTTGTCGCTGGGCCAGGGCTTGGCGGTGAGGGTTCGCAATTCGACTGTAGTGCTGCCGGATGGTCCGGCGAATGCCGCATCAAGTTCACCATCCACGAGCACGTAAGGGCTGTAGAAATCGAGAACGGCGCTGCCGCCCGCACCGGAGTCTTTCGCGCGCAAAAAGGGCGCCGCCTTCGCCAGAGACAGGGTGGAATCCGCTGCCAGCACATCGGCGAGGTCGCCTTGCGCGAGATTCGGCTGATACTCGATTGTGCCCCATGCCTGGCCGATCGTCTTGCCACCCTCAAGCTCTTTGTCGTAGCCCTCCCCTTTGGGTATTGTTGCCAGATAGGGCTTGGCCCATGCGTAGTTTGGATCGAAACGAGGCCAATTGCCATCGTGGCTAGTCTCAGTCACCCGGTAAAAACGGCCGGAAGGCAGGAACGGGAATTCCCGGTTGGCGCGGGCCGCGGCGGGCCGGTAGAACTCGCGCGCGGTGTTATCCCAGTAGCGAGTGATGGAGGTGCCGCGAGGCAGGCGGAACTCCATATTGTGGTACGTGGCGCCGAAGGGCTCCTTTGGATCGCCGAACACCGATTCGTGCGGAGCGCCCGCGTCTTCCCATGCCTTCTGGCTGGCGAAGTAGGTAGGCTTGATCAGAAGCGCGCGTTCCCACTCGATGCGCCCTATCTCAAAATAGGGGCGGCTCCGATTCTTGTAGGTCTTGTTGCGAAGAAGGTTCTCGTCGACGCCGACTTCAGCCCAATCGAGAATGCGGGCAGTGGGCGTATCTTCCGCTATCAAATAGTAGCCGTATCGCGGATCAAACGCGCCGTACGTGCCATCCAGCCGCAATCGGTACATGGTGTGAAACCCGCCGTCGTCGTGCTGCGTGATCACGCGCTCCGCGGCGTGGGGATCTCCCTTGTATGCATTCCAGGATGCTTCCGCGGCCCGGCTGCAAGTGTCGCAAAATCCCCAGCCGTAGACGAAGAGATTCTTGTTGGGGTCAAGAACAGAGCGCTCCTGGTTGAACGCGCCCTCGCTGGCCTGGATCATCCCCCCGACGGCCATCTTGCAGAAGAGGCGGTTCCAGACGAAGAAGGACTTGGCCTGCGCCGTGTCCGTTGCCTTCTCCAGACCCTCGATGCGCATGACATCTTCGGTCCATTGGCGCACGTTGGTTGCCCGAGGCCAGGCACGATTGCTAAGCAGTGCGCCTTGCGGTGCGCCGGGCTCCGCGGAGATGGCGGGCATGGCCATCATCAATCCCATCAATACCGTGAAAGCGAACCGATATGCCATTGAAAAACTCCAGGGAGTACTGCGGATGGAGAGCCCGCCCATTCTAAGCAACCCGATCCCACTGGCCGCGAAGTTCATTGACCAGCCGGAGCCCGGAATGGACCTCCCGGAAGGGCTTGTCCTTCTCGCTCCAGACGACTTCAAGAACCTGCACGAGACGATTGGCTTTCCGTTCAATCGCCCGCATCTGCTCTTCAGATGCTTCAAGCTGGAAGGAGAGCACAGCGAGAGAGAGGTCTGGAAGCTGGGAAACCGAGCAACTCTGTATGTTGACGGAGGTGGAGCTGATAATCGATGTTACTCGTGCAAGAACGCCACACTGATTCGTGGAGAGTAACACCAAGGTCAACATTTTAGAATCCCTATCCTTTGGTCGCCGCTGGTAGCGGAGTGGATTGCAGAACCGTCTCTCGTGCCGGGTTTCGGAAGAAAGCGGTCGTTTCGTTAGTTTAGGAGGAAATCTCCCACCTCGCAACAATTTTACGCCGATTTTGGAGATTTCGGTTGCGGGGATGGGCTCCGGCATGATGCAATACGCCACGAGGGAAGGAAAGTTAACTAACTGTGAGATTGCCTGTCGCATCTCTGCTGACCCAGCGCATGAAGGCGCCGGACATGCGAAACGTCAACGGCATTCAATTGCTTAACTTGATCGCCGAATCCGGCCCGCTTTCGAGGGCGTCCCTAGCCAAGTTGAGCCGATTGAGCAAGCCGACGGTCTCCGAGCAGGTGCAGCGCTTGATCGCTCTTGGCACCGTTGTTGAACTGGGTGAGGGCGAAGCCCCAGCGACCGGGGGAAAGCGGCCGACCATGCTCGCGTTCCACGCGGAGGCAGGCAGCGTGGCGGCAGTGTCAATTGGCCCTGTATCGACTGGAATCGCGATTTCCAATCTGATGGGGGAGCGGAGGGCGTTCGAGGAATTGCCCACGCTCGCCTCGGAAGGACCTCGCCAATTGATCGCCCGCGTCCGCGCGGCGATTTCAAGACTGGTTGGAGGCAAGCCAGCCGCTTCCAGGTTGCGGGCAATCGGAATCGGTGTGCCGGGGCGGGTGGATTGCAAGCACGGGAAGGTGCTCGAACTCGCGAATGTTTTTGACTGGCGAGAGGTGGACCTCGCTGGCCCGCTTCATCGGAAGTTCCAGTGCGCTGTTCTGGTGGATAACGATGTGAACGTGGCTTTGCTCGGCGAGATCAATCGGGGTGGAGCGCGCCATGTTCGTAGCGCAGTGCTGATTCGGCTGGATGTCGGGCTGGGCGCGGCCATTGCCATGGATCGCAAGATCCACCACGGTTCCCATTGGGCCGCCGGTGAGATTGGCCATCTGGTTCCCAGCCGTTCGTCGATCGGCGGAGAGAGCACTCGCGGTTATCTCGAGAACGTGGTTGGCTCCGACAAGATAGCCGCTGTTGTAAAGGCCGCGGCGCGCGGGGTTCCGGCGCTTCGCCGGCATCTTCGAACAAAGTCGCCCACGGCTGCGCTTTTTGGCGCGGCGGGGGAAGACGCCCGCGCGGCGGAGATTGCCCGGGAGATTACCTACCACCTCTGTACCGCCGTTTCGCAGCACGCTCTCGTCTGTGACCCGGAAGTGGTGCTACTGTCGGGCGAAGTGTTTACGTTCGTTCTTCCGGAGATTCGGGAGTTTCTGGCGCGGACCATTCCGTGGCCATCGAGTGTCGCCTTGGCGGAACTGGGAGAAGAGGCGGTGTTGCTCGGGGCCACCGATCTTGCTTTATCCTCCTCCTACGAGCAGCTTTCCCGGGAGCTTCAGGTAGATGATTCGGACTTGGCATTTGCGGCCGCGGGCGCCTGACAAGTTCACGATGTGGAATCGGTTGGAAGGGAAGGTGTATGGGTATCGGTACATGGGAAAACGTGCATGAGCGAGATGCAGAGCATGTCTGATTCCCTCAACCCACCGGCGGTCGAAAGCGGGACGGCTCAGCCGCAATTGCGCCGGGTGTTGTCCCGGAGCGACCTGGTGATCTACGGGCTCACCATCCTCACGCCCACCGCCGCCTACCCGGTCTTCGGCATTGTGCAGGACGTTTCCCGCGGCCATGCGGCTCTGGCGTACATGGTGGCGGTGGTGGCAATGCTTTTCACGGCCGCAAGTTACGGGCACATGGCGGCGGCGTTTCCATCCGCCGGTTCCACGTATACGTATGCCCGGCGTGCTCTGCACGATTATGTCGGATTCCTTTCCGGATGGTCGATGATGCTGGATTATGTGCTGGTGCCGTTGTTGAGCGGGGTCTATGTGGCGATCACAGCGACACGCCTCGTGCCTTCGGTTCCGTATGCCGTATGGGCGTTCATTTTTGCGGCCATCATTACGCTTGTGAACGTGCGAGGCATCCGGGTGACCGCCAACGCCAGTAAATGGCTGATGCTCGCGATGACGATTTCGGCCGTGCTATTCGTCGCGCTTGCCATCCGGTGGGCGATGGTAACCTTGGGGCTCACCGGGCTCTTCCAGCAGGATCTTGTGTTGAACCCCAAGACCATCGAGTTGCCTGCGTTGATGACCGCCGCGGCGATCGGCACGCTTTCTTACCTCGGTTTCGATGCGGTTTCGACGCTGGCGGAGGATACGCGAAACCCTCGGCGCGATATCGGATTCGCTACGATCACCGTGTGCCTGCTGCAGGCGGTGTTCTGTATCCTCATCACGTATCTCGCGGCAGTGGTTTGGCCGCCGGTGAAACCCTTTCCCAATGTGGAAACCGCGATCCTGGATGTATCCGAGATCATCGGCGGCACGCCCATGTTCGGGTTCACGACGCTCATCCTGCTGGTGGCCGCCATCGCCAGTTCCGTTACCAGCCAGGCCGGTGCATCACGGCTACTGTTGGGGATGGGGCGGGATGGTATTCTGCCGAAGAGTATCTTTGGTTACATCGACCCGGTGCATTCCACCCCAACGCGCAGTATTTATTTGATGGGGGCGATTTCATTCATCGGCGCATTGCTGATCAGTTTTCAGTTGATCGTGGAATTGGTGAATTTCGGCGCCTTCGTCGGGTTCATCATGGTGAACCTGAGCGTGGTGCGCCATTACTTCGTGAGGGAGAAAAGACGAGCCGGTTTCGATCTGTTTCGATACCTCGTCTTCCCCTCATTGGGCGCCTTGGTGTGCGCTTACGTCTGGTCAAACCTTGGTGTTCATTCGAAGATGCTTGGGTTTGGCTGGCTGGCGCTAGGCCTTTGTTATTTGGCGGTGATGACGAAGGGATTTCGTCGTCCCATGAAAGATTTGGGGATTGTATGAAAGTGGCGGATGAAGTAGAACTGCAGGCCTACGCAGACCTGCACGCTGATCGTCTGGTGGCGATTCTCCAGGATCTGGTGCGGCTCCCTTCCGTGAACAACGCACCCAAGGGTAGCGAGTGGGCGTGCCAACAGTATGTGGCTTCGTTCTTGCGCAATATCGGCTGGAATCCTACACAGTACCTGCCTACCGATGCCCCCGGGATCCGGGAGCATCCAATCTATTGGCCGAAGCGGGAGTATGAGAAGCGCCCCAACGTGGCGGCGGTTCGGAAAGGTTCGGGCGGCGGACGATCCCTCATTCTCTCCGGCCATGTAGACACGGTTCCGGTAGGAGAGGGCGAGTGGAAGTTCCCGCCGTTTGATGCTCACGTGGAAGGCAACCGGCTTTACGGGCGCGGCGCCGTGGATATGAAGTGCGGGATTGCCACGAACTTGTTTGTGGCTGAGGCCTTGGTCACTTTGGGGGTCCGGTTGGCGGGCGATCTCACGATCGAGACGGTGGTGGACGAAGAATTTGGCGGCGTGAACGGTACGTTAGCCGGCCGCCTGATGGGCTACACTGCCGACGCGGCTATCATCTCTGAGCCGAGTTTCCTGCGGATTTGTCCGGCGCAGCGCGGCGGCAGAACCGTGGACATCCTCTTTCAAGCGCCAAATGGAGGCATCCTGAGTGGGGAGAGCGCGGGCGTCGCGGAGCAGTTGCGAATCTTTCTGAATGAGATCGGCCGCCTGGAGAAAGGGCGTCTTGAGGGCGTGCGCGTCCATCCCATGTATGCGCACCTCGCGAATCCCGTTCCGGTGACGATCGCGCGCATCCACACGGCGGCGTGGGGAACTTCGGAACCGCCCAACACGCCCACCGTTTGCCGGGTGCAACTGTTCTGGCAGGCGATGCCCGGAGAAACCGTGGAGGAAATCGATCGCGAGTTCCACGCGTGGTTCGATGGGATGACCGGCGCGCATCCCGAAGCGTTCCGGGTGAAGCCGATATTGGAGAATCCGATCCGATGGCTGCCGGGATCGGCGATCGATCCGGCGGAACCGATCGTGCGCGAGTTTAGCGATACGGCGGTTTCGATATTGGGAGAGGTGCCTCCGGTCCAGGGAATTGAGGGCCCTTGCGACATGTATGTGTTCCACGAGTTTGGCATTCCCACCGTCCTCTGGGGCGCCCGCGGCGCCAATCTCCACCAGGCGGATGAGTATGTCGAACTGGATTCGATGGTGAAGGCCGCGAAGACGTTGTTGACGTTCGTCCGCCGGTGGTGCGGAGAAGGGGTGAATTCTTGAGATACCTGAGCTGTGCCCTGGTGCTGTTGTCTTTTTGTTTCGTGGCGCAGGCCGCGGATGGATTCGTGTCGTTGATGCCGAAGAAAGATATCTCCGAGCATTGGACGGTGGAAGGGAAGACTCCTCCGGACGCCTGGACGTATCGGGACGGGGTCATCTCCACCACCGGCCAGCCGAATGGATTTCTTCGCAGCAAGAAGAAGTACAAGAATTTCATCATGCGCGCCGAGTGGCGATTCCAGGAAGGGTGGGAGCCGAAGAAAGGCGGCGATGACTGGCCTAACGCCGGCTTCTTTATTCATGCGGGTGAGATTGATAATGGCTGGCCGATTTCGCTGGAAGTGCAAGGCTACTTCGGGGAAGCGGGGAGCGTGTTCGGCGTGCGCGGAGGCAAGATTACCGGCGCCAAGCGCGGGCCGTTTGTGAAAGATCGCCCTCCGTTTGGTTCCTGGGACCGCTACGAGATCGTATCGAAAGACGGCGCCATTACCGTGACGCTGAACGGCGTTGTGGTGAACCAGGGAACCGGGGCGTTCCCGCCCGAGGGCAATGTGTGCTTGCAATCGGAAGGCTGGCCGGTCCATTACCGGAATGTGGAAATCAAGGAGTTGGACTGATGGAGCGACGGGAGTTTCTCTTAGCGTCCGCGCTGGCATCCGCTGCGGCAGCCAGCCAGACAAACGGCGGATCGCCGACGCGCTTTCAGATTGCGTGCATGACACTGCCCTATTCCCCATTTCCTTTGGAGCGGGCGCTCACCGGCATCGGGAACGCGGGCTACAGGTTCGTTGCGTGGGGAGTAAACCATAGAGAAAGCGACGGCAAGCAGCGCCCCGCGATGGATCTGGATGCGGCACCCTCCGTGGCGAGAGCCTTGGGCGCGCGCTGCCGCAACATGGGGCTTGAGCCCGTGATGATGTTTTCGACCGTGAATTTCGAGGAGCCCGGCGCGGCAGAAGCGTACCGCAAACGCATTGACCAGGCTCAGGCCGCCGGTATCCAGAACATCATCGTATTCGGAAAGACGACGCGTGGAGGATATCCGGACATCATCCGCAACCTCAAGACCGCTGCCATGCATGCCAAAGGTTCCGGCGTGCGTCTAGTGATCAAACAGCATGGCGGCAATACCGCGACAGGCGTTGATATTTCGAAGATTGTCGCCGACGTTGCAGATCCGGCCGTATGGATGTGCTATGACGCCGGCAATGTCCTGGATTACGAGAATCATGATCCTATACCGGACATCCAGGCCTGTTGGAAGGATGTACGCGCATTCTCCATCAAGGATCATCGGAATTTTCCGGTTGACCAGGATTGCGGCGCGGGCTTTGGCGAGATCGATCACTACCGGCTGCTGTTGCCGGTGATGCGGACTGGCCTCACTATGCCGCTCGCGTGCGAGAACATTTTTGAACCATTGGTTCCGCGGCCGACCGTCGCGGAAGGAACGGACCGTCTTGCCCGACGGTCAAGGGAATACTTGGAGAGTGTCCTGGCCGGATTGGAAAGGTACCTCTCGGAACCAGGGCCAAAGGCGGGCCCAGCTTGATCTTGCATTGGAGATGAAATCATGAACTCGAATCGAAGAACCTTCTTGATGGGATCTGCTGTTGCGGCCAACACCGTGCTGGCCCAATCGGCGCTAGGGCAGAGTGGAGGATCCGGCGCCAGGATCCCGACGGCTGTGATCGGCGTCGGGAATCGCGGCTCCCATTTGCTCAACGGGGTGCTTGAGCAACCCAATACCAAGGTGGTGGCGATCTGCGATATCAAACCGGACCGGCTAGACAAGGCCGCCACGGCAGCGGCGAAGGACAATCCGAAAACGTACGCGGACTGGCGCCAGGTGATTGATCGCAAGGATATCGAAGCCGTGTTCGTTGCGACACCGCCGAACCTTCATTCAGAGATGGCGATCGCGGCCCTCCAATCCGGGAAGAATGTGTATTGCGAGAAGCCAATCGGCGTAACTCCAAGGCAAGTGCAGGATTTAGTGCTTGCCGCTCAGGCGAGCAACAAGGTGTTCGTTGCCGGGCAGCAGTTGCGCTCCTACAAGCAGTTGAATGAGGCGGTGGCAAAAATCCGTGCGGGTGTGATGGGAAAGGTCGTGATGGTGAAGGCCCAGCGCCACGCGACGGGAGATCTTCCCTACAACGGATCTTCGGGCGATTGGTATTTTGACGTCAATAAATCGGGCGGGTATCTCATCGAACAGTCGGTTCACAACCTGGATGCCTGCAACTGGGTGGTTGGCGAACATCCGAGCCGCGTTTCCGGTTACGGGGCGATGCTGGTGCATCCGAACGAGCCCGTCGGTCGCACGATTTTCGATTCCGGCACGCTCAGTTACGAGTATCCGTCGGGCGCCATCATGTCGTTCACGCAGAACGTCTTTCAACCGCGAGGGTTTCCGGGCGGAAGTCAGAATCTGCTCGCGTTTGGGACAAAGGGCGCGGTGGATTTTCTCTATTCCACAAATTTTTATCCGCTCGGCGGGGATGGGAAGCCCACGCAATTGGCTCCACAGGTGAAGGAACCCACGCACGCCCACATCACGGCATTCTACGATTGCATCACCAAGGGTTCGCCGAACCCCGCGGGCATCATGGAAGGCGCCACCGGAGCGCTCACCGCGATCATGGGTCACATGGCGATGGTGAAGCAGGGCTCGGTGGATTGGATTGATCTGGGCGTGAATTTCTAGGGCACGCGCAATTCGATGACGTTCAAGTGGTGGCGATGAAGCTGGATCGCCTGATACAGCTTCTCGCTGCCATAGCGCACATCGGGCGTGTAGTGGAAACTCAGCGATTCACAATCTAATACCAATCGGACCGGCGTCCCGCTCGCCGCTTCATCGCTCCACTTGATCAGACTGGTTCGCGACTGCGCCCCCGTCCATTCCCGCTGTTTCTCTTCCTGAATGTCCGCCGCCTCCACGAGGTATGGGGAGCTGGACCGCACTTTTGCGCGATGCCACGTTTCCTTGTCGAAAGGATCAATACCCTGTGGAAGTTTCACCCAGATCGTTGCCGTTTCTCCTTTCTCGAGAATTCCGTTACCGTTGCCGGAGCCTTCGGTAACGGTGCGCTGTAGGATGCTTCCGCCTCCCTGGTTGCCTTTCTGACGAAATACCGCGAAGGTATGCGTGCGGCCATCCAGCACCTCAAAGGCGGCGGGCGCCTGGATGTCGTCCGGTTCCACCAGGAGGGAAAAGTCGCGGGCGCTCGATAGCCAATCGTCGTAGCCGATTGTCGCCTTCAGCCCAATGCGGGCATACCCATCGCGCCCGGCGGTGAAGGTCAATGGGATTCGGGTGCTCACATCGACGACACCACCCGCGGGGATCTCTCCTAGCCGGATCTCTGTTTGATTGGGCGCCACGGTGGGGTAGTCGCTCTCAATCCTCAGCTTGATATCGCGCTGAGCAACATTCCTTGGGTTGTAAATCCTCAGGGGCAGGGTGACGGGCGCCCCTGGCGTAGCACGAAGGAAATCGCTGCTCGTAATGGGCAGAAGCACGGGCGGTTCCGCCCCGCACCCTTGTCCGGCAAAACTCAACTGATGTCCGGCGCCGTCTACCGCGAAGCTGAGCCGCCCATCCGCATCGGCAAGCAATTCCGTGCGTCCGGTAGCCGTGCCGTCGAACCTACGGTCGAGCAGAAGGTACGGTTTTCCCGCGGTGTAAAGGGGCGCGGTTCGAATCTGGATCGTCCGCTCCGCGGACGGGCCATCGGGCGACCATTGTCTGGTGCTCACCCGCATGCTGCATTGGCTGACATTCTCGAGAGACACCATGGCCTTCCCGGGGCCTTTTGCCTCCACGTCATAGCCCCAAACGCGGAACTGATGGTAAGGGTCATCGTGGCTCCATTCCACGGGGACGTTATCGAGCGCGGAGTTGCCGAAGGCGCGCATGTGGAATGCGAAGGTCTCGCCGATCGAGGTCGCCCAGTGTCGATGATACTCGTCGCGGCGATACTCGAAATCCACGTCGCTCGGCGCATAGGCATCGCGGGTTTCCTCATGATACTGGCCAATGTAATCGCCGCTTGCGTGAATCAATCGCACCATCGTGTGTGTGTGGTTGGCAACGTGATCCTTCGGCCGCCAAAGCATCCGCGAGCCCTTGTCGCCGGTGTAAAATTCGGGCCCCGGGTTGAAACTCGACGCGCTGCCGATCAGGTCGGGGTAACGGGCGCTGATCCACAGGCTCATGAATCCTCCCATGCTCAGGCCGGAGGTGGCGCGGTGACGCCGGTCGGTGAGCGTGCGGTAGGTGGAATCGATATGCGCAACCAGTTCGTGGAAGTACTTGCCGAAATCGAAGTCACCGCCTTTGATGCCCACATCCCACGGCGCGCCCCCATAAAAGCCGGTGTAATCGCGCGCGACGTACCCATCCACGCTCACTACGATCACGTCATTCGCCGCTACGAATCGTGCGATCTTCGGCACCGTATCTTTGCCGTCGTCGTACTTCTCCAGGGTGTAGCGATCGCTGTGGCCGTGAAAATAGTAGATCACCGGGTATCGCGAGGCCGAAGTTGCATATCCCGGAGGAAGGAATATCCGGTAATTCCGGTTCTCGCCAAAGACCTTGGATGGGTGAACGTGATCTTCAAATGGCCGCGACTGTGCTCCGGCGAAGGCAACGGCCCAGGCGATGCATGCCGCCGCTAGCAGCAGGCCCCTCATCGCGCCACCGCCTCGATGCGCAATTCCCGGTTACGAACTCGGCCAGTCCCTGTCTCCACCCGGTAGTCTCCTTTGCCCTGAACAAGTCTAACGTCATTGGTCGACGTTCTTTCCGTGTTCCCTTCGAGCCAAACGTGGGTGATGCGGAGGGAATCGCCGGATGCGGCCGATGGCGTCGAGAGTACGGAGGTTGCAATCTGTTCCAACCCGCCCTGCTCCACCTCCACGCGAAGCCGGGTCCGCGCCGTGATGGAGGACGTTCGGGTGACCACATGGTTGAACCACATACGAGGATCCTCATGCTCCGGGTTCGGCCGGAACGTTTCGAGCTGCTTCCATGTGAGGCCGCCATCGTCCGAGAGGGAAAGCGCCACGCGCGTATCCTGCGGGCTCGCGCCGTTGAGGGATCGCGCCAGCACGCTCACGCGAACTTCCTTCGCGGCGGAAGAGAGCGGCAGCCCAAACTCCAGCACTCCCGGCCGCGAAGCGCTCCGAGGCCGCAGATACGGTGCTTCCGGATAGAGGTCCAGGTTCTCGCGGGTCTCGCCCGGTAGGCTCAGTTTCCGGTGCCACGCGCTATTGAGCATTTGGGCTGCTTCTCCGCTCGCGGCGACGTGGAACTGATTCTCGCCCGCAACCAGCCGCGGCAGCGCCATAGGGGAGAGTTCCGTCCAGGTCTCGAAGGCGAGATCGGAGATACCGCTTCGATCTTCCCTGGCGAAATCGGTCCATTCGAACTTTACTTTGTAGCCCGAATAGCCTTCCACAAGCGGCGTTACATCCACGCGGAAGGGAATCGCGCCGATCAGCCGGTTTCGCCATACCTCCCGCCATGTGTTGCCCTGATCCACGCTGACGTAGATTACGTTGCTGTCTTCCTCGCGAAGCCGCCAAGATTGGCCAGAGATGACGGCCCCCTCGGAGCCATCGTCGAGGCTGGAGAGATCGTTCTGCAAACCCGCGATCAGGAATGGGGTATCCACTGCAATCGTCATGGAAGCGGTGACGCCCGGCGCCGCGCAGAGCGCCGCGGCCCGCTTGCCTTCGCACGGGATGACGTCCCGAATCTCCGGATTCTCGGCGCGAAACGTCGCGGATCCAAGCTGCGGGCGATAGTCGAAGCGCGCATTGCCGTACGCGGCGGGAGATTCGTCCGTCAACGCAAGGGAGTCCTTGCGGACGGGCCCCAGCGTCCAATAGTCGCGATACGTGACGCCGAGGTCATGGGGAAGTCCCTCCCGCAGATAGAAACGGTCTTGGGGCCGGTAGAACATCCGCACGGATTCTCCCGTGCGAAGCCCGAGCCGCATGAGATGGGTGTCCGGGTGGGCGTGGTAGTTCTTGCGGTTGAAGGCATTGCGGAACACGCTCGCCATGTCGGCCTTCTGGTCAAACGGAAAGTAGGGTTTCGGCGGATTCTTTTGCCGGACGAACAGATCTGCGTCCCGGATCAGATCGTCGACGCCCGCAATCGTTTTCCCGTCGTCGAGATACACAAAGCCGAACATGTCGGAATCGAGATAGTTCCAGCGATTCTCGAACCAGACTTCCGGGACTTCGTGGTACTTCAGCCATCGCACGCGAGCCTTCAAGCCCGCGGCTTCGTAGAGCGCATTCATTGCGCCGCTGTTGTTGCCGCAAAGCGCGTAACCGTAAACGCCAATGATCTTTGTAGGGTCAGTGACATAGAGATCGCCTTGCTCGACGGGGCCGTTGAAATGGAGGATGTGCTCCATGCCGAATCGATAGAGGGCGAGGGCCTTCTCGCGATCGGTGGCGGCGCCTCGGATGACGTCCTTTACGAGGGCGTCGACACGCCAGCAATTGGGCTGCGCGCGGGTCGTTACCTCTATGCCGGAAATCTGTGCAAAAGCCACGGAGGTGAGTAGCGCCAGGCTGGGAAGGGTACGAGAGAGGAACATGGGTTAGGCCCTGCCTTTCCGATAATTCTTGATTGATCGAGCCTCGTGCAAGGGGCATGCCCCGTGTTCAATCACGAGTTCGCGCGTTCTGACGGTGCACATAGACGATTCTGCGGCCAACCCGGGAAGTGTTGTAACTCAAGGGCTGCCAAGCTCCACGCCGCACAAACCGGTTAGCGACGTTCGGGTTCCGTCCGTTTCTTGTGAGACGTACGGAAGCCGAAGTTCAACCGTCCGCTGCCCGTCTGGAAGAATTACTCCAACCATCGCGCCGGACAGAGATTCCGTTTTCCACGCTCCTGTTTTTAGCTGGGAGACGTGTTACATATCATATTTCTAACTCGTGGAAAACGGCAAATCTATACTGATGTTGCTTGTTATTGACAAGAAACTGCTTGACTTTCCATAACCGGATTACCTAAACTAAGCACGGACTCGTCCATTCAGAGCCACCGGCGAATTGACGGGAGGGTGGCCGCGGAGCGAGTCTGTTGGGGTCCATTTTGATGGAGGTTTTCCGAGTGCATCTACTCAAATTTCAACACGTTTTCTCGTGGTGCAGTCTCGCTGCCGCCACGGTCGCATTTTCTCTTCTGGCGTTGTCTCAGGGCACGGCCACGATCCGTGGCACTGTCTACGACGCCAGTAAAGCAGCCATCCCCGGCGCAACGGTGGTGGCCACGAATGTGGAAACAAACTTTACCCGCCGAACCGTAACCTCGGCGGAAGGCATTTATTCAATCTCTACCCTGGGGGCGGGCAATTACCGCGTTTCCGTTGAAAGCCAGGGATTCAAGCAGTGGTCCGGGACGCTGGTGCTGCAGACTGGCCAGACCGCGGTCGTGAACGCCACGCTGGAGCTGGGCTCCGTTGACACCGTGGTGGAAGTGACCGGAGCGGCGCCGATTATCAACAGCGAAAGCGCCGAAGTGGGAGACGTGAAAGATGCGCAACGCATCCGGCAACTCCCACTGAACGGGCGCGATATCACGAGCCTCTTCACCCTCACGCCGGGCGTGGAAGGCGGAGCGAACCCCCGCGTAAACGGGATGAAGGTGGGCTCCGCGGAAATGTTGCTCGATGGCGTCTCAATTGTCGACCGCTTCGGCGGTGGAATGAGCCGGGTTCAACCCGGTTTGGATAGCGTGAACGAGTTCCGCATCGAGACCGCGGGCTCGCAAGCGCAATACTCGCGCCCGGCAACCGTTTCGTTGGTTACCAAGAGCGGCACGAACGAAATGCACGGCAGTCTATTCATGACGCACCGCAATAATGGCGGCGGGTTGCGCGCGCGTCAACGCCAGGATGGCAATACCGCGCCGAAGTTGATCCGCAACGAATACGGCCTCTCGGCGGGAGGGCCGGTGTTTCTGCCGAAGTTCTACGATGGCCGCAACCGTACGTTCTGGTTTGCCGCTTTTGAGGGTTTGAAGCAGCGCGAAGAATCCTTCTACCGCCAAGCGGTTCCCACCGCCGATATGTGGGCGGGGAACTTCGATAATCTGCTCGATGCGCAGGGCCGCAAGACCAATGTTTATGATCCGCTGACCACCAACGCATCCGGCGTTCGCCAGCAGTTCACCAACAATCAGATTCCTGTGGGGCGCATCTCGCCCTTCTACCAGAAGATGCGCAGCATCACGCCGCTCCCCACCAACAACATCAACCCGTTCGTGGGCGACAACTTCGAGGCGGTGTATCCGAACATCAACGATGTCTACAAGTTTACGGGCCGTGGCGATCATCGCTTTTCCGACAGCGATTCGCTGATGGGCCGGTACACGATCTCCAACCGGTCTTCCTCGACGAGTGGTGGACGCTACGGCGCGCCGCCTCTCGGAATGGCAGACGCTTACGGCAGCCGCCGGCAGGACGTGCGCCTGTATTCCGTGTCATTGCAGGAGACGCATATCTTCACGCCCACCTTGCTGAACGAATTCACCGCCGGCTTGCAGCGCACCACTAACAGCCAGGGAACCTTGGCTGACAACAAGGCCTGGGCCAACGATCTGGGCCTGCCGAACCCCTTCGGAGCGCTGGGATGGCCCACGCTCTACACGGACTATTTCGGATGGGATAACGACAATCGCAGTGACCAGAACCTGACCGGGTATGTTGTTGAAGATAACCTCACCTGGGTTACCGGACAGCACACCTTCAAGATGGGCGGCAAACTGCGATATGAGCAGAACAACGTCCGCGAACTCCAGCAGGCGCAAGGCTCCAATGGTTTTGAATCTGCCTGGACCGCTCTTTACGATCCCGCCGGCGATCAAGCCGTGCCGTTCACCGGCGACGGCATGGCGTCGATGGCGCTCGGGCTTCCTACCTACCTTTCAAACCAGAACAATCGCGGATATTTCTATTTCCGCCAGTTTGAGAGCGGCCTCTATCTCCAGGACACCTGGAAGGTGAGCAACCGGCTCACACTTGATCTTGGCGTGCGTTGGGACCGCTGGTCACCGTACACCGAAAAGCAGAACCGCTTCGTTCAAGTGGATCCGAATACGATCGGTAGCCTTTTCCAGGTGGTTACGCCTGGCAATCACAAGATGGAAGACCTGCCCGGGATCCCGCCATCGCAACTCGCGTCCTGGGCTCAGCGTGGCCTGACGTGGACGACGGCGGATGCGGTTGGACTTCCATCCAACCTCGTACGGGCCGACAACAACAACTTCGGGCCGCGAATCGGCTTCGCCTACAAGCTCACCGACCGCAGCGTGCTGCGCGCGAGCTACGGCGAATACTTCTGGACGATGCCGCTTTCACAGATTCTGCAGTCGATGCGTCTCACGCCTCCTCTGAACCTACGCTATGAGAATCAGGTGGCGGCGCAGGACGGAACGGATACTTACGGTGTTCGCACCAATCCTTCGCAGAACGACTTCGTGGGACGAGTCCAGGTGGATACCAACGGCATCGTGCCGCTTCCGCCCAATGCCCAATCCGGATTGCTGATGGATGGGCGCAATTGGAAGGATGGCCGCGCTCAGAAGATCCACGTCACCTTCGAACAGCAATTTCTCCAGGACAGCGCGATTCGCTTGAGCTACATTGGCGACCGCGGGCGCGACCTGGAACAGCGTTACTCCATCAACCAGCGCGAAAGCGAATTCAATTACGTGACGCGCACCGGGGTGAACCCCCCGG
>JADLCF010000165.1 GCA_020847315.1 Bryobacterales bacterium | reverse complement strand
CCTGTGCTCGTGTTTGTGTCTGTTCGGTAAGCATTGGATTGTTCGGTGTTCCCAGCATCCCGTATTGACCGGGAACATTCAATAGGACTTTCGGTTCAATTCGAATGGTACGGAAGTTTGCCCTGGTTGCGGTACTTTCTCCCAATGAAATAGGCTATCCTAGCCGCATGTCACTTTGCTTGCCCACCAAGATTTTCGTCCTGGTTCTGCTTCTTTCTCTGTTCGCTCCAGCCCAGGACAAAAAGGCCGTAACGCCCGCTGGAGTGGCGGTTGCCGGGCCCTATTCGCCCGGTATTCTCGCCGGCGACACGCTCTACGTCTCCGGCCAGGTAGGGCGAAAACCAGACGGAACGTACCCCGAAAAATTCGAGGACGAGGTAGCCCAAACTCTGGAAAATGTCGGCAAAATTCTAAAATTCGCAAACTATCGCTTTGCCGACGCCGTAGCCGTCCAAGTGCATTTAACCGACATAAACACGTTCCAGGCGATGAATTCCGTGTATATGAAGTACTTTCCCGAACCCCGCCCGGCCCGCACAACGGTGGGAGTCAAGGAATTGGTTGGCCCCGCACGGATTGAAATTACCGTCACCGCCTGGAAAAAGTAGTACTCCGGATGCGAAAGTCATTTTCGCGCGACCGCGCTCAAACCCATCATTCGGCGGGTTCCCCGGATTTCTTTATGCTGCCGCCGTCGTTCCCGTGCGCGCCGCGCCATTCTTCGATCTCGCGCATGCGCTCCGCAATCCGCGCCTCCAGTCCCCTTCCCGTGGGGAAATAGAAGCGCGTGCCCGCCAAGCGCTCCGGCAAGCATTCCATGGCGCTCAGGCCGTCCGCATTCTCGTGGGCATGCTCGTAGCTTGCCCCGTAGCCCCATTCCTTCATCCTGCGCGTGGGGGCGTTGCGCAATTGCATAGGCACGGGCTCAGGAGCACTCGCGCGGACGAGCGAGCGCGCGGCGTTGGCGGCCCGGTACGCCGCATCCGATTTCTGCGCGAGCGCGAGATAGATCGTAAGCTGCACCAGCGCCTGGTCCCCTTCGGGCACTCCGAGGAAATGCACGGTCTGCATGGCGGCGATCGCCTGTTCCATCGCGCGAGGGTCCGCAAGGCCGATGTCTTCGATCGACATTCGCGCCAGTCTGCGAGCCAGATACATACGGTCTTCCCCGGCTTCGAGCATTCGGGTTAGCCAGTACACCGCGGCATCCACCTGAGAGGAGCGCACGGATTTGTGCAGGGCGGAAACCGTATTGAAATGCTCCTCGCCCTGCTTGTCGTAGTAGAGGCTTCGTTGTTGCAGCACGCCGCGCACGGTATCTTCCGTCACTACGCCTGCGCCCGTGGCCCCCGAGAGCGTCTCCAGAATGTTATAGGCGGCGCGCGCATCACCGTTCGACTGGCCGGCGATGAACCGCAACATTTCACCGGGTATCTCGATCGCGTCGTTAAGTCCACGCTCGGAATCGTGGAGCGCCCGGGCGAGCAGCCCCGCCAAGTCGTCCTCGCTTAGGGATTCCAGCCGGTAAACGCGAGATCGAGAAAGCAGCGCGGAGTTTACTTCAAAGGAGGGGTTCTCCGTGGTGGCGCCGATCAGCACGATATCGCCCCGTTCCACGTAGGGAAGAAAGGCATCCTGCTGCGCCTTGTTGAAGCGGTGGATCTCATCGATGAAGAGCACGGTGCGACGTCCCAGCTTGCGATTGCGCTCGGCCTCTTCCATTACGGCTTTCACTTCCTTGATGCCGCTCAACACAGCGGAGAAAGGAACAAAATCGGCCTTCGTGTAGGAGGCGATCAACCGTGCGATTGTCGTCTTGCCCACCCCTGGAGGTCCCCACAGGATGAGCGAACCGATGCGGTCCGCTTCAATCTGCCGCCGCAGCGGCATCCCCTCCGCGAGTAGATGCTTCTGGCCGGCAACTTCGTCGAGCGTGCGCGGGCGCATGCGCTCTGCCAGAGGGCGAGGTGCGCCGTTCTCTTCGCCACCGGGCAGGGCGTTCGCAAAGAGGCTCATGGGATTACTCCCCGCCTCCTTCCCTGATGCCAGCCGCGGCATATAGCGCAATCGCGGCGGAAATGCCCGCATTGAGCGATTCCACGGATTGGGTGGGGATACGGAACACTTCCGCCTGGCGCATGAGTTCGGGTTGCACTCCCGCTCCTTCGTTGCCCACGATCAATGCCGCCGGAAATCGCCAGCGAAGCTCCTGCAAGGCAGGTCCTGCGCCGGGCGTGGCGGCGAACAGATGGATCCCTGCCCGGCGTGCGATTTCGGCGAATTGCCCGGCGGCCAGCCCTTCGAGCACCGGGATGCGAAATCGAGAGCCCGCCGAGGCGCGAAGCAGCTTCGGGCTATCGGCAGATACACATCCGGAAAGGAATACAGCACCACTGGCGCCGAAGGCTTCCGCCGCGCGCAGAATCGTTCCTGCGTTGCCGGGGTCCTGCATGCGGTCGAGAACGACGAGCAACCGCTGTTTTCCAAAGAAACCTTCCTCTTTCACCGTGGGGCGTTCGACCAGCGCTATGAGACCCTGCGACGTTTCAACCGAGACCAGGGATTCGAGCGCCCGCTCTCCCAAAGGAATCCACTCTCCTTCGAAGCGTCCGTCAAACTGAGCCTGGAACTGCCGGATTCGGGAAGCGTCCGCGTAGACCACGGGCACGTTCAATCCACTGCGCAGAGCTTCCTCGAAGAGTCTCGGCGACTCAACCACCCAGAATTTCCCTGCGAAAAGATCGCCCTGCCGCAGCGTCTTGCGTAGTTGCTTGACCGCCGCGTTGGTGGGGCTTTCCACTGCCGTCGCGCTCGTTTTCGATTTCCCGAAGTGGGTTGCCATGTGCCCTCATTATCTCTTAGGGT
>JADLCF010000164.1 GCA_020847315.1 Bryobacterales bacterium | reverse complement strand
GCGCCGCCTCCAGATCGGATAGCGATTGAGACAAGAGGCACCTCCTTCTCTGAGTATATACGCATACTCAGAGAAGGCGTGATTCAGGCCAAACCAGAAGAACCTCCATTCCTACGTCGCGCACCCCTCGCGCTCCGGAGAAGGGCGAAGTTCCATGGTATATTGGGAAACGTCCCCGCGTCGCAAGACGCATCCGGAGCGGGCCTGTGGCGCAGTTGGGAGCGCGCTTCCATGGCATGGAAGAGGTCGAGGGTTCGAATCCCTCCAGGTCCACCAACTCATCCCCTACCCCTTCAGACGATTTGCGCCAGTGCTCTGTTCTTGGAACGAGTTTCGTGCGCGGAACCTCGCGCCGGCTCCGGCCGGGTCTCTTCGCGATCAGGCGCCGCCTGCGCCGCGACGAGCGCTTGATGCTCGCTTCGGTGCGGTTTCTATTGGCTCCGGTCCCTTTCTGCATGCGCCCGCAGCTCGGCGCGATAGAATGCCTGTGGGCTGCTTTGGCTTCCCGGACTGGAGTTTGTGCATGTCCACATTGCCGCGCCGCAAATTTCTGGAGGTCGGCCTCACCGCTGCCATGGCAGCTACGGTAGGTTGCGGGAAGGGAGAGGCGCAGGCCGAAAACCAGCGCCCGAACATCCTCTATCTGATCGTCGACGATCTTGGCTTCGATCTCGGCTGCTACGGAAGCAAGCAGGTAGAAACGCCGAATCTTGACCGGATGGCGGCGGAAGGCATGCGGTTCACGCGAGCGTATTCCGGGTGCACCGTTTGCGCGCCTGCCCGCAGCACGCTCATGACCGGGACCCACATGGGACATACGCCCGTTCGCCGCAACAGCGGCGGCGTTTCCTTGCAGGCGGATTCCTACACCGTCGCGCAATTGCTGAGCGCGAATGGCTACACCTGCGGCGGGTTTGGGAAGTGGGGCATTGCCGATCTGGATACTCCGGGCGTCCCGGAGAAGCATGGTTTCTCCCGCTTCTTCGGCTACTATCACCAGGTGCATGCCCACTTTTACTACACGGATTATCTGATCGACACCGGCAAGAAGGTTCCCCTTCCCGGGAACGCGGGTTACTACCCGGATCTCCCGGAAGGAAAAATCCCGCAGGGTCCCGTGCCTTCCACGGATCCGAAAACCGGCCGCAAACGCGAGTTCTCTCACTATCGGATTGTGGAAGAGATGAAGGGTTTCCTGCGCGAGAATAAGGCCCGTCCCTTCTTCTGCTATGCTCCCTGGACCGTGCCTCATGGCCGCTTGGAGATCCCGGAAGACGATCCCGCCTGGCAGAAGTACAAAGACAAGCCCTGGAGCAGGAATGCTCGTCTCTACGCAGCCTACGTCACGATGCTTGACCGGCATGCGGGTGAAATTTGGGATTTGCTCAAGGAACTGGGCGTGGATACGCGCACCGCGGTCTTCTTTTCCTCCGATAACGGCGCGGCTTCCCAGTATCAGGGGGAGCTCGATTCCACGGCGGGCTTGCGGGGCGGCAAGACTTCCATGTACGAAGGGGGTCTTCGCGTTCCTTTTCTCGCACGCTGGCCCGGCCACATTGCCGCCGGTTCGCAATCGGATCTGCCAATCTATTTCCCGGATTTCTTCCCCACAGCCGCCGCTATCGCCGGGATTGAGCCGAAAGCTCCTCAGCACCTGGACGGCATCAATCTCCTGCCGGAACTCACCGGCGCCGCGCGATTACCACGAGATCGCAAGATGTACTGGGAGTGGAACAAGGATCACTTCGCGCCTTACGTCGTCTTCATGCAGGCGCATCGGGATGGCAAATGGAAGATTGTGCGGAACGATGTGTCGAAGCCATGGGAGCTTTACGATTTGGATGCGGATGCCTCCGAATCCAACAACCTTGCCTCGGCGCGTCCCGAAGTGGTGGAGCGAATGGCCGCGTGGGTGGCCGCCAATCGGGTAGATCCTCCGGAGCAGATGGAGCCGGATAAGCCGGCGGGGCAAAAATGGCGTTGACCCGCGAGTGCTACGCGCTCTTCGCCACCGCTTCCGGTTCAAACTGAGCCTTGGCGACCACGGCGTCAAACATCTTATCCACGTGCGGCATTTCGGTATCGATGGTGGTCATCGAAATAATACCCACGATGCCCTTCTTGCAAACATAGAGCTGGCGTTGCCGGGCAAGCGCTCCACCCGTGGCCGCGAACTGAGCCCGCATCGCGAAAGCGCCCTCCGCATCCGGCAATTTTAATTCCGCGGGTGGCGCGAACTGCACGTGCGGAATCGCCTCGCGAACGATGATCTGCTGGCGCTGGATGTATTCGGGCAGGGGGATTTCGAGTTCCTGCTCCTCTTCGGTAAACAGAATATTGGTGGGGAAACGCCCTGGTTGCGCCGCCTGGATGCCCCGTCCGGGGATTTCCGCCCAGCCGGGTGGGATGGCCGGAATCATCCAGCTCCCGAAAGAGGGCTGGAAGGAGACCAGAAACTCGGAATGCCCCGCCTTAATGCGGTAACCGGGCTGGACGGCCACCTGTTCGACGCGCGCCCCGTTGACGTACGTCCCGTTGGAGGAGCCCCCGTCCTTCACCAGGCAGATGTGGCCTTGCACCGCGATCGAAAAATGACTGCCCGAAAGAGTAGCGTCGTTGGGAATTGGAAACGAGGCTGCGACGAGGCGGCCCACCGTCACGGTGGCGCCATCCTTCACCCGGATGCGTTCCCCTTGCCGGGGCCCAGCGGTGACATCCAGCAGGAACATCGCGTTTGAGCCTCAACTCCTTGATCGAACCTTGGTTTATCGTACTACCGCTTGGCCCGCGCGGAAAGCGTGACGCGCAAGGGTTGCGAAATCACGAGCTTCTCGATCGGCTCCAGCATCTCGTAGGGTAGCAGGAGAAGGCCCTTATCCTCTCCCACATCCACCGGCTTCACTGCCGGCGGAAAGGTTTGCGGCTTGAGCGCCCAGCCTAGCGCGAACGCCACTTCAGTAACCGGGATCTCCTTCCATTCCCCGGTCTGCCGGATGAAGTTATAGAAACCGAATCGCTCTTCGAGCGGCAGCGGCACGGTGAACTTCCCACTCAGCGATTTTCCGGGCGCCACCTCGCGGCCGTAAGGCACGGGAGGATTGTCGAAGTGAAGCCCGTCCGGTTTCTTCGAGAGAGATCGGCTGATGAGAGCCTTCGTCCCCCGGATCTCCACGTTCGCCCACTCCGGGTCCAGCGCCTTCTTCTCACGATCCCACATCCGGTCGAAAATCAATACAGGCTGGTCCTTCGGGTTGAGGAACTCGTAGCTGATTTCAAGGGAATCCGGCTTTGGCTGGATGTTCACCTTCATTCGCACATCCACCTGCATCGCATTTCCTTCCTTCCGTGGAATGGGTTTCGCCTCCCCGCAGTTACCGGATTGCAGGCTAAGCAGGAACAGGCTCAGTCCGCAAACTCGTAGGATATCCAGTCCGTACATCAATAGAAATCCCGATTGGGCAGCCCGAGGTCGTCCCGATATGTGTTCTCGGAATAGTCCTCGTTATCATAGGGCGGCAAACCGGCTGCCCGAAGCTCACTGTTCTGGATGGGCGTACCCGCCTTCGCGCCCGTGTTCGTGCCATTTCCATTGGGCAGTTCGCCAT
>JADLCF010000163.1 GCA_020847315.1 Bryobacterales bacterium | reverse complement strand
GCGCCGCCTCCAGATCGGATAGCGATTGAGACAAGAGGCACCTCCTTCTCTGAGTATATACGCATACTCAGAGAAGGCGTGATTCAGGCCAAACCAGAAGAACCTCCATTCCTACGTCGCGCACCCGCGCGTACCTTGGCGAACCGACTGGTTCTACGCGCACCTGTTCGAGCACGAGTGGATTCCCAAGACCGAGGGGGTTCGCACCACCGAATGGAAGTACACCGATTATCTGGGGGAGCACCCGGCATTCGAGGAGTTGTTCCATCTCACGGCGGACCGGGCCGAGACCCGGAATCTGGTGCGGGATTCCGTGCATGCGCCTCGCCTCACGGCGCTGCGCGAGCGCCGTAAGGAGTGGCTATCCGCGCTGGCAGGGTGGACCCCGGAATGCAATTGGCCTACGCTCGAACCGTCCATGAGGGCAATCTGAAATTGCGAAGCTCCGGCGGGACGGGAGGCATGCGCACCGGGCGCCGCGGCGATCGGAGATGGACTTCTCCTCCTGGCAGCTCTATCAAGGTTTCGAAAGGGAGGGCGGAGTGTGGCTCTGAGGAGCGTCCGCCTGGCCGGAACTTGGAAGCGGCGCGGCTTCCTCGAATGTGTATGCCTTGTTCGTCTCCAGGTTCCGCTCCAACTGGATGAGGCCATCCGGCCAATTGAGTTGGAGGAGATCCACCTTTGGCGAGGATCCGGTTCCCATGTGCAGGGGCCCCGCCCCGTACACGAATTGCTGACTGTGCGATCCGTTCTTCATGCTCACGATCGTTCCTTGCGCCGCTCTGGGAGACCGGACGCCGCGGAGACGGATGCGCAGCCAGCAGTTCGCCAACTCGGTCTGGTTGATGTAACGAAGGATGGAGCCATCCTTTGACACGCCGGCGAAATCAAGCTTTCCATCCTGATTGAAATCCGCGGCTACCAGAGCCTGGGTTGCCGATACCGTGGCCATCTCCCGCGATTGCGAAAAGCCGGCATCCTCGCCGGCGAGCAGCACGCCGCCCGACATCCAATCCCAAACGCCCAGGTTGGCAAAATCGGTGAAGAGGAAGCCACCATCGGAAGGCACGGTCTTGGAGGCTTTCCAGGAAAGGCCGAGGCTCTCCACCATGGTTGCGTTCCGGCCCAGGAGGTAGACAAAATCCGGCGCTCCATCACCCGTGAAATCGCCGGCGCGGAGTTGATGGGCGCCGGAGGGAAGCTCCGGAAGACTTCGCGCCTCATAGTTGGCCCCCATTTGATCCTGGTAGAGCACACCCGTGCGCCCCTGATAACTCACGATGAAGTCGAAGGCTCTCGAACCCGCCGTAGCGTGGATGACCGCGCCCCCAATCGCACGTCCGGATGCAAAGGGAATCGCTTTAGGCTGCGGAGCGAAGTTGCCATTCCCCGGATTGCGAAGCACGAGGGGCCGCGCGCCCAGGAGGATCAGATCAAGATCGTTGTCGTGATCGTAGTCGAGCCAGAGGGCCTGCGCGTAACGGCCTTTGAAATAGCCGGCAACTTCGAATGAGGGGGAGTTGCCGTTCCTGTTCGCGAGCAGCGTCACCCCCTGGCCGGTGATGACGCAGAGATCGATCGTTCCGTCGTTGTTGAAATCCGCGGCGCTCACGTCATGTACATCTTTGAACGAAGAAAGCGCAGGAGAGGAAATCGGCGAGAAGCCATCCGCGTAGAGGAGAATGCCCGAACTCGACCAAATGAGCAGCGTGGGCCTTCCGTCGCCGAGCCGATCAAACACGAGTGAGCCTGCCGTGGAGGCATCGGCACTGCCGAGAAGTTCTTCGGTCGAAAAGGCAAGTCTGAGCGTGCCGGCGATTTCGGAATCAGGGGATTGTAGCAGCGGATTCTCCGCGATTTCCAGGTTGTCCGGGAGCGGCTTCTCCGATACGGTTGCCGTTTCTCTCGAAGACACAAGCAGCAGGCCCGTGATCAACACGATCCCCAGCAGCACCGCGGCAAAGATGTTTCGATATCGAGCGAGGGCGGGGCGCAGCGACGGCAATGGCATCGAACTCTCCAAGCATGGCCATGGGACCTGAGCAGCCGTGTTCCGAATGCCGCGGCGCGCGGCGGGACACAGCGCGCCGGTCAGGGGACGGAACGCGCCGCGACGGAATCTTCCGCGCGCGCCGGAGCTTCGAGATCGGGCATGCCGCTCGCATCGCCGCGTTCCGCGGATGCCTCTCCCGCGCCGTCGGCTTCTTTGAGCGCCTCGTTCACGCGGCTGGATAGCTGATCCACGAAGGTATCCGGAACGAATCCGTTCATCCGGCTGAAGACCGCCCCCTGCCGGCCGATAACCAGCGTGGTCGGGATGGAGGAAATGCGCAACATTCCGGCGAGCCCATCCTCGAAATATACTTGCGGCGCCCAGTCGTTTTCGAGGAGGAAGGGCCTCACCGCGGTGCGGTCTTCGTCCGTGTTGACGGAGAGGAAGCGTACATCGGCGTTCTCCGCGAAGCGTTGCTTCACTTCTTCGTAAAGGGGATGCTGCATCCGGCATGGGCCGCACCAAGTGGCCCAGAAATCCAGAACCACCACCTTGCCGCGAAGGGAGGCCAGGGAAAGCGGCTTGCCTTCGAGCGCGGCAAGGACGAACTCGGCGGGTTTCGTGGCGTTGGCATTGGGAGCGAGGACGGCGAGTTCGGCTCGCTTCGCCGCGATAGCTGCGCGCGTGCGGTCATGCGCGGCGAGGATGAGATCGCCCAGACCCGCCTCCGCTCCATTCTTGGCCACGTAGATTTCACGAAGACGGCTGAGATCCTGATCCCTATGCGCTGCGTCGTTCCGGGCGTCTTCGATCGTGAACGCATCCGCATAGCTGGCGAGCGCCTCGCCGTTCTGGCCAAGCTTCGCCTGCCAGCGGCCCCGTTCGCGCGCGGCTTCGGCGGAAGGATCAATGTCATAGCTGCGCCGGGCCAGCTTCAAGGCTTCCTCGAGATGGCCCAGGTTCCCTTCGGCGCGGGCCTGAAACACAAAGGCTCGCGCGAAGGCGTGGTCACGTTTTTGCTTCCAAGAAGCGAGCAGGCCGATGGCTTCCGGACGATTCTCCTCAAGAGCCTGTGCCGCCGTCTCGTATCGTTTCGCATAGGCCAGCACGCGCTTCGCCATCGTCTCCGATGGGTCGCGAAGCAGCAATGGGATCACGCGGTCCATCACCGTCATGTCATTCGCCCCGGTGTCGAGAAACAGGACCCCGTACTTGGCCACGCGCGTATCGTCGCCGAGGTCAATCGCGGACTTCAGCAGCACGTACTGAATCTCCTCGCGACGCTTGCTCTCCGGGAACCGGGCCAAATGCTTCTCGAGGGCGCGGATAATATCGATCTGGCTGCCGTTGGCATCGCGAACGCCCGCGCGGAGCGCCTCTTCCTCGAGATCGATGGTGTCGCCGCTCTCGTCCTTGGCGGGAGAGGAATCGGATGTGGCAGAAGCGGAATCCTGCGCGGTGGGGGCGTCCTGCGGCCAGATGGGCAGCGTCAGAAAGAAGAGGGCGGCGAGAATCGGCAAGTGCTTCATGATGCGGCGTTCTACTATGGGGCGGGGGCGGCGCTGCTTTCGCGGATGTAGCGAGCCAGGGTATCCGCCCGGTCGCGGGCAATGTTCATGAACCGCTTGTTCTTGACGATTCTATCGAGGAGCGGAACGAAATGTTCGGCGCCGATGAGGCGCCCGCGCGCACGCGCCTGGTCCATCATCAGCAGAGCATCATAGGTCCCAAGGCGATCGAAGCGGACGGTGTACTCGAGCTTGATAAAAAGCCGTTGCGACTCTCCCATCTTTTCGAAGTAATCCTGCAGTTTCAGAGCGGTGGGGTCAATCGAATAGTTGTACGTTTGCGAACCCGGCGTGCTGCCTTCGAATCGGAACGTCTTTTCTCCCACTCGCGCCACGGCGAGACCGGACTCCAGTTTTCGATTGAAATGGTCGAGCGATTCAGCGAGCCCGAAGATCTCCGTGGCAAGAGGCGCATCGACTTTGAACTCGACGGGATTCGGATCGTCCTTTGCCTCCTTGTACCGGGCCGAGCCGCTGCGATCGATCGAAATTTCCTGAAACTCCGGATTACTGCCGGGGAAGACCTTCTGGTAGACGATGCGGTCTCCCGCCGGTTGGGCCATAGCCATGGAGACGAGCGCGAGAAGCAACCCAACGGCAAGCTTGAAGTTCATGGTTTGCGGAGTGTATGCGGAAAGCCCTGGTGCGCAGCACAGCAGATGGCGGCGGCCAAGGCATCGGCGGCGTCTTCCGATGCGGGCGCTTCCGGCAGGTTCAGCAAATTCTGCACCATCTGCTGTACCTGGTTTTTCTGCGCTTTGCCGTACCCTACCACACTCAACTTGATGGCGTTGGGGCTGTATTCGTTACAGGGAATCCCGGACTGGGCAATCGCGAGCATCGCCACGCCGCGGACATGCGCCAGCTTGAGCGCGCTTTGGACGTTGGCATGGCTAAAGATGTCCTCGACCGCCGCGGAAACGGGTTGATGCGTGGCGATCACGCCCAGCAATCCTTCGTAGATCGCTTGCAGACGGGATTCGAAGGGCTGCGACGGCTTGGTTTGAATCGTGCCGGTGTAGACAAGCGAATGCGCTCTGCCATCGCTTTCGATAACACCCACCCCCGTGCGGACCGAGCCGCAATCGACCCCCAGAATTCGCATGAATGGCCTGTTCACTCCCCGAGTGGGAGGCTGAAATCAGGAATTGAGCCGTTCCATTTCGGCGTCGTCGATATCGAAATTCGAGTAGACGTTCTGGACGTCGTCGTGGTCTTCGAGAAGATCCATCATCTTCATCGTGGCCGAGGCGTCCTTGCCCGCAAGCTCGATCGTATTCTTGGGAATCATGGCGATCTGGCTGCTTTCCGTGGCGATGCCCGCCTTTTCGAGCGCATCCAGCACTGCGGTGTGGGACTCCATGGGAGAGAGTACTTCGAACGATTCCCCGTCCACCCGGACGTCTTCCGCGCCGGCTTCGAGCACGAGTTCCATCAGATCGTCTTCCGCGATGGCGGCGGCGCCCACGAGAATCTGACTGCGCCGGTCAAACATCCAGGCAACGCTGCCGACCTCGCCGAGATTGCCGCCGTTTTTCGAAAACATGTGGCGGATCTCGCTGACGGTGCGGTTCCGGTTGTCGGTGGCCACTTCGACCATAATGGCGGCGCCGCCGGGCGTATAGCCCTCAAACGTGATTTCATCGATCTCGCCGCCCTCGAGTTCCCCGGTGCCGCGCAGCGTGGCGCGCTTGATGTTTTCGGCGGGCATGCTCACCGCTTTGGCGGCGGCAATGGCGGTGCGTAAACGGGCGTTCGAATCCGGATCTCCGCCGGAGCGGGCGGCGATCGTAATTTCCTTGATGAGACGAGTGAATATCTTGCCGCGCTTGGAATCCGCCGCGGCTTTCTTATGCTTGATCGTGGACCATTTACTATGCCCGGACATCTGAGAACCTCAAAGTATTGGAATTGGTTTGCGATGGAAACGGAGCGGAGATATCCGGCGGGAGGAACCCGAAACCTATCTCGTTTCGTCCAATCTTTCACCTTAGCAGATGCGATGGAATGAGGCAATCCTTCTGTAATGAAGGAGTTAGAAGAAATAGGGATCCGGCGGACGATAAGCCGGTTTCTGTTTCCCGCAACCCAAGGGCGCGGGCGGTAGCCATTCCTCTTGGCTTGTCATCGCTGACAAGCTCCAGCAGCCTACCCGGGAGTGGTAGCGAGACGGGCCGCCTCATCCTCCCCTATTTGGCCTTGCTCCACGCGGGGTTTACCCTGCCGAAGGAATTGCTCCCTTCGCGGTGCGC
>JADLCF010000162.1 GCA_020847315.1 Bryobacterales bacterium | reverse complement strand
GCGCCGCCTCCAGATCGGATAGCGATTGAGACAAGAGGCACCTCCTTCTCTGAGTATATACGCATACTCAGAGAAGGCGTGATTCAGGCCAAACCAGAAGAACCTCCATTCCTACGTCGCGCACCCGGCGGCCGCGCGCAAGGCGTGGCTGGACGGGAGAGTTGATACGATCGGAGGGAGCAGTCCGGCTGTGCGGCGCGGTTGCCACGGCAAGCGCTCACTCCGCGCCGGCGATGCGGAAAGCGGAACCAGTTCGCCAAATGGCTTGAAGATGAGAGGATCGCTGTCTGCCCATGGATGGAGCGACAATTTGGATGATTGTCTGGTTCACGTTTCTCCTCACGGTGACGGCGCTCCTGCTCGCCCCGCCCACCTTTATTTCGGACCTCATTGACGGCGACCGCAAACGCCGCAAGAAGCGGGACTGGACCGACGAGGACGACTAATCCCCAACTTCCAGTACCACTTCGCAAAGTTTGCATCCCTCCCCGCCGCACTTGATATAGAATCGTCGTGAGTTGTCGCTAGACCCTACCTTCAAGGAGGAACCGCATGCGAGGATTTCCCGTATGGAATTCGCGATGCCCGGTTGTGACCGCCCTGATTCTGCTCGGCCTCGGCGCTCACGCGGCATTCGCGCAACTGGGTACGTTCGATAAAGAGAAACGGATCGCCGTCACCCATAAGTGGACCGGCGCCCGCGCGGACGACGGCCGTCCGCTGGTGCCCGACGACATCCTTGCGCGCCTGAAGACCGCGACAGCGGAAGAAGCATGGGGCGTCCTCCGCGGCGAGGGCTATCACTATCAGTTCGAAGGCAACTGGCAGTTGGTGAACCCGAGTGCGGAGCGGATGGTGGGCCGCGTGGTTACCGCGCAGTTCATGCCGGTGCGCCCGGATATGAACGAGATGATCAACCGCGTCGGCGCGGAGGAAGGCCGCGTGAGCCGGGGCCAGAATTCGTGGGTGATCGATACGCTCAAGCCCGGCGACGTGCTGGTCGTCGATATGTTCGGCAAGATCCGGGACGGCACCTTCGCGGGGGACAACCTGGCCACCGCGATCTATACGAAGTCGAAGAATGGGTTGATCGTCAACGGCTCCGTCCGCGACGTTTCCGGCATGCAGGAGATTGACGGTTTTCGCGCCTTCGTGAAGGGCGTCGATCCCTCGGCGATCAAGGATGTGATGATGGTCGGCATCAACGTCCCAATCCGTATCGGAGAAACGACGATCCTGCCCGGAGATGTGGTGGTGAGCGATCCAGAGGGGCTCACTTTCATTCCCCCACACCTGGCGGAGAAGGTGGCTACCACTTCAGAGAATGTGCAATTACGCGATAAATGGGGCCATCAGATGCTGCGTGAGGGTAAGTATACGCCCGGCCAGATCGATACGAAGTGGAGCGATGCGATGACCAGGGAATTCGAAGCCTTCGCCGCCCAGGAGAGGGCGAAGCGCCAGCGCTAGATTCGCGGTAAAGACACCGGCAATTTTTCACAGGAGATTGACGATGAAGAAAGCGATCGAGAAGCTCGTTGGAAGACGCGACTTGTTCAAGGCGGGCGCCGGGGCAGCCACGGCAGCCTTGCTCGGCACGGCGGATCTTGAAGCCTATCCGCAGAACACGAACACGAATTCGAGACCCTCGGAACTGAAGATCACGGACATGCGCATGGCCTGGATGCGCGATGCTCCCATGCAGGTGCCCATCCTGCGTCTGGATACCAACCAGGGCATTTCCGGCTGGGGCGAGGTGCGCGACGGCGCGGATAAGCGTTACGCTTTGATGCTCAAGAGCCGGCTGCTCGGCGAGAACCCTTGCAATATCGACAAGATCTTTCGGAAGATCAAACAGTTCGGCGGCCCGGCGCGGCAGGCCGGGGGCGTTTGCGGCGTGGAGATGGCGCTCTGGGATCTCGCGGGCAAGGCTTACAATGTTCCCATTTACCAGATGCTCGGCGGAAAGTTTCGCGACAAGATCCGCCTCTATGCGGATACTCCGGAGAGCCCGGACCCGGTGGTTTTCGCGGAACGGCTCAAGCGGCGCATGGACCATGGCTTCACCTTCCTCAAGATGGATGTCGGCGTCCGGCTCGTCGAAAACATTCCGGGAACGGTGAGCCGCCCGCTCGGCATCACCAGCCGCGAACTCAGCCAGACGCAGCACATGTTCACCGGGATGGAATTGACCGACAAGGGCATCGAACTCATGGCGGAATACGTGGGGAAGGTGCGCTCCGTGGTGGGCATGGAAGTGCCGCTGGCGGCGGACCATTTCGGGCATATCGGCCTCAATTCCTGCATTCGCCTCGGCAAGGCGCTCGAAAAGCACAACCTCGCCTGGCTTGAGGATATGATTCCCTGGCAGTATCCGGACCTCTGGAAAGAGATTACCGATGCGGTGGATACCCCCACCCTTACCGGTGAGGATATTTACCTGAAGGAACCCTTCATGGAGCTTTGCCGGAAACATGCCGTGGATATGATCCATCCGGATCTGGCCAGTTCCGGGGGTATCCTCGAAACCAAGAAGATCGGTGATATGGCGCAGGAGCACGGCGTGGCGATGGCCATGCACTTCGCGGGCACGCCGATCTGCTTCATGGCGAACCTCCATTGCGCCGCCGCCACGGAGAATTTCGTGGCTCTCGAACACCACTCGGTGGACGTGCCCTGGTGGGAAGACATGGTGACCGGCGTGCCGAAACCGCTCTATACGGCCGGGTTCGCGAACATTCCCACCGGCCCGGGTCTCGGCATCGACGTCGTGCTCGATGTGGTGAAGGAGCATCTGCGCGAACCCGGCTTTTTCGAGCCCACCGACGAGTGGAATGAGGCGCGGGTGAACGACCGGCTCTGGAGTTAGGCGGGCGTGTGTGAGGTAGAATCCTGTTCCGGCCCGGGCCGCTACGGCTGTCCGGGCCATTTTTGAAAGTGGCGGGCCAACATGAGTTCATTTCGCAAGGCACTGGGAGTGGGCGCCATCCTCTTGGGATGCATGGGCGCGGGGGTTTGGGCGTTCGTTTCCCCGGGGGCTTCATCGGCCTGGATCATCGCCGCCCTGGTGATGGCGGCGCTCTGGGTGAACCTCGGTAAAGAGGTCCGCACCTACGCGTTCTCGCTCTGGGTGTTTGCCGCCGTCGCCGTTTCCATGTTCCACCCCATGGCGTTCGATTCCTGGTTCGACTTTAAATTGACGCGCCTGATCTCGCCGCTCATTCAGATCATCATGTTCGGCGTCGGCACGCAGTTGAGCCTTGCGGATTTCAAGCGGGCTCTGCAGATGCCCAAAGCCGTGTCCATTGGCGTCGTCGCGCAGTTCGCCATCATGCCGTCGCTCGGCTTTATTCTCGCAAAAGCGTTCGGGTTTGAAGGGGAGGTGGCCGCGGGCGTGGTCCTGATTGGCTCCTGCCCTAGCGGGATTGCCTCCAACGTAATGGCGTATATCGCCGGCGCCAATGTGGCGCTTTCGGTCACGATCACCTCCATCACCACATTGATCGCTCCCGTGATGACGCCGCTCTTGATGAAGGTGCTGGCGGATCAGT
>JADLCF010000161.1 GCA_020847315.1 Bryobacterales bacterium | reverse complement strand
GTGACGCCACCGAGGCCGGCAACGGGGATCCACCACTCGCTCCAGCTTTCCGTCTTGTGAGGTTGCACCCATTCGTAGTGGCCATCCCAGACGTGACGCCCGCTCTGCACTTCAACGTAGGGGCCGGCGTTATCCGTGTAGCCCTGTTCGTAAGATTTCGCGTTGGGTCCATAGCCCCACGTCCACATCTTCATACCCTGCACGATCCGGCGGTCCGCGTAACGGAACACACCGTAGTCGAGATCGTGATGGTATGCACCCTGGAAATTATCGTAGATGTCGATGCCGAAGACGCCGAGCATGCCGTGGTTATTGCGGTCCCAACTGTAATCGACCCCGTTGTGAATGGGCCAATCGGCGATTTCGGACGTCGTGTGGCCGATTGTACGGGTCATTGGATAGATGAACTGGGTCTTCGGCGTGGCGGGAAGCGCGGCGCTCAGCCAGAACATCTGCGGCATGCGGCCTTCGCGGGTGTTGTAGCAAAAAACGCTCAACTGGAGCGCCGCGACACCAGGATAAAGCGTCGCCGAGAGATCCACGCGCATGTGATAGACGGGGTCGCGCTCGCCCAGCACCAGTGTCATGCTGCCGTCGCGGTTCGCGATCACTTTGTTTGACCAATGGGGTTCCCCGTAGAGCGTAAGCATGTGCGCGTCGTAAGGGCCGGTGAGTTCGATGCCGGATTGGTGCCAGCTATTGCGGGGATTGTACCTGGCCGGTTTGATGACGTCGTTCCGGTAGAACATTTCCCGCTTGCGGAGTTTGTCGTAGACCGAAAAGATGCGGCCGCCGAGTTCCGGCAGATAGGTGAGTTTCAGGTACTCATTCTCGATGTGGATGGCCCGGTACTTCCGCGGCTTGGGGCCATCCGGCTTGAACGGCATCCGGTAGGTGGTAAATGGGTAGAGCCCCTTCAGGGATGAATTCGCGAATAGCGGCGGCTCTGTCTCCCGGGCGGTGTGTTCGTAAGTTGGGATTTCGAGTGTGCTTTCGTACGTCGTCACCGGCGAGGGCGCCGAAGCCGCGAGTGCCCCATGGACCGGGAGGAGCGATGACACGAGCAGGCACGGGAGAAAAAGAAAGAAGGAACGGAATGACATATCGGTACCGGGGATGAACTTTCCAGCGTATCATCTCCCTTCCGGGCCGCACGCCAAGATCGGGGCTGAAAAGGGATTCCCCAGTCCGATATAATAACGGTTTGGTCCTGATTTTGCCCCGCGTGACCGACCGGCAATAGAGCCCGGGACTCGAATGTGCGTTTTGCGTCGCGGGGGTGAATCGCGGATTACGGGAAACGCCCGCCTCTTGCGGGGCAATACATTTATCCTGGAAGGAAGCTTATGCGCAAAAAAGTAACAGTAGTTGGAGGCGGAAACGTTGGCGCGACTTGCGCCCTGCGGATCGCCGAGAAGGAACTCGCCGATGTCGTGATCGTGGACATCATGGAAGGCGTACCCCAAGGAAAGGCGCTTGACCTGATGCAATCCGGCCCGGTTCAGGGTTACGATTGCACGCTCACCGGCGCAAACGATTATGAACCGACGGCGAACTCCGATGTTGTCGTCATCACCGCCGGGTTCCCCCGTAAGCCCGGCATGAGCCGCGACGACTTGCTGATGGCGAATTACGAAGTCGTGAAAGGCGCCTCGGAGCAGGTGGCGAAGTATTCGCCGAATGCCATTATCATCGTCGTGACGAATCCGCTCGACGCCATGTGCTGGACTGCCTGGCGGGCCACCGGCTTCTCGCGGAACCGCGTGATCGGCATGGCGGGCATCCTCGATACCGCCCGATTCCGCACGTTCATCTCGATGGAACTCGGCGTCTCCATGGAGAACGTCGTCGCCATGGTGCTCGGTGGCCATGGGGATACGATGGTTCCGATGCTGCGCTACTCCAGCGTCTCCGGCATTCCGCTCGCGGACCTGATTCCGGCGGACCGGCTTGAGGAAATTGTCACCCGCACCCGTAACGGTGGAGCGGAGATCGTCAAGTTGCTCAAGACCGGTAGTGCCTTCTACGCTCCGGCCGCCGGCGCGGTGGAGATGGTGGAATCGATCCTGAGAGACAAGAAGAAGGTCGTACCCTGTGCCGCCCTGCTCGAAGGCGAGTATGGCTACAATGGCCTCTTTGTCGGTGTGCCCGTGAAGCTCGGGTCAAACGGGATCGAGAAGATTTACGAACTCAACCTGAACGACGCTGAGAAGGCCATGCTGAAGGTCAGCGCCGACGCCGTCGACGAACTCATCAAGGTGTTGCAGTCCAAGGGCGCATAGCCGCGACGATTGCGAATCGTTCGGATAAGCGGGCGGCCTCGATGGCCGCCCGCTTTGCGTTTGGCCAAGCTCCGATTACTATTGGAGAGTCTCTACGTCATGGCCAGAATGCTAAGACCCCCGTCGAACGGGGCTAAACCCGAGAGCGCCTCTCGCGAGTACGGCAGCGCACGGCCAGTGATCGACACGAATTTCGCGGCTTACCGGCTGGAGGCGCGCCCGTCGAGAATCCATCGCTGGGGCATCTACGCGCTCGAGCGCATTCCGGCCGGGCGCAAAGTCATCGAGTACACCGGCGAGAAGATCTCGCGACGCGAAACAAAGCGCCGCAGCATGGAGCGCGACCTGCACTATTTGTTCACGCTCAACAGCTACTGGTGCGTCGATGGAACCGTGGGCGGCAGTGGGGCGGAATTCATCAACCACTCCTGTGCGCCCAACATCTCCGCCAGGATCGTCCGGAACCATATCCTTTACATGTCCAAGCGTGCGATCGAACCGGGTGAGGAGTTGCTGATCGACTATCGCTTCGAGAAGGACATGGAGACGGTACCCTGCGCGTGTGGCGCGCGGGACTGCCGCGGCACGATCAATCTCCGCGATTAAGCAATCTCCGCCATTAGGGTGGCCCCGCGCGCGAATCAACTACCCGCACACGGAGCGGCTTTCAGGCCAAGTCTCGCCTTCTCCCGGCTCTCGCGTGGGCGCTTCTACCGGAAACCGGCGGTGGTGCCAATCTCCCACTGGTGGTATGCGATCATCCCGACGATCACGGCTCCGTAGAGGAAAACAACGATCGTGAGGATCTTTCCCCACCGTTCCGCGAGATCGCTGCGGCGAGATTGAACCAGTTGAGCCTTCACCAGCTTGTCCTCCTCGGAACCGAAGTGCAAGCTCTCGTCGGAATGGCGGTCGAGAGATTTCTTGTAAACGGCAAGCACAATCACAATCAAGGTCAGAACCACCCACGGGATGGCCACTTGAATGATGTTATCCGGCATCGCAATCCTCCATTCTGATTCCTGCCCGAACTCGCCCAGGCGATTCCATTGGCCGACGGCAGGTTAATCGGCCCGGAAGCCATCATCCCCACACAATTTCGAACTGCCCCGGGGATTTCGCCGTAGATCTTCCCGATGGCAGTCTTCACGGATCTTGAGCACCTCCCGGATCTGCATTCGTCACAGCGCCTCAAATGCGACGCTGATACTCTACCGTTAATTCCATACTCTCATATCTTAAATAGCTTATCGAGTCCATTTCAGAGCTTCTGCCCCGATTTGCAGGGTCGATCTCGCAAAAAGCACTCCATCCGTGATCGCGCATCCACTTTCGCAGGCCCCAGGAGCCGCATTCTGCTGTAATGATGTTGAAACTCTTCTGGCCGGAAAACGTAATTTAGAGCGATGGCCGATCGCCTGCCCGGAGACTCGCACCATGCCCGATTCCACCTGCTGAAAGGGAGAAATATGAACGGAACGCCCCTGCTCGTCAGCCTCATACTTGCAATCGGTGTCGCAATCGCCCCTCTCGCTACACTGGGACAAGTGAAAGACATCGACATCCCTCACAAAAAATTCGTCCTGAAAAACGGCCTCACCCTTCTTGTACATGAGGATCGAAAGGCGCCAATTGTTGCGGTCAACGTGTGGTATCACGTGGGTTCCAAGAATGAGAAGCCCGGCAAGACGGGGTTCGCCCACCTGTTTGAGCACCTCATGTTTAACGGCAGCGAGAATTTCAACGACGATTACTTCCAGGCGCTAAGCCCGTTGGGGGCCACCGATCTCAACGGCACCACCAACGTGGATCGCACAAATTATTTCCAGAACGTACCCACGCCGGCGCTCGACACCGTGCTCTTCCTCGAAAGCGACCGCATGGGCCATCTGCTAGGGGCCATCGACCAGGCAAAACTCGATGAGCAGCGCGGCGTGGTGCAGAACGAGAAGCGGCAGGGGGAGAACCAGCCCTACGGAAAAGTCTTTGAATTCATTACCACAAACGCCTATCCGGCGGGGCACCCGTACTCCTGGACCACCATCGGATCCATGGACGACCTCAACGCCGCGTCGCTCGACGATGTGAAGGAGTGGTTCAAGACGTATTACGGAGCGGCCAATGCCGTCATTGCCATTGCCGGAGATATCGATGCCGAGACAGCCCGGGCCAAGGTCGAGAAGTACTTCGGTGACATCCCCGCCGGCCCGCCGGTGACGCACCAGCAGACCTGGGTGGCCAAGATGACCGGCGAGCGGCGTCAAGTCACGGAAGATCGCGTGCCGCAGGCCCGCATCGTGATGGTGTGGAACATCCCGGAGTTCCGGTCAAAGGAAGCGACGCACCTCGATCTGCTCTCCGACGTACTCGGCTCCGGAAAGACCTCGCGCTTCTACAAGCGGCTCGTTTACCAGGATCAGATCGCCACCAGCGTGAGAGCCTCGGTCTGGCTGAAGGAGATCGGCGGCCAGTTCATCGTGCAGGCCGACGCCCGCCCCGGCGTGGACCTGGCCAAAGTAGAGGCCGCGCTCCGCGAGGAGTTGGCCGCGATGCTGGCCAATGGCCCGGCCGAAAAGGAAGTCGAGCGCGTGCGCACCCAGAACGAAGCCGCTTTTGTGCGCGGGATTGAGCGCATTGGAGGGTTCGGCGGCAAGAGCGACATCCTGGCCTCGAACGAGGTCTACGCCGGTAGCGCCGATTTCTTCAAGACCCGCCTCCAGTGGGTGCGGGAATCGACTGCGGCCGATCTGAAGCGCGCGGCCAACCAATGGCTTTCCGATGGCGTATACATCCTCGAAGTCCACCCATTCCCGGAGTTCCAGACCGTGAGCGGGGTGGATCGTTCGAAATTGCCCGTTCCGGGCGAACCCCCGGCACTCAAGATGCCCGTTTTCGAGCGCGCCGAGCTTTCGAATGGCTTGAAGATCATGCTGGCGGAGCGCCATGAGACGCCGATTGTCGATTTCTCCCTGGTGCTCAATTCCGGGCACGCCTCCGACGTCCTCACGACGCCCGGCACGGCGAAACTCAGCATGCAGATGCTGGACGAAGGCACTCGCAAGCAGGGCCCTCTCGAACTCAGTGACGCGCTGGCTATGCTCGGGGCGGAACTGAACACGGGTTCAGATCTCGATTCGGTCAGCGTTTACCTTTCCGCTCTCACGAAGAATCTCGATGCCTCGCTGCAGTTGTTTAGCGACGTCATCCTGACGCCCGCGTTCTCCGCCACGGAGTTCCCACGCGTGCAGAAACTGCAACTTGATGCCATCCGCCGGGAGAAGGCCAGCCCCACTTCAGCGGCGCTGCGGGTGTTCCCGGCGTTTCTCTATGGTGCAAAGCATCCTTACGGAAACCCTTACAGCGGCAACGGGACGGAAGCCTCGGTCATGAAGATCGGCGTGGCGGATCTGAAAGCGTTCCACGACACCTGGTTCAAACCAAACAACGCCACGCTGCTGGTGGTTGGCGATACCACCATGGCGGCGATCCGGCCGAAGCTGGAAGCGCTGTTCGGCGGATGGAAGCGGGGCGCCGTTCCGAAGGTGGAGATTCCATCGGTGGCGCGCTCCGGCAAGACGGAAGTTTACCTGATCGATAAACCTGGCGCCGAACAGAGCGTGATCGTTGCCGGTCATATCGCTCCGCCCACGAACAATCCGCAGGAACCCGCCATCAACGCGCTGAATGCCGTGCTCGGTGGAATGTTCACCTCTCGCATCAATATGAATCTGCGCGAAGACAAGCACTGGAGCTACGGCGCGCGCACGATGTTCCTCGATGCGGAACACCAGCGGCCATTTATCGCGCTGACCTCCGTCCAAACCGACAAGACCAGCGAATCGATGGCGGAGATTCAGAAGGAACTTGTGGCCGTGGTGGGGGATCGCCCGATCTCCGCGGAGGAACTCGATAAAGCAAAGAGCACACTCACCCTCACTCTGCCCGGTTCGCGGGAGACCCGCTTCGCCGTGGGCACGGATATGGAGCGCATCGTCACCTATGGGCTGGCGGACGATTACTTTGCTACGTATCCATCCAGAGTGCGCGCGCTTACCCCTGCCGGTGTCGCGGATACCACGAAATCGATTCTTCACCCTGGAAGCATTACCTGGGTGGTGGTGGGGGATCTCTCCAAGATTAAGGAGAAGGTGGAAGCGCTCGGCCTGGGTCCCGTTGCCGTTGTGCCATCCGAACCTGCCGTAACCGGCGGACGGTAGCTAGATCATTGCGCGGGTCCCGCATTAGAGGAAAAAAACGGGCGGTCCCATGCGCGGGGCCGCCCGTTTCCGATTAGAGGGAAGGGGTTGATAGTTTGGCGAAGGATCAGAATCCTACTTGCTCTGCTTCCGTCTCCGGAACGCTCCCAACAGCAGCAGCCCCACTCCGAACATGGCGTACGCGGCCGGTTCGGGCGTTTCCGTATCCGGCACGCCATTGGGGATTGCCATCCCGAAGATATCCTGCTGCGTGGGGTTGGTGAGAGCGTACAGGTAACGCGGCTTGGGTCCCGTCCCGTCAAGAGCATCCAGCATGGTTTGGGCGACATCGAGCATCGTGGCCAGCGAGCCATTCCGGAATCGCATGTTGCCGTCCTGGACGTTCAACGAACCCGAATTCTCTTCCACGATTTCCCAGATCGCAACTTGCATGGCCGCGGCACGGAGATTGCTGAGGGCGCTTCCCCACACGGAGTACTCGCGCCCGATCAACTCGCGCACCAGTTCTGCCTTGACTGTGCCCATGCCCCCAATGCTGGTGGTGCCTCGTGAGAGCGGCTCCACCTCCCAGGTGTAGGTCTGGCCCAATGAGATGTTTTCCCTGGGTTCGATACAGAAAGTGACAAAATTCACGGGATCGGGCAGCAGTTCAATCGCCGAGGTGCCTCCGATCCGTTTCATCATGATATTTCCTGCATAGTCTCCGGACCAGGTGCTTCCGGAATTCAGGCTCACGTCCACTTGCCCGTAAGAAATGAGATTCACTACCGTAGCCTGAATGGTTCCCGCATTCGCAGTAAGCGTTCCCACGGTGAGCAGCGCCCCCAGTAGGATCGCAATGAC